>CAYZNC010000031.1:15286-30713 GCA_964478555.1 uncultured Bacteroidales bacterium | reverse complement strand
CCCTGCAACTTCCAATTACTGATCGTCATTATTCTTATTCGTTCGTTGCTCTGTTCGTTCCAATCGTATTGTGGCATTGGTCATTTTACTTCAGCGCATATTCCAGTTGTCACAGTTTATAAATTTACTTAAGTACCTTATTGGGTAAGTTGACTAGATTGTATAAATAAGGTTCCATTTAAAGTATGAATGAGATAGAAACTCAACTAAATTTAAATAGCTAAATCCCTTTGATACCGTGGCCTTGATGATGATTTTTCATATAGTTTTGACTGTAACAATCTAATTTAATTTGCTTTAATTAAATAATTTTTACTACTTTTATTTTATAATTTCTAAAAACACTTATTATGAACAAAGCAGAATTAGTTGATGCCATTGCAAAAGAAAGTAAACTTTCTAAAAAAGATTCCAAATCGGCCTTAGAAGCTATTATTAAATCTACGCAAAAATCTTTGAAAAAAGGTGATCGTATTTCTTTAGTAGGTTTCGGCTCGTTTAGTGTTGCCAAACGTGCTGCCAGAGTTGGTCGTAATCCACAAACAGGCAAACCTTTAAACATTAAAGCTAAGAAAGTTGTAAAGTTTAAAGCAGGTAGCGATTTAGCTAGTATTGTTGATGGTGGTGCTAAAAAACCAAAAAAATAATTAACTAAGATTAATTATTCTAAGTAATAATGAAGGCCGCTTTTTAGTGGCCTTCATTATTATATGACAGACTCACATCAAAAAAAGCATGACGGTATTTTGCCGCCATGCTTTTTTGTTTGCGCCACAAGTATAGCATCGTTTGTGTGACCATCAATATGCCGGATATTCCTAGAACTGATGGAACGTTGTGACACTCTTCGCCGGCAGTGTATAGGTTAAACTATTGTTCGAGACAGTAACAATTCCCATCGACGCCATGTTCTCGCTGCTGGAGGTTTGATTCACATTAAGTGTGGTCAGTCCTGTTATGTTTGAAAATGAGAAAGTCTGGCTAACAGACGAACTGCCATTATTAACAGCTACGACAACGATTCCATTACCGCGATAAGCAGTCACATAAACATTAGTGTTCGGATTGTAAGTACATGCGATCCGCTGTTTGCCGGGACGAATCCATTTTGCAAATTGCCCAGCCACATAGCCGGCCTTGTAGATAGATCCGCTTTGGTTTACCAAATCTACAGAAGCGTCATTGTCGTTAACCCACCAGTAAATATAGGCACTCATCTGGCTATTCATGCAATCCTGAATTTCCTTAGCCTGTGTCACGGCATTATTTATGTCGTCGCGGCTGTTGGCTACATAATGTTCGGTCATCCATACATGTTTACCCTTATTCAAGGCATTTTGATGGGTATTAAGCCCGCCGCCGTATATGTGACCTCCAATAACTGAAATCTTGCTGACGGCAGAGGCGTCATTCAACGCGGGATCCGTATAGGCATCGTTAAAGCAGAACGACTCAGCATAAACAATGGGTTTCCCTATAGTTGCTGAGTTGTTCTTCAGGAAGGTTAGCATCTGGCTTGCACTCCATGACACAACACCACTTGGGTCAACAGCACCCATGTCCGGCTCATTCTGAAAGGACACATAATCTAAATTAATTGTGCTTGCTGCGCTCTTCAAGTAGTTAGCATAGTCTCCATAGTGGCTTGAAAGTAAATACCCGCCAGTACTTTGGCCGTTGCTGTTCCATGCAACAGGTGGTGACCATTCTGAACCTAAGACCTTAGCACCGGCTGCATGAGCTGCGGCAGCGTTCGATGTTTCATCGCCCCAGTTGCTGCTGCTTTGGTCAATACGTACGCGTAAGATTGAAAAACCAAGAGTACTATAGAGTGAACTGTTCTTGGTACTGGTGAGTTTGCCGCACCATGCGCTGGAGAAGCCAAAACCATCAATTGTCTGATAATAAATATTGCCATCAATAACTGCTGCGGCCTTCAACTGTGCATCTGCTGGGATTTTTTGTTCTTTCTCCTTCGAACAACTTGCGAATGCTATTGAAACAATAGCCATTGTAAAAATAAAATTGTTTAGTTTCATAAGTTAAATGTTTAATAGTTAATTAATTGTTAATAAATAATTATGGTAAAATAAAGTTGATCCGGAGCTTAGAAAAGTATTTTAATAAACTTCCTTTCGGTATTCATCCCCAGCCCAAAACGCCCAAAAAGCGTAAAGAAACCATAGCACAAGATACTTAAGGACGGTTGTTTTATCACGTTGCATTAAGTTTAACCAGTTATGTCGACGCAACAAAGAAATACAAAGAAGTAAGAGACGACTATAACAAATGATGTATTGGGTATAATGGATGTTGCTTGTTTATTTTTCTCTCATTATATTGCGCGGTAGCAAATATCTCAAAATAAAAATCATTAAAAACCTTGAAGAGGTTTCACATAAAATGGCATTTTTTTAATACTTAACGGCCCTCCTGCTTGGGAGAAATACTTAAATAAATTTTCTATTATTGCAAAACAATTGTTTTATCATTAAAATAAATATTGTCACATGAAAGCTATTATCAGTGCACTTATTTTGATTATTACGGTCCTTTATGCACATGCTGAAGATGGGCACAGTCTTTGGCTCCGCAGTGAAAGTACAGGAACAGTAAATGTCATTTGCACTAAGAGTTCTGCCACCCTTACCATTGCCAGAGAAGAATTACAGAAAAGCTGGCAGGGAAAAGCCGGTGCTACGATAGTTTTAGCGATTAAACGCGACAAAGCCATAAAAGGCGATGGTTATAAGCTAATCATAAATGGAGTACAAGCCAATACTGACCTGGGTATTTTATATGGCGTTTATGAACTCCTGCGTCGTCAGAGCACCGGGTCGCCCATAGAGGATGAGGTTTCTAATCCCTCATACGAAATTCGTGTTTTAAACCATTGGGACAATCTTGATGGTTCCGTAGAACGGGGTTATGCTGGTAGTTCCATATTCTGGCGCAAGGAAAATCCTTTTGTTGTTACTGAAAATGATAAAGCCCTGTGGCAGGAATATGCCCGTGCCAATGCATCTGTCGGTATAAACGGAGCTGTCCTCAATAACGTAAATGCTTCGCCATTAATGTTGTCGCAGGAATATCTCGAAAGAGTAAAGGCAATATCTGAAGTGTTGCGTCCGTACGGAATAAAAACATATCTTTCAGTAAAATTTTCTTCCCCTTCGTTAACAGGTGGTTTAAAAACTTCAGATCCGTTAAACCCTGAGGTTATAAGATGGTGGAAAGATAAGGTTAAAGAAATATACAGTAAAATTCCTGATTTTGGCGGTTTTTTAGTAAAAGCCAGTAGCGAAGGACAGCCAGGGCCTCAGGATTATGGGCGTAACCATGCTGATGGTGCCAATATGATGGCCGACGCCCTGAAGCCTTTTGGCGGCGTTGTGATGTGGCGTGCTTTTGTTTACAGTCCTAACGATAAGGATAGGGCTAAACAGGCTTATAACGAGTTTATTCCACTAGATGGTAAGTTTCGGGATAATGTAATTATACAGGTAAAAAACGGCCCTATCGATTTTCAACCAAGGGAACCTTTCAGCCCGCTTTTTGGTGCGATGAAAAAAACATCTGTCATGCCAGAATTTCAGATAACACAAGAATACCTGGGACATTCTATTCATCTTGTTTTTTTAGCACCTATGTGGGAAGAATGCCTGCAAAGCGACACTTATCAGGAAGGCGCAGGAAGCACTGTTGCCCGTTGTACCGATGGTAGTATTTATCCTCAGAAACACACCGCATTTGCTGGTGTTGCAAATATTGGACTTGATGCCAACTGGTGCGGCCATCACTTTGCACAGGCAAACTGGTATGCATTTGGTCGTTTGGCATGGAACAATCGTTTAACAAGCGAAAAAATTGCTGATGAATGGATTAAGCTAACTTTTTACCCTCCCACTACTAATAAGGATGAATCAGTTAATTTATCAGCCGGTTGGACAGAACATTTTCTGCAACCTGTTAAGCAAATGATGCTGCAAAGCCGCGAAGCAGCCGTAAACTATATGATGCCTCTTGGGTTTCATCATATTTTTTCGGCAAATGAGCATTATGGTCCGGGCCCCTGGTGGGCACCAAAAGGTGTGCGCAAAGATTGGACTCCGCCATACTATCACCAGGCTGACAGCGCAGGAGTCGGCTTCAACCGATCGCAAACGGGTAGTAATGCTGTGAGTCAATATCATGAACCGCTTAGATCGCAGTTCGACGATCCTAAAACCTGTCCGGAAAACCTCCTGCTGTGGTTCCATCATCTGCCGTGGGATTATAAAATGCAGAATGGAAACACCTTGTGGAACGAAATTTGCTATCGCTACGATACTGGGGTAAAGCAGGTCAGGGAATTTCAGAAGATTTGGGACCAGATTCAGCCCTATGTAGATTCAACCCGTTTTACACAGGTGCAAAGTAAACTCCGCAGTCAATGTACCAATGCTCAGATTTGGAAAGACGCCTGTTTGCTTTACTTCCAGCAATTCAGCCACAAGCCTATTCCTTATAACATTGAGCGTCCGGTATACGATTTGGATGAATTGATCAAAAATGACATGAGGAGACCATAACGATATAAAATCCAATTAAAAAATCATGCTTTTATATGATCCATAAACTTTCCGGATTCTTTTATTGATTTTGGCCTCTCCAAACGGAATCACGATAGTAGTCCCTCTCTTAAATCAAAGCATTTTAAAAAATTATTTTGCCTTATAGTGCAATTGCCATCCCTTGCCGGTTATAGACCCATCAGTTACAAACCAAACCAAAACCTTGTTTGTACGAGAACTGACAACCGGAGGAATTGCATGCCCGCTAAACTTGGCGATGATATTTTCGGGGATTGCATATTCCCCATCATAAAGGTAAACAAAGTCTACCTTTGGCTGACTATCAAAATCCGTAAAATCAATTTGCACACGCTTTCCAGGTTCAACTGTTATCAGCCATTTACAGTCGCAATTGTTGGCATAGTTTTCATCTTGGCTGCCATCGCCAAATTCACCTTCACTAAGCTCGAAGTGGCGAGTGCCTGAGCAGTACAATATAGTTGAGTCGATGGTGATAACTGCAAATCCCAGGTTCCAGGAAAAATTTCGGCTGGAATTTGCTTTTTCAAACTTTACCATCACCGGATGCCTTGGAATAAGCAAAGAATTGGGCAGGCTGCTGAATGTATAGGCGGAATATTCCTTCCATCCACCCCGAGAAAGCTCCAAAAAACTAAGTTTACTATTTCCGGGCTTACCTTCGGTTTTAATGAGGCTAAACTTTATCCCTTTATATTTTCCAATGGGTTCGATACACCATTCATTTTGTTCGGTTGAAGAAACAGCTGAATAGTTAAGTGCTCCTTGAGACCGCTTTGTTTCATATCCTAAAATATGCGATGGTTGATTAAGTGATTGAAGTGATTCTTCGATATTTAATAAACCAGCTCCCAGTTTGCCACAATATCTCATGTTTATACTATCGATAATTAGTGCACTATTTTTTAATGCCTGATTAACATCTACGGGTGTCATATGCGGTTTTTGCGATAATAGAATAGCACAGGCAGCAGTAACAATGGCTGTTGATGCTGAGGTCCCCTTGCATGTCATGTATTGGCTATCTGACATTACACCTGCACTGCAAATATCAATGCCCGGAGCAGATAAGCTCACATATTCCCCATAATTTGAAAATGGCAACTTTTTGTTCATAGAATCAATTGCGGCTACCCCTATTACATTTTCGTAGGCTGCAGGAAATTCATTTCTCTCTGCATAAAGATTGCCGGCCGATGCCACAATAAGTATATTTTTTTCTTTAGCAATTCGTAAAAGCTCTTTTTCGTAGGTAGAAATGTTGTCGCCTGCCCAGGAACAATTGATAATATCGGCCCCCACTTTTATAGCATATTCAATGCCCTTGTACCCATCTTTGATAATCATTTTTTCAGCATAATCAGATACGCATTTTACAGGGATAATTTTGAAATACTCCGGTGCATTTTTACCGTAAGCCCTGATGAGGACGGTAGCAATAATACCTGCGATATAGGTTCCATGATAGAATTCGTTCAATCTTGCATCTGGCGGGGAAACATCATTGTCCTCATCGGACACATCCCAACCGCTAAAGTCATCTGCATATCCATTTCCGTCGTCATCAAAATGGTTTCCGGGAATCTCTCCCGGGTTTTTCCAGATAAAATCCCTGAACGCTTTATGCGATAACCTGAAGGCATCGTCCACAATAGCTATTTTTATGGGGTGTTTAATGTTACAAAGTAAATTTGAAGGGCAATGTACCCTATCCGGAAACCAGTTTTGGGTAAACCGTCCGGAGCACCATTCTTCGTTTAAACTGCGATCAGGAATTTCATCAATTTCTTCTACAAAAGGAAGCTGCATGAAGCATTTCTTAAAATAAGCCAAATCAGCACCCAGTGAAAAATCAATTCTTATCCAACGGGCAATTTCCTCATCCCACCTAATAGATGAAGCCTTTAATATATGACTTATATGAAATTGCCCGATAGCATTTTTAATCAGAGGTGAAACATTGGCTGTGTCTCCGTTGAATTGAAACATCGCCACCGGGTATTGTTTTTTTATCTTCACTAAAACAAAAGCTACCTTGTTTGCATAAACCACAGGGCATACAAGACAATACAAAGCCAGGAAGGCACAAGCCAACAGAAACTTTGTTTTACACTTCATGTTTCAGAAAAATGATTATTGCCTGTGCTTATCATTATACTGGATTGTAATAGTTTCGGTTCCCCCGGAATCCCCCTGAGTACGGTTTGTAAGTCCTGAGCCTTGGCCCGAATGGATGGGTACCCTTCCCTGAAGATTAGGTAATGCAAAAGTAGTTGTACCATTGCCCCCATATATGGTACCTAAAAGTTGAAAAAGGGCTGCATTTTGTGATATAGCCAATTCTTGACCGTTGCACATTGCCCAGCCTAAGGGAGCAAAATTAAATCCAAAAATTTCAATTTCCCCTAAAAAAGGGTTTGCTCCAGTTCGTGAAGGAAATATACCCTGAAGTGCTATGCAATAATTAACAGTCAGGTAAGGCTGCATATTAGAAGCAGGCGTAGCCGAACGTATTTCATCAACAATAGGATGATTTACATCAAGGCCAATCGCTACCCAGTTGTTGCCATCGAAGGTGATCATGTTGCCTTTTACCACAGCCGTCTTACTAATTTCAATTGAATCGTTTTTAATGATCAATGGGGACTGGGCGAATTTCGGGGAACTTGAATTAGCAGCATACAGAGCATATGGTACTGACAGTAGCTGAGAAACTCCCATTGATGTAAAAGTGCTCCCCCCTGTTATATCAATTTCGGTTTGAAGAAAGAATTTATCGTTTCCCCATTGAATGCCCGAAAAACTACCACTGGTCACTGTTCCACTCCCAATGCTCAGCGTGGCCAATCCAAATCCATTGGTTTTTACAATTTGAGTTTCGCTATAAACATTTGTTCCACTCGCAGAACCTTGCAGGATAACCATCTTGAAATTCACATTCTGGTTAAGAACCGGATTTCCCGAGTTATCCCTGACTATGGCCTGGTAATTAAAATTTTGCGGGGGTTGTGCCGGGGAAACTAAAACCGCTAAGGAATAAATTAGGATTGCTGTAAGAAGTACAAATTTTTTCATGACGTAGTATTTTAATTTAAGAAATAATAAATGGGCTTAGTTTTTTACAATTTTGAAAGAAGCCACGCCAGCTCTTGAAATTATTTCGAGGAGGTACACCCCTGCAGGAATGTCTTCAATATTGATACGATAATAGCTTGAAGAATTTGGGCTCTCGTCTTTTACAACCCTGCCATTCATATCGTACAACTTAAACTGATAGGTTGAAACCTGATCAGCGTTTACATCAATGTTAATATAAGAGGATGCAGGATTTGGATACACCTCTATAGTGCTTTTTCCTGCAACAGTTTGAACAGCTGTACCGGTTCTGACATATTGCTGAAATCCCTGAGTCAATATGCTGTTTGATGTAACATAAGTGTTAATTGCAGGTTCACCTAATGACCAGCTTAAACTTCCATTAGTTTTAGCATAAAACCCACCAGCACCAGACACTAGCTGTTGTGCGGAAATCTGAATTGATACAAGCAAAGTAAAAAGCAGTAGAATTAATTTCATGTGGTTTGTTTTTAATGATAAGCAAAAAATTATCCTATTAAAAAGATACCTGGATGCACTGTTTAAAAACAATGAGCAGATGAGTTTTGTTTTGAAAAAGTTATATTCTGCAAAACAGATTTGTTGAAAAAATAACTTTTTAGATATGGAAGGAGAACATCCATAATGAACAAAATCATACTTGTTAATAATGGAAGCTTCAGCTGAGCAACTGAGTAGCTTATGCGACTATTGATCTTTCCGATAGTCTCCGGTAAGGGACACAACTATTCGTCTTCGGCGGGATCGTCTCAAAATACCATACGCAGATATAATTGCAATTATCAGGCTGGATAGTCACATTTCGAGGAGTCGGTTTTACTTTTAATCCAGCCTCTAATTTGTTATTTCGCCATAATATAAAAATGATCCTATCATAGCATCTTCTATAATTTCTCCGCCAATGTCGCTTTTGACAGCTTCGAGGAATGCTTTGCAATCTGAAATTAGAAGCCGGTTGTTGAAACTAATTAGTGAAGTTATATCAATCTCCTTCGGGTTGCATCTATTCAAAAAATGAAGGTTTTTGTTGACGCTTTCTGTAAGGTGATGATATTTTCCAAGAATATCAATGGATTGCATTTCCATAATTTTAGGTTTTAGTGTTGGGGTAAAGAAATTCTCGCTGAAAGTAAAATAATATTAAGGGGCCTTTTACAATTCACATGCTAGCGAAAGAATATTACGTTTAAACGTTGAACAACTAAAATAAGGTTAGGTTCACTCCTGAAGTAAAAAACAGAGGTGAAAGTTATTTAGATCTGTTCTAAACAACGTTTCGGATTATTTGTTATATAACATACAGTCTCAATTTTATTTACCCCCCTAAACCTTAAAATTCAATAATATTCACAATTTCCCTTAATCCCACAAGTCAATCCAAAAAGTGCCTTTGGAATATTAAACATCCTGATCGTTGAATATAGTCCTGGCGATGCTCGTCTTATTCAGTAAGGTCTGAGAGATGCGAAAATCATATACTCTCCGTATATTGTTAAAGATGGTGTTGAAGCAATGAGATTCCTGTATAAAACAGGTGAATATGCAAATGCACCCAGCCCTGGTCTTATTATACTTGATCTAAATCTTCCTAAAAAAGATGGACGAGAGGTTCTTGCTGAAATAAAGACTGATACAAAACTGAAAACGATACCTGTAATTATCTTTACAACTTCCCAGGCAGAAGAAGATATTAAAAAGACCTATGATTTACATGCTAATTGTTACATCACCAAACCTCTGGACTTCAATCAATTTATAAAAGTGATTCAATCGATCGACGGCTTTTGGTTTTCGATTGTAAAATTACCTCCAGCTAAATGAAAATAGTCGAAGATAATCCTGGAGATACTCGTCTTATAAGGAATCGCTGAAACGAAAATACATTTTAAAATATTACCAGGTTCCCTAAAACAAACCTTTTTTAAGATTTAACATTAATTTAAGATTGACTTTACTTTTTGTTTAACTCTTCTCCTTTAATTTAACATTAATTAAATACACTAACATCAGTAATCAATTAATCTAAAAAAATTAATCTATGTTTGGTTTAGACTTCGGAATGCTCCTTATTTTAATCATCTGCATTTTAGCCGCCTGCTGCTTTGAGTTTATTAATGGGTTTCATGATACAGCCAATGCTGTTGCAACCGTCATATACACCAACTCTATGAAGCCTATGGTTGCAGTAATCTGGTCGGGAATCTTCAATTTTGCAGGCGTTTTCTTTGGTGGAATAGCTGTAGCCATGGGTATTATGAATTTATTGCCGGTTTCCATTCTTGCGGATCAGAGCTCAGCGCATAGCATTGCTATGATTTTGTCATTAATATTAACCGCAATTATCTGGAATTTGGGTACGTGGTATTTAGGACTTCCCTGTTCCAGCTCTCACTCTTTACTGGGCTCTATTTTCGGCGTTGGAATTGCTTATGGCTTACTCCCGGATGTAGGCGTAGTGGCTTTAAATTGGGGAAAAGTCAAAGATGTCGGTCTCTCCTTGTTAATATCACCTATTTTGGGTTTTGGGTTAACCATGGGGTTAGTTCTTTTGGCTAAACGTTACATAAAATATCCTAAGCTATTTAAGGAACCGAGTAAAAAGAAAAAACCACCCTTCTGGATCAGGTTTATTTTAATTGGTACCTGCACCAGCGTTAGTTATGCGCATGGTTCCAACGATGGACAAAAGGGAGTAGGTTTGATGATGATAATCTTAATTGCCATTCTACCGGTTCACTTTGCCCTCAATCACAGTAAACATATTGAAAATCTTTCCGCTCAGCTGAACAATATTGAATTGGTTACCAGTAAAATAGATTCAAAAGCGATAAGTGCTGAGAACAATGCGAGCTTAGCCGTGATTAATGAGACCGTTGACACCATCCAATCAATGCTTAGCGGAGCAACAAGTTTTGCCAATCTTAAAAAGGGATCTCATTTTGAAATTCGTAAGGACATTATGTTTCTCTCTAAAGAATGCTCAAAACTGCTTGTTCTGGAACCCAATGGACGCAAAGCCTCACTTCTATCTGATTTAGATAAAGATTCTCTAAAAAAATCACTTAAGGAAATTAAAGAGTACATTGAGTATGTGCCTGTTTGGATTATCTTTTTAATTTCAATATCACTTGGCCTCGGAACCATGATTGGTTGGAAACGAATCGTGGTTACGATTGGCGAGAAAATTGGCAAAGAACATCTTACTTATGCACAAGGCGCATCGGCAGAAATTATAGCAGCCAGCACCATTGCCGTTTCAACTTCTTTTGGACTTCCGGTAAGTACTACGCACGTTTTATCTTCAGGTGTAGCCGGATCAATGGTTGCCACAAAAGGATTGGAGAATTTAAGAATGAAGACCGTAAAAAACATAATGATAGCCTGGTTAATTACGTTACCGGTGACCATTATTTTAGCAGGGGGATTGTTTTTGTTGCTGAGAATGATTTTTTAGTTTTTTTGAACCACATAGGTCACATAGAAAACATAGGGTCTCTTATTTGAACCGAAATGTTACCTATGTGTCTGTGTGTACATTTTATATCCAAACCCCTATCCCGTGAACTTTTGGGTTGATTGCGTGTTATTTCATATCCTAAAAATTCAAAATTATGTATGCAATAACAGGAGCAAACGGAAATATAGGTAAAGGAATAGCTAACGAATTGTTAGCAAATGGGAAGAACATAGTGGCTATCGGTCATTGGAAAAGCGATCGGTAATACTGATTTAAAATAATTCTGACTAACGTTAAGTCCTGTTTTAGGTAGTCATCAAGCTTGTCCGGATTACCCGATTTGGTAATTAAACAACAATCACTGAATTCTCAGTTTGAAATTCGTTAGGAATAAATTTATCCGCTTGCTTTTCATTGATCCATGCTTTGCCATCAACTAAATATTTGAATTGATATTCTTTCCCTTTTTCAAGGTTTACACTGGCCGTAAATTCACCGGCTTTTGTTTTTTTCATGGTAATGCCCTTTTGAACATTCCAATTATTAAAATCGCCTACAAGATAAACTTCATTTGCAGCGGGAGCAATTTCCTTATCCACCTTAAAGGTTACTTTGCATAAGGATGATTTTTCTTTGATGTCTTGCTTTGTCAAACTCATGGTTATAGTTTTAAAATATTGATTATTTAATTTTTCAGAGAATAGGCTGAATGCAGTCATTTAAAATTCTCTTAACTTTCATCCATTCACTTTTTATCAAGCTTGAAAATTCTATGCCGAATTTGTGTTTATAGCACAAAATTTTCTGATTATTTAAAAGCTTAATTGTAAATTATTAAGTAACATAGGTTTATTGAGCTCGCCCTAGAGATTTTTGATTGGAACACTTATTAACCCGGACCAAGAAAAACCACTTTTTTTTATTAAATATAATTACCCGCGTGGAAAAAAATCTACATATGGCAAACTATTAGCCGGGTTGCATAATTAAATGGGCATTAAATATTTGTCCACTTCCGGATAAGTGGTTATGTATTCAAAATAAGCCTCAACTGTAGAAAAATTACACATCAATAAAAGAAGCTAAGCGATATCGACTTAACTGAAGAATGATTGAGTTTGGAAATATCATTATTTGTATCAAGGCCTAAATTAAATACATTTGCACCGAATTAGAAGTGCGTGTAATTAATGGAGAACAAAACGGAACAACCGGGTGAAATAACATCGGGAGATATTGACAACTGTATTGCGGTATTGCAACATTTACTTAAAAACGGAGATCAACTCATCCATCTTACCGAAGAACAAAGAGTTGCGCTGATGAAAAGTGCTGGTCAGCTCACCAGACCCGACCGTGCAGAAATCAAACAGCGCAACAAAAGTGTGAAGCTTGAAAAGAAGCAAAGAGATCTCATTAACGACAGAAATGCGCGTGCGGCAGCAAGCATCCGATCAGCAAGAGCTGCCAGTATTTTTGAGGCACCCCGGCAAATATCGCTAACCGGCATTGAAACCAATACCGAAAAACGCGTACTAGATTCACCCCGGAATTGTTATATCTGCAAAGACCTGTATACGGAGGTACACCATTTTTATGATGCCCTGTGCAAGAAATGTGGTGATCTGAATTATGCCAAACGCTTTCAAACATGCGATCTTACGGGACAAGTAGCTATTATCACAGGTTCGAGGCTTAAAATCGGTTATCATGCAACCCTCATGATGTTGCGCTCAGGCGCTACGGTAATTGCCACAACCCGTTTTCCTGTCGATTCCGCTAGCCGATATTCCAAAGAAAAGGATTTTTCCGAATGGGGTCACCGTTTAAAAATATTTGGTTTGGATCTACGGCATATTCCCAGTGTGGAACTGTTCTCAAGTTATATCGAAAAACACTATGACAGGTTAGATATATTGATCAACAATGCAGCCCAAACGGTAAGACGACCGTCGGGATTTTACGCACATTTGATTGCCGGCGAGAGCCTGCCTTTTGAACAGCATCCGGAAGCGGTAAAAATGCTGTTATCCGATCATCATCAGTGTTTGAAAGAATTACAAGGCTTTGGAGATTCCATTTCAAAAAACAATGCAATCGCAGTTGCATGGAACGGCCATGAACCGGGCATCGGTTTAAGAGCATCGGCCAAGCTATCGCAAATACCCTATCGCTTCGATAGTTCGCTTGAACCCAAAGAAGTTTTCCCGGAAGGTAAGTTAGACGCAGATCTTCAACAGGTGGACTTACGGAAGACCAATAGCTGGAGATTAAAGCTGGGAGAAATAGAAACTATAGAAATGATCGAAGTTCAACTGGTAAATTCCATCGCTCCTTTTGTGCTTTGCAATCGTCTGGTGGGTGTAATGCGAAGAGATTTTACAGGCAAGAAACACATCGTTAACGTTTCGGCGATGGAAGGCAAATTTCATGGTTTCAAAAAAGCCGATCGTCACCCACACACTAACATGGCCAAGGCAGCGTTAAATATGCTTACGCACACTTCCGCAAAAGACTTTGCCAAAGACGGTATATTCATGAATGCGGTCGATACAGGCTGGGTTACCGATGAAGATCCGATAGAACTGGCGAAACATAAAGAAGAGGTTCACGATTTTCAGCCTCCTTTAGACATTGTAGATGGTGCAGCCAGAGTGTGCGATCCTTTTATTGATGGAATCCTCACCGGCAAACATTGGTGCGGACAATTTTTGAAGGATTATTTTCCGATTAGCTGGTAAGAGATAGTAAGTATGTGGTTTCCCAATCCTCAGGGTTTTGAAAACGCTTGGGTTTTAGCACTGTGCCTAATGCTCGATGGCCGCTGGCGCGCTGTCTCTGACGCGTGCCTTTGAAAACATTTAAAACTCGAAATTATACGTCGGCTTCAGATCTCTACCACTCTACTTTCCCGAAAAATCAAACCACAACGTCATCTCTTTGGGCCGTGCGTTCCAATAATCGAAATACATATTTTTCTTACCCATGGGGCCCAGGTTTTCGGCCTTTTGCCCTTTTGCACCGATGGGCGTAATACCGTGCATAAATGAGATGTCGCCACTTGGAAATGCCGGAGCAACGTTAAAGGTTTCTTTCGGGGCCTGGGGCGTAAATAACCGCAGGAAAACATCTTCGTTGTTACAAACTATGGTGAAGGGTTGTTCTGTCGTCTCCATCCGTAGCCAGTAGAAATTGGAGTAGTAACCCTTAAACTCCGGATAGATCAGCTTTTGAGATTCGCCGGTTACCGTATTGTTATAAGCCTTTTCCCAAACACCCATGGTAGTGCCCTTGATCCGGTTTTTCCAAACACGGTATGGCCCCGCTCCCATCCAGGTAATGCCTTTTACCAATTTTTCGGGATACGAAAAGCTAATTCCCATGAAGGTAGGTTCTTCCCCGGTAGGAATGTATTTAACATCCATTTTTATCCATCCACTGGGATAAATAGTCCAGGTTAATTCCCGGAGATGGCTTTTCTTCCCGTAGGTGTTTGTTAATTTTACAATTCCTTTGTCCTGCCTGTAATTAATGCTTTGAAAATCAGCTTCGCCTTCACAAAGAACGGGACCATTATTAAACGGGATAACGCCATTTGCGTTCTGTACCTTTTGCAAAAGTCCGTTTTTCCGGTTAAAGGATAGTTGAATAGCATTGGCTTTTACATTATAAATGGTATCGTTTTCATCCAAGGTAACTGCGGAGTTCCCCTCTTCCTTAATAATTTTTGCGGCTATGTGCTCAGGTTTTGAAATTGGCCACGTCCAGGTGAAAATCTCACGTTTGTAGGGATCGTAAGCTGTTATATATAAAATATCAAAAGTGTTCCAATCCGTTGGCAGTTGAAATGACAGCGTTCCAAATTGTCCGGGTTGTATGTCAGGCGCTGAAGCTATGCCTGTGAATGCCGTAGAAGTTTCTTTATTGAATGGCCCTGCGACCTTTGCCAATTTCCAGCTAAACGAACATTGATTGATATTGGTGTAAAAATAGCGATTTTGTAAGCGAAACGTACCATCAAAGGCTGGGGTAATTTCACGGTGCTCAAAATATACCGGCGACCATACTTCCTTAATGGTATAATAGCTTCCTTCTTTTTCGTGGTAAGGCCCCAGAATTCCATCCGGAGCATGAGAACCATCGTTATCTATCTGACCGTTTCGATCAGTTCGCACCACACCTTCATCGGCAAAAACCCAAATAAAACCTCCGGCTGACAATGGATTACTCCACATAAGTTCCCAGAAATCTTCGAGACCGG
>CAYZNC010000031.1:0-15186 GCA_964478555.1 uncultured Bacteroidales bacterium | reverse complement strand
CCTCCGGCTGACAATGGATTACTCCACATAAGTTCCCAGAAATCTTCGAGACCGGCTCCTGCTCCTCCATCATAAATTCCGTGCAAAAACTCTGTTGGAAAAAAGACGTCATGCCCATGGGAATGAATGCCGTTACCGTAATCATAGTCACGGTAGTGTTGTGTGTCGGTTCCCCTGAAAATCTGCCATGGATGTATTATAAAACGTTTCTGTATATCCAATCCATCCAGCACAGGATCAAGATCAAAATTATGACCGCCTTCATTTCCGTTGTCCCATATAACAATGGAAGGGTGATTACCATCAAAAGCAACCATTTCGCCGGCGAGCTTTGTGCCTGTTTGGGTATCATAATGTTTGTGCCATCCTGCCAATTCGTCCAAAACAAATAAGCCCAATGAATCACAAACATCAAGAAAATGCGCATCCGGAGGGTAATGTGACATACGAACGGCGTTCATATTCATGTTTTTGATTAATTCCACATCGGCGATACTCAACTTCTTGCTTGTAGTTCTCCCCGAAGCAGGCCAAAATGAATGCCGGTTTACGCCTTTAAACTTAATCTTAATTCCGTTTACATAAATACCATCCCGCTCCCTTAATTCTACAGTCCGGAAACCGAAGCGTTGGTTTACGTAATGCAGTGGTGTCCCATTAGCCAACAGGGTAAATTTTACCTGGTACAAATAAGGAAATTCTGGCGACCACAGCCTGGGTGAACTTAAACTTGATTTCAGATGTGCGATCGTATCTCCCGGCTTTACTTTCACCATAAAAGGCTCGCCAAACAAGCTTCCGCCGGCAGTATAAATCTGAGCGCTTAACGCAAGGGCGCTTTGTGCTTTTGCCACATAAACATTAGCTTCAAAAAAACCATCGGCCCTGGCGTTTAGAGAAACACGTGAAATATGTTGTTTTGGCTTCGCTTCCAGGTATACCGGACGATATATGCCTCCGAAAATCCAATAATCAGCGCGACGTTCAGCGTTATTTACCGATTGATTGTCAGAATGCTTGGCAACTTTGACTTCGAGGAGGTTTTCTTTACCATGATTGATCAAAGCTGTAATGTCATAGGTAAAGCAATAAAAGGCCCCCTGATGAACGGGTCCTGCCGATTGTCCGTTAATTTTAACTTCGGTGTCAGTCATAGAGCCTTCAAAGACAATGGTAACGTTTTCATCCTTCCAATCACTAGGAATTTTGAATTTATATTTGTATAATCCAATTTCTTTACCACGCAGCGAATCTTTATCCAAGCCATAATTATATGTTCCGAACCCTTGTAGTTCCCAGTTAGAGGGTACAGGAATGGTAGTCCATTTGCCTGATTGTCTTCCGGCACTACAGTAAAACTGCCATTTAACCGTATTATCATTACCTGTCCCGGAGAGGTACAAAACCCGGGTTTGCTGGCCATATAGTTCGGAAAAAGATAAAAGGTACAAGATGCAAGATACTAAGAGAAAGGATGGTTTCATATGGGTTTAGTTTAATCTGGCCTCACCCCCGACCCCTCTCCTCAAGGAGAGGGGAGATCGCTCTGCATATAAGATACTGCCTAACGTTGACGGAGGAAGCCCGTCTCTTTCAGCAGAGGGGTCGGGGGTGAGGCCTATTTAAAATTTAAAAATAAAACTTTACTTGCAAATCTATAGTAAAAAAACTAATATTGCAATACAAACGTTTACATTATTTCTCGAAAACAAAAATTATAAAGTTCTATATATCTGATATATGCCGAGTGAAAACGATTACAAGGTTTCAAGTTTAAGTGAGGTTGCAAAAAAAGCAGGTGTTTCGATTGCCACTGTTTCAAGGGTTATCAATAATAGCCCTAAGGTTAATCCGGAGACGCGTTTAAAGGTAGAGCAGATTGTCAAGGATTTAAAATATCATCCGAACAGGGTAGCTAAACGCCTGCGTAATAAGAATGCTTCCAGCAATCTCTTAGGCGTGTTGATTCCTGATATACAAAACCCATTTTATGTAGAAGTGTTGCGAGGCATCGAAGATATAGCTTATGAAAATAAGTATGCGCTGATTATGTGTAATTTTTCACAGGATGAAAAAAAGGAGAAGCTTTATCTCGATATTCTTCAATCGGAATCTATTGATGGTCTTATTGCTGCCCCGGCAAACGAACATGATCAAAATGTAATTAGCCTTCTCAAAAGTGGCCTGCCCATAGTTTGTGTGGACCGTGGTTTATCCGGCGTTGATGTAGATGTTGTGCTTGTTGAAAACAGAAATGGCGCTTTTTCTGCTGTCGACTATTTGGCTAAAGCAGGTTATAAAAGAATAGCATATATTTCAGGAATCCCTAAAATTCCATCGAGTCAGCAACGTGAACAAGGCTACCTGGATGCATTAGTTGCCAACAAGCTTCCTATAGACCGGACCCTTATTAAGTACGGCGACTCAAGACACGAAAGTGGTGTAAAATTGTGTGATGAACTTTTAAATCTGCCCACTCCTCCCGATGCAATCTTTGCAGGAAACAACCTGATAACCCTTGGAGCCTTGGAAACAATCCATAAAAAAGGATTAAAAATTCCTAAAAACATAGCTATTGTTGGATTCGATGATATGTACTGGTCTATATCTCTGAATCCTCCACTCACAGCTGTGAAGCAGCCAGCCTATGAAATTGGTAAGCGGGCAGCTGAGCAACTGATTCAACGTATTAACGATCCCTCGCGGCCAACCGTGAGCATCATCATGAAAACCGAACTGATTATCAGAAGCTCTTGCTGAAGATTTAGACAATTTAAGAATGTAAAAACCTCTAAATATGATCACTATTAAAAAAACCTCTAAACGTCCCGGCGTATTCCGGGGATACCAAAAGTTTGGCGAAATGTACAATAACTCCAACCCATTGATGCAAAATGTCATTTTTCATCATCCTAAAAGACTGGTTTTTGGCACTAACAGTTTGAAGCAAATGGCCGATGATTACTTAACCCTGGGCTTACGCCGTTTTTTCATGGTAACTGTACCTTCTATTATGGAGCAGTTATCGCCAGTTATAGATTTTTTGAAATCAAAAGGGATTGCCATACAGATTCATTTAAGTTCAAAGGGCGAACCTACTTTTGCTGATTTTGAGCAATTACTTTCTGAAGCTAAATCTTTTAATGCCGACAGCGTTGCCGGTATTGGAGGCGGAAGTGTAATGGATGTAGCAAAGCTTGTTGCTGCACAATTACACAATAATCAATCAATAAAATCAATTGTTGGCAATGGTTTGTTAAAAGAACGCGCAACATATCTGATTTGTATGCCAACAACATCAGGCACCGGAAGTGAAGTTTCTCCCAACGCGATATTAATGGATCCGAAAGATAAAGCCAAAAGAGGAATTATTAGTCCTTATCTGGTTCCCGATGGTGCATATATCGATCCAACATTGACCTTAGGCTTACCCCAATCAGTTACCGCATATACCGGCATCGATGCGCTGACACACTGTATTGAAGCTTATGCAAACAAGTTTTCCCATCCCATGGTCGATGTATTGGCGCTGGAAGGAATCGGTTTGATTAGCCGTAATTTAAAGAAAGTTGTGGATAACGGACAGGATTTGGATGCTCGGTCAAAAGTGGCTTTGGGAAGTGTGTACGGAGGAATGTGCCTTGGCCCTGTCAATACGGCTGCTGTTCATGCACTTGCTTATCCGTTGGGCAGTGAATTTAAGATTGCTCATGGCATTGCCAATGCTTTACTTTTACCCCATGTTATGGAATTTAATCTGCCTGCTGCGGAAAAAAGATATGCAGACATTGCAATAGCTATGGGAGCTAATAAAGCTGCAACGGATCATGAAACTGCCCTTAATGGCATTTGCCTGATAAGAAAACTTTTGAATGATTGCTATGTGCCCACTCATTTGTCAACTATCGGAGTCCCTTTAAAAGATATTCATCAACTGGCAACATTAGCCATGGAAGTTAAACGACTCCTAAATAATAATGTACGGGAAATAACGCTGGAAGATGCTGAAAACATTTATAATACAGCTTATTGATTTACCATGAAGCCTGACAAAAAATATAAAGGAGTAATCGTTCCCTTGATCACTCCTTTTGACAAAAATCTCCTGATTGATCTTTCAGCCATTGAAAGGATGCTGGATCTTTTAATAAAGGCAGATATCTCTCCCTTCGTTCTTGGCACAACCGGAGAATCGGTATCTATTTCCGAATCACAAAAAACGTTATTGGTAAAATCGGTGATCCGAAATGTAAAAGGCCGTGTAAAAACATATGCTGGTATTTCCGGTAACTGCCTGGAGGAATCCATAGAGAATGCAAAGTTATATACAGGTTTGGGCGTGGATGCTGTGGTAGCCCACCTTCCTTTTTATTACCCACTCTCTTCCAGCCAAATGCTGAAGTATTACGAAGAACTCGCTAATAACATACCTTGCCCACTCATTCTATATAATAATCCGATAACAACAAAGCAATCAGTTCCTCTAGAAGTTATTGATGAGCTTAGTTATCATATCAATATTGTCGGTGTTAAGGATTCCGAAAGAGGAATGGAACGACTCGATCAGTCCATTAAGTTGTGGAGTGACCGGTCCGATTTTTCCCATTTTGTTGGTTGGGCAGCTCAATCGGCATATGCCTTGCAAAAGGGATCCGACGGAATTGTACCCAGTACCGGCAATTTGACGCCAAAACTGTATGGCGATTTATATAAAGCGGTTTTAAGCGGTGAATTCGAAAAAGCCAATGAATTGCAGGAAAAAACTAATAAAATTTCTGAGATATATCAGAAGGACAGAAATCTAAGTCAGTCCATTCCAGCTTTAAAGATCATGATGTCTGCCTTTGGATTATGTCAACCTTTTGTTTTGCCTCCGATGTATGGTTTGGAAGCAAAGGAACAGCTACAAATCAAAGAAAAAATAATGGAAATAAATGCTTTAATAACCCTCTGAATAAGGGTAATTGACCATATATGACACAAAATTTTATTAAAAGTGTTTTATTATGAATTCATTATGTCTTTAACTATGAAATTAATTAATGAATAGAGATCAATCATATATTCCCATTCTGGCAATTACCATGGGCGATCCTGCGGGAATTGGTCCTGAAATTGCCGCAAAAACCTTTGCAAATAAGGCTATATATGATATATGCCGGCCAATTCTAATAGGGCATCACACTATTATGGAGAATGTAATTAAAATTGCCAAAGCAAATGTCATCATAAATAAGATAACCACTGTTTCTCAAGCCCGCTTTGAGCCCGGTATAATGAATATAATTGATGTGGATGGAAATGGTCTTAAGCATATCAATTTTGGTGAGATTTCGGCCCAGGCAGGAAATATGGCATTTCAGGCTGTAAAAATGGCTATCGATCTGGCCATGCAAGGACAAGTGGATGGAACCGTTACGGGCCCTATCCATAAAGAAGCGATCAACATTGCCGGTCATCATTTTTCGGGACATACCGAAATTTATGCTCACTATACAAATACACCAAAGTATGCAATGCTGCTGGTAGATGAAAACATAAAGGTTATTCATGTTACTACGCATGTTTCATTGCGTAAAGCATGCGATCTGGTTAAAAAAGACAGGATATTGGATGTAATCCGTTTGCTTGACGAAGGTTTAAAAAAATTAGGCATAGCTTCTCCGCGAATCGGTGTCGCCGGACTAAATCCGCATTCCAGTGATGGAGGGTTGTTCGGTAGTGAAGAAGCAGATGAAATATATCCAGCAATTGTAGAGGCGAGAAAAGAGGGAATTTTAGCTGAAGGGCCCATTCCCTCCGATTCTCTATTTGCCTTGGCTAATGGAGGACGCTTTGATGGATGTGTGGCCATGTATCATGATCAGGGGCACATTCCTTTCAAAGTACTTGGTTTCAATTGGGATCAGGAGAAAAAGACGATGAAAAGCGTAAGAGGTGTGAATATCACATTAGGACTACCTATTATACGGACATCGGTTGATCATGGGACTGCCTTTGAAATTGCAGGTAAAGGCGTGGCAAGTCCTGATGCACTGAACCATGCCATAGAATATGCAGTAAAACTATGTAAAAATAGCTAAAAGCTTTAAAAATGATTGCAGTTATTGCGGACGATTTTACGGGAGCAGCAGAGATAGGCGGTATCGGATTACGATATGGGTTAGATGTTGTGATCGAAACTGAAGACATTCGGAACCATCATGCTGATTTGTTTATTATTGCCACAGATACGCGTTCTCTTTGCGCTAAAGAAGCATCGGAACACATTTTTCGAATTACTAAAGAAATAGAAAAGCTAAAGCCAACGTTCATATTTAAAAAAATGGATTCGGTTTTGAGGGGTAACATTATAGAAGAACTTTCGGCACAAATGAAAGCCTCCGATAAAAACAGGGCTATCATTGTGGCTGCTAACCCGGTTTTCAAGCGAATAATAAGGGATGGAGTCTATTATATCGACGACATTCCACTTCACAAAACATGTTTTGCGGCCGATCCGGAATACCCCATAAACTCATCTTCAGTTCTTAGCATTATCGGAGCTTCACAGGATATTTCTGTTATCAATCTGAAGCCGGATGAAGAATTGCCGGAAAGTGGATTAATTATTGGCGATGCCACCAGTTCAGATGATCTGGAAAAATGGACATCACGCATCGATGAAAAAACTTTGATAGCAGGTGCCTCTGGCTTTTTTGGCGCTTTGCTGGCAAAACAATGTTCAATTCAGCCTGCAATAGAGGCTCCGTTTTTTCCATACGGTCAAAACTCGCTTTATGTTTTGGGAAGTACCTTTCCTAAAAATTTCGATTTCATAAAAAAATTGCAGGAGAGCAGCTACTTTCTTTCGAATATGCCTCAAGAGATCTACAACAATAAAAATTTTGATCCCTCTTTTCTTGAATTTTGGGTCAATGATATTGTTCAGGGTATTCGCAGGCACCAGAAAGTTGCTGTTTCAGTAGTGCATTCTCCAAGCAACGACCCTGAAATTACAAAGCGAATCAAGGTCATCATGGGCGAACTAATTAAAAGGGTAACGGATAAAATTGAAATTAATGAATTGATTATTGAAGGAGGAAGCACTACCTGTGTGATTTTGGAATATTTAAACATGAAAAAGCTATTTCCTATTCATGAATTGGATACGGGAGTCATCAGGATGAAAATCGACGGGTGGCCTAATCTGTATTTAACTACAAAGCCAGGGAGTTACTATTGGCCGGATAGCTTTTGGCAACCATCTGATATTCTTCAAACGAACAACACCTAACAAAAAATAAAGAATGCCAAATTTGACCCTAACTATACTAGACTATTTAATTATTGTGTGTTCTCTTGCGATACCGATTGTAATAAGTTTGAAATTCGCGCGAAAACAGAACAATATAAAAAAATACTTTACAGCTAGCGGGACTATTCCATCATGGGCAATTGGCATATCTATTCTTGCAACATTGGTCAGCAGTATTACTTTCTTGGCATATCCCGGATCAGGTTATTCTTCAAACTGGATTCTGCTGGTTCAAGGACTAATGGTCCCGATCACTTTGGTTTTCTTTGTTTATTTTATTGTTCCGTTATACCGAAACGTTATTCGTTTGAGCGCTTATGAATATTTCGAACGCCGCTTTGGTTTTGGAGCCCGTTTATACAGTTCGCTTGGTTTTTTCCTGGCACATTTTTCAAAAATGAGCACCGTCTTCTTTCTGGTTGCATTAGCTTTTTCTAAAATGACAGGAATGAATACTATTCAAATGATATGGATCATTGGTGCCATCGTAGTATTTATCACCCTGATCGGTGGCATTGAAGGTGTAATTTGGATGGATGTGGTGCAGGGTTTTTTACTTATCGGTGGCGGAATAACTGTCTTGCTGTTGATTTTGTTTAGCATACCAGGGGGCTTTACAGCTATTTGGAAAGTAGCTCAGGCAGGTGGTCATACCGGATTTGGCCCTTATGATTTTTCATTCACAAAATTGACTTTCTTTGTGATGGCATTAAATGGCATTTTCTATGCTATACAAAAATATGGAACCGATCAAACCATTGTTCAACGCTACCTGACTGCAAAATCAGACAAAGGAGCTATCAGGGCATCCTTAATCGGAGTTTCTCTTACAGTTCCCGTTTGGGCTCTGTTTATGTTTATAGGGACAGCTTTGTTTGCCTATTATCATATACATGGCAACACACTCCCCTCCAATACAAAAGCTGATGAAGTATTTCCCTATTTTATTATTACACAATTACCCGTTGGTGTTGTCGGATTAGTATTATCGGCTCTTCTTGCCGCAGCAATTGCGAGTTTAAATTCAGATTTAAACTGCCTCTCAGCAATTTGTGTAGGAGACTATTACATTCGGTTTAAACCTGACAGCTCTGAGCGTAATCGCATGTTTATAAGTCGTTTATTAATTGTTTTATCCGGAATATTAGCCATTCTTCTGGCCATGTATTACGCGAAGCAAAAAGGAGAAGGCATGCTAAGCATGGTTTTTACACTCTATTCGATATTTTCGGGAGGAATCGCAGGAATGTTTCTGCTGGGAATATTTACGTCCAGCGCCAACAAACAAGGTGTTTATGTTGGCATTGTGGCATGTATTCTATTTACCGCTTACGCGGTGCTTTCTTCAACTTCTATAGGAGCAGGTGCTGAACAACACCTTATCCTGAATTTGGGCAGGTATAATTTTACCCATCACAAATTAATGATTGGGGTATACAGTCATTTGGTGTTATTCATTGTAGGGTATATTGCAAGCTTCTTTTTTAAAAGCTCCAAAAATCTTATCGATCTTACTTATGCAGGTTGGCGTGAGAAAAAGAGGCTGGCATTATAATTTTAACCTAGATGAATAAACTACTGATCATAAGGTGCTAATAATTAAATTGTTGAAAATCATTGTTTTTTTCATCTAAATTTTATAACTTAAACTTTATTTAACTATCAATCATTCTGACATGAACAAAGCTATACTACTGTTTTCTCTAATAATTCTAATGACGGGTCGTTTATTTGCACAAAATCCAATAAACGGTCAGGTCAAAGATAAGTCGGGTCAGCCCATACCGGGTGTAAATATTGTAGTTAAAGGGACTACCAAAGGAACTTTTACCGATACGGATGGAAAGTACAAATTATCTAACGTTCCAATGGACTCGATTTTGGTATTCTCCTTTGTAGGTATGATTACAGAGGAAGTCAAAATCGGAAGTCAATCTGAAATTAATGTCACCCTTTCCGACAACGTAAAGGCTCTTGAGGACGTGATTGTTGTTGGCTATGGTTTGCAAAAAAGGGTAAATTTAACCGGAGCTGTAGCTACCATTACTGCTAAAGAAATACAGGATATCCCTTCTGCAAATCTTTCCACATCACTTGAAGGTAGGGTGAGCGGTGTAAGGATCTCGCAAGCTTCGGGTAAACCAGGAGCTGCTACCGAATTACAAATACGATTATCGAGTCAAGGTAATATTGCAGCGGATGTAACCTTATATGTTATTGATGATATTATAAGGTCTCAGGAGGATTTTGATCTTTTAGACCCAAGTCTGGTAGAAAGTATTTCATTTCTTAAAGATGCATCTGCAGCAGTATATGGTGTCAGGGGAGCTGCAGGCGTAGTACTGGTGAAAACCAAAAATGGTAAACCGGGCAAACTAAAAGTAAATTATAGTGGAAGTTACGGCGTAACACAGGCCATCAACACTACTAAAATGCTTTCCGCATATGATGAAGCAGTGATGCTTAACGATGCTTATGATGTACAAGGGTTAAAAGCAAACAACCAATTGAGATTCGCTCCGGACGAATTAGCTTATTTTAAGGATTCCATACCAGGGGGAGGATATAATTGGCTTAAAGGGGCATGGAAACTTGCCAGAGTTTCCCGGCATAATTTAAACTTTAGTGGTGGGTCTGCAAAAGTAAATTATCTGGTAGGCGGTAGCTATTATAGTGAAACAGGAAGCATAGAAGGTCTGTATGTAAACAAATACAATATTCTCAGCAAATTAGAAGCCGAAGTTACAAAAGGGTTAACAGCTTCATTTGAAGTAAGATTGGGTAACCGAAATGACAGGACTCCAATAAATCCGATGGATAATGAAGCGGATATCATGAAAGAAACATTTCGCGCGTTATTGCAAAATCCCGAATGGGTCCCGGCTACGATAAACGGTTTGCCTGTCGCCAATGTGGGAGACAATCCATATGCAATTTGGACAAATAATGAGTATACCAAATCTAACACAAATAGCTCAGACTTAATAGGTTCACTTCAATATAAAGTTCCTTTTATTAAAGGTTTAAGTGCCAAAATTCTGGTAAATCAATCAAAAAATACGAAATCAAGCAAAACTTATTATGTGAAGGCGTATGGTTACAACTTTAAAACTTCAGGTAGTCACAACCATATCTTAAGATTAAATGCTCCATTAGATTCTGTTACACCTACAACTGTAATAAGTGGCACGGAATCATTGCAGGAAAGTACAGAACTATCAACATACTATCAAACAAATGCATCTTTGTCCTATGAAAATAAATTTGGTGGACATGAGATTAACGCCCTTGTAGTATGTGAGGTTGCCCAGAACTCTGGCAACAGGGTTGGCTACACACGTCAAGGTGCACAGTTAATACCAGGTAGTGATATGCAATGGGCCTTTGCTCAACAAGATCTCGCACTTGCACCAAATGCATCTGTCGGAGGAAGCTTGGGTTATGTTGGTAGAGCAAACTACAACTATAACTCAAAATACTTAACTGAATTCTCCTTCAGGTACGAGGCTTCTACGAAATATTCACCAAGCCTGCGCTGGGGCTTTTTCCCTTCATTGTTATTAGGGTGGGTGGTATCGGAGGAAAACTTTTTTAAGAATAATATTTCTTTTATTAATTTCTTAAAAATCCGGGCAACAGGAGGCTTACTGGGCAGCGATAATATTCCCGAATTTACATGGATGCTTACCAATGCTCCTAATACTAGTAACACATACCTTTTTGGTAATCAGCCAGTTACTGCGGTGGAATCTAAAAATGGAGCCTTTATTAACCCCGATATTACATGGGAAAAAACACAACTTTATAATGGCGGTATCGATATCAGATGTTGGGACAGTAAATTGACCTTAACTGCGGATGTTTTTTATAAATATACCTATGATGAAGTATATGCAATTTCCTCAATGATCCCCACAACTGTAGGGTCTCCAACTAGTTCTAAAGTTGGTTTTAATTATGGAAAGTCCCATACCTATGGCTATGAATTTGAATTAGAGTATCGTAATAAACTAGATTTTGGATTAACCTATTCTATAAAGGGAAATTTTGCCTGGGCCGAGACAAGAAAAATTAAAGTAGCTCAATCGCCAGGCGCTGTTGGCAAATGGTATGACGATCTAAAAAACTATGATGACAACCAGCCAGGCGCCATAAGTACAGGCATAGTTCGTACCCAATCGGAATTAGACAATATCATGATGGATAACCCCAACTATAATCTGGGGGGTACCGGTAATCCACTTCAATTAGGAATGCTTAATTATAAGGATTTAAGAGGCGCTGATGGGTCTGACGGCCCTAATGGGAGGTTTAGTTATGACCTAAATGAAGATAGGACAGTTATTGCACAGCATACCAGTGCCCCTTACATTTATGGTGCAACGATAGATCTATCATTTAAAGGGTTTAAAGTAGCTTCTACCCTAAGTGGTAAATTTGGAAATTATGTTTTCTACGATAAAGATGCGCTGGTGTCACCAACAACTACAACAAATGTACCTTCCTTTTGGGGAGACCATTGGACACCTCAAAATCCCAATGCTGCCTACCCCCGGGCTTATCAATATTACTACGGATCAGATCCTATTGTTTCAACCTATTGGATGCGAAAAGGCCACACCCTTAGGGTTAGCGATCTAAATGTATCCTATACCTTGCCACCTAAGTGGTCGGCACAATTTGGAATTCCTCAGTTAAGAATATTTTTTGAAACCAAATATTTGTGGACTATCATTAATCCATTTGACTACAAGGATGCGAATGTAGCAAGCTATGATGGTTATCCCATGACGAGAACCTATAATTTTGGAATGACTGTAAATTTTTAATCAATTGATATTATGAAAAATAGATTAGCAAAATATATCTCAATTAACATACAAGGTCATTTTATCATATGGTCTCTGATGTTGATAATAATTTTGGCCTCTTGTAGTGTATTCAAAAAAGAACCTGTAGATGCTGTCCCTGAGGACGAAATTTGGAACAGCGAAGGACTCGCTACGCTATATCTCAATGATCTTTATACTCTCACTATGCCTTCCTTCTCAGGAACAACCAATTCTAATATGTCTGATGAAGCGCCAGGTGGCGGTAATTATATGTATGGCCAACTTGCTAAAGACGATGTGGGAGATTTTAGCAATGACACGTACTCCAAAATAAGAAGAATAAACCTGTTGCTTGAAAAAATAAAAACGGGATCTATCCAAAAATCTGCAGCACAAAAAATTATCGGACAGGCTTTATTTTTGCGTGCATGGGTTTACTGGAATCTGGTGAACCTTTATGGCGGTATCCCAATGGTAATGAACGTTCAGGACGCATATAGCAATGGTGGTGTTGCAGAAAATGTTAAATTAAGACGTAATACTACCCGCGAATGCGTTACATTAATAGCTGCTGATCTGGATACTGCCTTTAAGTTTTTACCTGCCAAATGGGATGCTATCAATTATGGCCGTATCACAAGGGGAGCTGCTCTTGCATTAAAGGGAAGGATGCTACTTTTTTGGGCCAGTCCTCAGTTTAACCCTAGTACCAAAGCAGAACGATGGCAATGGGCTTATGATGTAAATAAAATGGCCCTGGATACACTCACTAAAGACGGATTTGGTTTACATCCCAGTTTTAAAGAATTATTCACTGATTGTAAAGAACAAACTTCGGAAGCCATTATGGTTCGCGTATATGATGCTGGCATTGCGGGCAGTTTCTACCATGGATATGATAATTCAGTGCGTCCGGGGTATATGGGCAAAGGCGGTGGCGGCAGCAATAATGCAACCTGGGACTTGGTGCAGGCATTTCCTATGTATAATGGGTATGCTATTTCCTCTGATAGTGCTAAAAATACATATAATCAAAATCGGTTTTGGCTAAACAGAGATCCTCGTTTCGCCATAACAATCGCCTACAACACCTGCACTTGGCCTCTTTCAGGAAATACGACCTATAAATTGTGGACCTATTATACGAATGATGGTAGTTCGATTGTGAGTGTAGAAACACCTACTCGTTCAGCAACAGGCTTCTATTGTCGCAAATATGTAAATCCGGCCATAAAAAGCGAAGTCTGTAACCAAATAGGAACAGACTGGATGGAGATTCGCTACGCTGAAGTAATACTCAATTTTGCCGAATCAGCTGCCGAACTTGAAAAGCTGGATGAAGCTAAAGCAAATTTAATTGCCATCAGGAAGAGAGCAGGAATTGATGCAGGAATAAATGGTTCTTACGGTATAACAGCATCCACAAGAGCAGAAATGGTGGAAGCCGTTATTCATGAGCGTCAGGTAGAGTTAGCTTTCGAAAACAAGCGCTATTGGGATCTAAGGAGAAGAAATATGTTTGAATCAGATTTGGGCCCCTCCACCAAAAAATTAAACGGAACGAGACGTTGTGGTTGGAAGGTTGAATTGAACCAGAGTCTCACGAAAACCCCTGCATACATGGCAAGTATACGCGATGGCTTGGATTTTACCCAACCTGGTCTTCCCGGTCAATTTGTATACAACACTTATTTCAAAAGTGGCTACAGGGATACCTTAGATACCCAATATCCCATAAGCTATCCGCAACCTTTGTATAACTTTTTTGCCATTCCCCAAACCAATATTGATAAAAACCCAAATCTTGAGCAAACTAATTATTGGGGCGGAACTTTTGATCCATTAGCAGAATAAACAAAACCAATTATGAATTTTTAAAAGTAAGAAGATGAAAATTAATAAAACGATACAAACCTTAATATTAACAACCTTTTTGGTCGGAATCGCTTTGTATGCCTGTAAAAAGAACGATGAAGGTGATTCATCCCCCCGCCCCGATTTGGTTGGGCTCATGGTTGAAATTCCAGCAGGAAGTTTTGTCCGTGGAAGCGCTGCAGGACTTGACATTGAAAGGCCCATGGATACAGTTACCATAACCAAGGCATTCATGATGGGCATCACGGAAGTAACCAATAGTGAATTTTCTGAATTTTTAAACCAAATCAACATTGGAGCTTCAGGCAAAATGGTAACGGCTCATAATGGATTGCAGCTACTACTCTGTGCCAGTGATACAGCAAGAGGTGGTATCTACAATTGGGGTATGAAGTATAACGGTACTGCCTGGCAACCAATTGCGGGCTATGAATATTACCCTGCCATTTACATCAATTGGTATGGTGCCGATGAATATTGCCGTTGGAAAGGTGGACGTTTGCCAACGGAAGCCGAATGGGAATATGCGGCAGGGGGTGCAAATTTTATTCCTGATAAATATGCAGGTACTACCTCATTTGAAGAATTGGGTAAATATGCCTGGTATAACGAAAATAGCAATGGACACTCACATCCTGTTGGTACAAAAAGGCCAAATGAATTGGGATTGTACGATATGATGGGAAATGCCAATGAATGGTGTAAGGACTGGTTTGGCTATAACTATTACCAAATGTCAAAGGATTCTTTATGGCTGACCGATCCTCAGGGGCCTGATTCGTTAACTGTTGCGGCACAACAGAATAGCACTTTTATCTATTATCCATATGCGAAAGGAGCCCGTAAAATATTTCGTGGAGGCTCTTATGTTGAACCTGAAACCTCAGGAACAGAAGGTACACACAGGGTGGCTTACAGGGGGCACATGCTTCCTTACAAAGTCTGGAATTCCTATGGCTTCCGATTTGTAAAAGATGAATAATTAGTAAATCAATATAAATAAACCCATATTTTTAACTAACATACTCATATTATGGTACAAAAAATTACAAAACTTTTAACAGGCACAATCTTTACGCTTGCTTTTGTACTTGCATCTTGCTTAATGGCAAAGGCACAAAGTAAGATTGAAAAGCTGATTCTCTATGAAAACTTTGGCGGCTCTTCAGCTGGTTCCTCAGT
>CAYZNC010000030.1:16182-31047 GCA_964478555.1 uncultured Bacteroidales bacterium | reverse complement strand
CTACCGGCACAGCGCTATTGTTTACATCATCTACCGATTGAAAAAGTCCTTGCTGAATATATCCTCTGAATAACCAAGGTGTCTGGCCCACAGTACTACGCTGTGTCCAACTGTTCATCCACCATGAAGTCCGATCTACGAACGATGCATTGGAATACAATTTTGTAATTTTTGTTTTGAAAGCCGAAATATTGAAATTTGATTCCCATTTGAAATCATTAGTCTTAATATTGGTAGTAATCAAGGTAAGCCCCCATCCTTTATTTTCAAGGGCGCCAAGATTTACAGTAGGAGGGCTAACAGATCCAGTTCCATTCGTTCCCATATAATAGGGTAATTGAGCATCCATCAGAAGGTTATCAGTACTCTTTTTGTAATAATCAAACTCTAACTGAACCCTATTATTCAAAAAATTCAAATTAGCCCCAATATTGTTTGTTTTTGTTTCTTCCCATTTCAATCCGGGATTGCTATACTTGGCGGGTAAAAAACCAGTTCCCCATTGTGAAGCAGTTGTATTCAATGGCGAATAAATACCTCCACCACCTTGGTTACCTGTAGTTCCTGTTTCTAATCTTATTTTAAATTCGCTCAAAACTTTTGTTTGAGGGAACCACGGCTCTTTGGTAATTCTCCATGCCAAAGATACTGCTGGGAAAACGCCCCACCTGTTATCTGCACCAAAATTTGATGATCCATCTTTTCGAACAGAACCTTCAACGATATAACGTTCCGCATAATTATAATTTAATCTTCCAAAATAAGATTCCATGGCCCAACTACCTTGACCACCTGAGTTACCTGTCAATGTAGGATCTCCGGCGTTTAAATCCAAAATGTTATTCACCAGATAACCTGATCTGGTAGAAGTTGTGTTTTTCCATGTAGATGTCTGAGTTTCATGGCTCACCATTACATCAAAACTATGGTTTTCGATTTGCTTTTTATACTCTAAAAGTTGGTTCCATCCCCAATAGGTATTATTCCCAGCACCATCCGTTAAAGTTGCAGATTTATTTTGAGCCCAGCCAAAAGAATAGGTTGGGATGAATAAAATCGAATTCGCGTAGCCTAAATTTGTATTAAATGCGCTCCTGAAAACCAAGCCTTTTAAAAGTGTTGCATCCATATTAATACCACCCAGGAATTGTCTCCTGATATTATTAGTGGATATTAAATTTGCAATTGCAACAGGGTTTACTGGTGAAAACTGCTCAGCTGGCGTATGAAAATCACCTCCTCCCCAAGTACCATCCAAATTCTTGACGGGGGTTTGAGGCGTTTCTGTCAATGCATTTATAATAAGGTTTTGATCGCTTGAGGTGAGCTTTTCATTTGTCTGGCTAAAGCTAAAATTAGATCCAAAGGAAAGCCATTTTTTAGGTTTACTATTCAGATTTAACCTAAGTCCATACCTGTCAAATCCGGAACCGGCAGCAATACCATCTTGATTCAAATATTCTCCTGATAAATAGTAAGTACTTTTTTCGCCACCACCACTGACGCTCAATTGATGTTTATACATACCGGACCGCTTAAGCAATTCCTTTTGCCAGTTGGTACCTTCACCCAAAAGCGAAGGATCTTTGAACTCAGTTGGCGCACTATTACCTTCTACATCATTAACCATTTGCGCATACTGACGAAGATTCATTACACTTAAATATTTGGGAGGAGCCTGTAAACTATAGGAATAACCATAGTTTACTTTAACATCTCCAGCCTTGCCTTGTTTGGTTGTAATTAAAAGAACTCCATTAGTTGCCCTTGACCCATACATAGCTGTTGCTGAAGGCCCTTGTAATACCTGAATATCTTCTATATCAGAAGGGTTTATTCCAGCCAAAGGGTCGGATGAACTTTGTGAACCTGATGAAATGGATTGACCTGCGATCTGAACTCCATCAATCACATATAATGGTTCGTTGGTACCATTAATTGAGTTGACACCTCGTATATTTACGGAAATACCACCACCCGGTTGACCTGAGTTTTGTGTAATGTAAACACCGGCTGTTCTCCCTTGAATAGCTTGTTCAATGGTTGTGTTTACAGTTCTTTCCATATCTTTTGCGGTTACGGTAGTTTGCGCCGTGGTAAGATTACCACGCTTCGAGGTGCCATAACCAACAACCACTACCTCGTCTAATTTTTTAATGTCAGGCGCAAGTTGAAGGTCAACTACTGTTCGTCCGCCTATAGCTACTTTTTCTGAAATATAACCAACATAGGAAAAGATGAGCGTGCTGTTAGCATCAGGCAGTGACAACGAATATTCACCGTTTACATCAGTAGTAGTACCGGTTGTGGTACCTTCAACTACAATGTTTACACCGGGTAGTGCATCGTTATTACCAGCATCGGTGACTTTTCCTGTTATTTTCACCTGCTGAGCGGCACTTGCCGAGGGCAATAGAACAATTAAAGAGTTGTCCAGTATTTTGTACTGCACTTTATTTTCTGCAAATAAATTATTCAGAATTTCTTCAATTGATTTATTAGAGGCTTCCACATTAATCTTCTCCTTAAAATTGAGCGCATCAGCCTTATAGATAAAAGAATAAGAACTTTGACCTTCAATTTGAGAGATAGCCTCTTTTAGGGTAGCATCCTTTAGTTTAAGTGTTAGCTTCGCATCCTGCGGATAACCTGCAGCTGAAGCCAGCACAATGTTAATCACTGTAAATAGGAACGTCAGTTTCATAGTTAGAATTAGTTTTACAATGGATTTTTTTCGATACCAAGTATCGGTTAAATCGTTTTTTTTCATAATATTGGAATGATTTAAAGGTTAAAACTAAATCGTAATTCTATTTTCACAATAAGCAGATTACGATGGGTTTGACTAAATTTCCAGATCGGAAAATGCTGCAACATTTTCCGATTTTTTTTATCCAGTCCTGTTGTTGTTTTTCATAAGTAAAAGTAATTAGTAGCAAATTAGTAGTAATTAGTAGTTATTCAAGTAGTTGCTCTCTGTTCTTAGGAGTTGTAATCGTAAGTACATTATCATGAATAGTATAAGTAAATTTTGTAGTCAACTGGAGAGCTTTCATCGCCTGTTCCACTGAAATTTTCTTAAGTACACCAGTGTAACGGCTCTTCTTCAGTTCTTCATTATCAATCACAATCTGAATACCATACCTGCGTTCCAGTTGTTTCGCTATATTTTCAAATGTTTCATCTTCGAAAACCAAGCGTCCCTCTGTCCACGAAACAATAGGCTCAATTTTAACCTGTTCCGCAACAAAAATTTTTCTGATTTCTAAAGGTTTATTCACTTGTCGTTTAATATCCTGCGCTATAAGAGAATTTTCGTCGATTACTACCGATTCATTTTTGATAAAAATAGCTTTACAATTAGGTTCAAGGATAACTTCTTTTTCATCAGTACCATCGGTTTTATTTTTTTCAATCTGAATTTTCCCGGTCACCAGGGTAGTTTCAACAACACCTTCATCATCATATGCCTTAACATTGAAGGATGTACCCAATGCCCGAATGTTTAAATCGTTGGTGTGTACATAAAAAGGTTTGGATGCATCTTTGGCTACATCAAAAAAAGCTTCGCCATTAAGCCAAACTTCACGAATTTTACCACCAAAACGATTTGGAAAACGAATTTTGGTACCTGCGTTGATCCATATTTTTGTGCCGTCGGAAAGAATAAGTTGTGATTTTTGTCCGAAAGGAATAATGATTTCATTGTAAACGATGTCCTTAGAAATTACAATACTACTGCGTTCTCTTAGGAAATACCCGCCTGCCAGAACCATTACAACAATTAATACGGCTGCAATCTTCAACCAGAAAGCAGCACCGTATTGTATGGTTTTACCTTGCTTGTCCTTGCCAATGCGGTGAGATATCTTAGCCCAGTCTGCAGCTATAATATGCAGGTCGAGTTCTTTTAAATCAGAGGTATGAGCCCAAATTTCACGAAGTCTGTTCAGAAAAATCCGATTTTCTGTATCGGCTGAAATCCATTCCTCAACGGATTGTTTAGCAGAACTTTCAATCGTTTCTTCAAGAAATTGAATTAACAATTCGAAAGTAATCGTAGTATTTGTAAAAAGTTGTCTCATTCAATTAGATCTATAGTGTAGAACAAAAAAGACAGGGTAACCCTTATGTCAACTGCATTTATTTTTAAACAAAAATGTTTTACCGGTTATTGATGGATTGATGAATCATGCGTAAGGCTTTGCTAATCTGAGCTTCAATGGTTTTTACAGAAAGATTTAGTTTTTCGGCTATTTCGGAATATTTAAGTTGCTCAAAACGGCTAAGCTTAAAAATATTCTGGCATTGCTCAGGGAGGGATTCTATGGCGCACAGAATACTTGATTGTAATTCAGCATATTCGAGATGATCGTTAAATTCGGAGTCATGTGGTTCGGGCATGGTATCCATACGAATACCTAATTTTTTTTCATTTTCCAATCTTCGGATCGTATTAAACCGAACTGCGCGGTATAAATAAGATTTAATAGAAACATTGATAGATAATTCATCCCGATGTTCCCAGAGATATACAAATAAATCCTGTACGACCTCTCTGGCCAAAGTCATATCTTGGGTATATCGTTTAGCAAACAAGCACAAGGATGTATAATAACTTTGGAAAAGAATCTCGAAAGTGCCTTTGTCTCCCAGTTTGATTTTATTCCAAAGTACAATATCAATGTCGGCCATAAGGATATCGTAAAATTAGAGTCGCAATTTAATTATTTTTATGAGAACCTTTAAAAGAAGTTGTAAAGGTTATAAAAAGTTTATGATGTTTGGATGTTTGGTAATATAAATTTTAGCGCTAAAACAATTACCTTGTAAACAATTATTTAAGCGATGGCTTTAACCAAAGTTAATGCTTTATCTTGAAAGTTCTGAAACCTTAAAGTACTTAAAATTAGTTTACAAGTTCGTATTTTTCATACCTTAACGTGCCTTTCGGCATGATACGACGATCGGACCAGAGCGCCGCTTTCAACGTGACTAAAGCCCATGGCCAGACCCTGATCACGATATTTTTTAAATATTTCGGGTGTTACATATTCCACTAATGATGTATGGCGCTCCGAAGGCGGCAAATACTGCCCTATGGTTAAAACTTTTACATTCACATAGCGCAGGTCAGCCAAAGTTTTGAATACTTCGTCGTCCGTTTCGCCAAGCCCCAGCATAAATCCCGACTTCGAAATGACTCCCGACGAAGAAATGTAGGCAAGCACGCTGAGACTTTTATGATAGGTTGCGGTACTTCTTATTTTAGGACTTATCCGTTCCACCGTTTCTATATTATGCGATATTACTTCAGGCTTCTCACGAATTACCATATCTAATAGTGACAGGTTGGCATTAAAATCGGGAATTAGCACCTCCATGGTTGTTGAAGGATTAAATCGTTTTACTGTTCTGATCGTTTCTACCCAAAATTCCGCACCACCATCTTTAAGGTCATCGCGGGCGACTGAGGTAATAACGCAATGTTTAAGCTGAAGTAATTGTATGGTTTTAGCTAATCTCTCTGGTTCTTCCCAATCTACAGGATCGGGTTTTAATGATTTTACAAAACAAAATCCGCAATTTCTTGTGCATTTGTCTCCCAGTATCATAAACGTGGCGGTGCCAGCGCTCCAGCACTCCCCTTTATTCGGACAATTACCACTGGAACAAATGGTATTTAAGTGGTGATCGGCAATCAGATTTTTGACTTTAGAATAGTTGACGCCATGAGGCAAGGGCACTTTCATCCATTCCGGCAAATGTTCTTTATAACCTTTTATACTCATAAATCGTTTAAATTGTAAATTCAAACATTCATTCTCAAGTTTTGTTTAGATTTGCTATTATAATGATCATTGCAATTTCGAAATATTCACTTGTTATACAGAAACTTACAAACTAATGGCAGATAATTTTTTTCTTGAGATTCAGCAAATCAGGGAATTAACACCATCCACTTATGTTATCCGTTTTGAAAGACAAAATATACAGTTTAAAGCAGGACAATACATTGGTCTGGGATTCAAAGATTATCCTTATATGCGTGACTACTCGATTTACAGCGGAGAAAAGGACGATTATCTTGAAGTACTTATAAAAGAGGTGCAGGATGGAGATCTGTCTGTTAAGTTCAAACAATGTGCTGCAGGTAATGTGCTCAAATACGACGGACCATTTGGTTCTTTTTTGTTAAATGAGAAAGACATCGATCAAAAACATTTCACTTTTGTTGCAACAGGAACAGGTATTGCTCCCTTTCACAGTTTTGTAAGAAGTTTCCCTACACTAAAATACACCACACTTCATGGGGTAAAAACTTTCTCAGAGGCATATGACATGGATCATTATGGTAAAGACAACTATATTCTTTGCACATCCAAAGATTCAAAAGGAAATTTCAAGGGAAGGGTTACCGATTACCTGAGAAAAAATAAAATAAATAAAGATGAATTTTTCTATTTATGCGGGAATGGAGGAATGGTTTACGAAGTTTACGAAATCCTGCAGGAGAAAGGAGTAAGTTTGGACCAGATATTTCTGGAGGTGTATTTTTAGGGGGGAAGTTTTACTATTTGAAAATCCTTAAAGTTTATCTATTACAATTCAAATCTCCTAAAAGATAGAAGGTCATAACGACTTATAGTTTTAACCCCAGACCCTTAAAAAGCATTGCCGTCAGGATTTATAATGTACCCAAAAACATCCCGGTAGGGATGAAATATTTATAGAAATAATAGAATAAATGTCATTTTTTGGCGCACGAATACATGTAAATCGAAGAATAAATAAGCATGCGCCTTAATCTAAACCTTTCCTTTCGATGCAACCATATTAATCGCTTTAATTGAAATTGTTCGTGCGTCGATTCATCAAGACATTTTGACTAAACCCCGGCTAAAAAAGCCGGGCTACCGACATTGCGCTCCTCTGGAGCTTAGTCTCTACTTAACTGCGAGTTACATATTTTGATAAGATTGGGTTTTGCCATTTTTTAATTTTTCATCCCCTAAGCAAAAATAATCTTTCACATACATAAAAAGCCACTTAACGCTAATAAAATAAAGTGAAGTGCTGGCATTATAATTAAGCTCATTAGTCTAACTACCACGATGAACGATTAACAAAAGCGCTCTAAAGTTTGTTATTTCTCATATATATTCAGTTCAAATTTAAAAAAGAGAGCTCATGCGTTTTTCAATAACAGTTTTAATAATTATAGCAACCCTCCCATTAAATGCCCAGAACAAAGTTACATTTAGCGGTACCGTGAAAGACTCGATTACAGGCGAAGCTTTGATTGGTGCGTATATCACTTTCCCAACAATACAGAAAGGCTGCGTAACCAACTCTTATGGATTCTATTCCATCACTATTCCTTCCGGCAATTATTCGGCAAACGTGAGCTATTTAGGGTACCGGCAAAGGGTTATCATTTTGTCGTTACATGCTGATCAGGCAATGAATATAGAGCTAATTCCAAATTCAGTATCCTTAAAAGAAGTTGTGGTAACAGGGGAATCGGGTAACCGAAATGTAACATCCCCCGAAATGAGCATTCAAAAACTGAACATCAAAGAAGTAAGTAAATTACCCGTTTTGTTCGGAGAACAAGATATCTTGAAAACCATCCAGTTATTACCAGGTGTTAAGTCGGCGGGTGAGGGAAATTCAGGTTTTTATGTTCGGGGAGGCACCACAGACCAGAATCTGGTCCTTTTAGACGAGGCTACCGTATATAATACAGCTCATCTCCTGGGCTTTTTCTCCGTTTTCAATTCCGATGCTATCAAAGACGTATCCATTATAAAAGGAGGTATTCCGGCCGAGTATGGTGGGAGACTTTCGTCGGTTGTCGATATCCGCATGGACGATGGCAACAATAGAGAATATATCGTTTCAGGCGGCATAGGCATCATCTCCTCGAGACTGGCCATACAGGGGCCCATTGTCAAGAACAAGGGATCGTTTATAATTTCTGCGAGAAGAACTTACGCTGATTTGTTTTTAAAACTTTCAAGGGATACCAATCAAAGAAGAACAAGTCTTTATTTTTATGACCTCAATCTTAAAGCCAATTATGAATTTGGCACCAAGGATCAGATCTTTTTATCAGGTTACCTGGGCCGCGATGTATTCAACTTTGCAAACCGTTTTGGTATCAACTGGGGAAACTCAACGGCTACACTGCGTTGGAACCACTTGTTCTCCAACAAATTATTCTTAAATAGTTCGTTAATATACAGCAATTATAATTACGATATCATATTAGAAGATCCGGGACTGAAAGTAACCATCAGTTCGGGAATAAAGGATTTTAACCTGAAGGAAGATTTTCAGTATTACCTTAATTCCGAAAATACGCTAAAATTCGGGTTAAATTCCATTTATCATACATTTGACCCGGGAACTTTAAAAACTTCAAAAGACACCCTTATCAACAACAGAATTCTTCAACAAAAAACGGCGCTGGAAAATGGAATTTACCTTTCCGATGAGCAGAAAATCGGATCTGATGTTGTTATAAATTTTGGCTTGCGCATTTCAAGCTTCAGCATTCTTGGGCCCGGAACATTTTATTACTACGATTCGGAAGGAGACATCCTCGATTCAGCCGTATATAATCGAAAGTCTATCGTTAAAACTTATTATGGCTTTGAACCTCGTCTTTCCCTGACTTACATTTTAAGCCAAGCCAATTCCATTAAGGCCTCCTACACACATATGTACCAGTATCTACACCTACTATCCAATTCAACGTCGACCAATCCAACTGACTTGTGGCTTCCTTCCAGCCAAAACATAAAACCCCAAGACGCCGATCAATGGGCATTGGGATACTTTCGAAATTTTAAAAATAACGAATTTGAGTCTTCTGTAGAGGTCTATTATAAAACTATGAAAAACCTCATTGATTATAAAAATGGGGCCGATATTATCTTAAACCCCAATGTTGAATCTCAGTTATTATATGGTAAAGGATGGGCGTACGGGGCTGAATTCTTTTTAAAGAAAAAAGAAGGAAACCTGACTGGTTGGATTGGTTATACGTATTCAAGAACATTGCGGCAATTTGATCAGATTAACAACGGCAATAGTTTCCCTGCAAAACAGGATATTATCCACGATGTTTCGGTTGTGGGCATTTACCAGGTCAGTAACAACTGGACGCTGGCAGGCACATGGGTTTTCAGCACCGGTCAGGCAGTAACCTATCCGAGGGGTTTGTACGAAATTAACGGAACCATTGTGCCTTATTATACGGATCGAAATGGAGATCGCTTACCCGATTACCACAGGCTGGACTTGAGTGCTACCAATACAAAGAAAAAAAAGGGAAATCACGAAAGAAGCTGGAATTTTTCCATATACAATGCGTATGCAAGAAAAAATACATACGCCATTAACTTCCGGCAGGATCCCAACGATCCCACCAAGACACAGGCGGTAAGACTATCCCTATTCTCTATTATTCCGTCAATAACTTATAATTTTAAATTCTAAGAGAATGAAAATCATAAAATTCCAAATTCCATATACGGTAAACAGCAACTTGATTAGTATCATAATCAGTTTAACACTATTCATTTTACTCACTTCATGTGAAGATGTAATTAATCTGAATTTGAAAAATGCTTCTCCCCAAATGGTTATTCAGGGAAATATAAGCAACCTAACGGATTCGGTGGTAATTTTACTAAATAAGACAACCGATTATTTTAATCCGAGCCCAAATACTGCGGTTACCAGTGCTCAGGTCAGCATTTCCGACAACGCCGGAAACATCTATCCATTGACTGAAATCGCATCCGGGGTTTATTATAATGGACATATTGCCGGAACGTCTGGCACAAAATATACCTTAAAAGTTGATGATGGGGAAACTGTTTTTACCTCATCCTCGCAAATGCCGGATTTGGTTAAAATAGATTCGATGTCGGTTGAGAATACCGCTGACTTTCGAAATGAGAATGCCATTGATTGTTTTATACATGATCCTGCAGGAGTACCCAATTATTATATGGCAAAGGTGATAAAAAACGGCGTATTATTAAAACCTGATCGTATTACGGTTACCAGTGATAAGTTTTTCGACGGTAAAAGCCGGCAATTTGTTCTTGATGCCGGAAGGTATGGCCTGGATCGATTTCTCCCCAACGACACCCTAACCGTTCAGTTGTTTAATATTGACAAACCCACTTATGACTATTTTAATACGCTCCGCGATGTAATTAATAATGACGGCTTATTCTCGTCTTCAACACCAGCTAATCCCACAGGCAACATCAGCAATGGAGCACTAGGATATTTTGCAGCCTGGTCCGTTAGTGAAAAGACGATTGTGGTACCTTAAATAGGCTGTAGGCTGAGACGGTCAAACCTCCCTGCCCTCCTAAAAACAGGAGGGTTCCAGTTTCGTTCATATTTGATAATTCCCAATACGTATTAAATCCTGATATTTTTACGAATTAAAAAGCTGTACCTGACCGTTAAAGCCTCTTAAAAGGGGCAGTGCAGAGTTTTAAAACAAAAATTATAAATAATTGAAAAACAAACATATAATTAATGCTCATTTTGAATTTTTAACACCCCACCTTTGAGGTCTTCTTGCCCAAAGCATAAACAACCTCATTTTAAATTTTTTTTTCATTTCTAGTGAATATTTTTGTACCTTTCATTAAGAACTATTAGCTACTACGTGAATGTTTAAAAATAAGGAAATTGTACAGGAGAATTCCGTTTTGAAAGAAGAGGTTCTGTTTCTTTCCACCGAGAATAAAGCGTTACAAGCAAAAATTGAAGAACTGGAGAATGCAAATATTTTCACCTACCTGCCTTTTGAAAACATCTTTATCCATGAAAATGGCCTATGTAAGGAAGTTAATGACTTTCTCTGTAATCTGATAGGTTATAGCAGAGAGGAACTGATTGGTAAGAATATTATCAGTATGATAGTTAATGAGTCGTTTCATGCACTGGTAAATGAGCAATTACGTAAAGATTATGTGAAGCCTTATTGGATAGACGTTCGTAAAAAGAACGGCGAAATTATTACTGTTGAACTAGAAGCCAGAAGCAGGGTTTCAGGAGCAAACAAAGACAGAATTATTGCTGTAAGAGATGTAACCCAGCAAAAGAAGTCAGAAATGCAGCTTAAGGAAAGTGAAGAAATCTTCAGGACCGTTTTTGAAAACGCAAACATAGGTGTTTGTATGGTAAGCCTTGATGGAAAATTCATTAATGTGAACGATTCATTTTGCAGAATGCTTGGTTATAACAAAGAGGAATTAACATTGCTAACATTTAACGATATTACACATGCTGAAGATAGGGAGATTGGAAGTGTTTCCCTGGAGAAGATGAAGACGGGGGCTACCAATAATTGCGATTTTGAAAAACGCTATATCCATAAGGAAGGACAAATCATTTGGGTTCATATTTCGATAAGTATTGTTACCAACCACCAAAACAATACCCGGTATTTCTTAAGTTACATTTATAATATTAATGATCGAAAGCAGGCTGAAAAGGCATTGCTTAAGAATGAAGAAAAGTTTCGCAGCTTATTTGAGACTTCCAGAGATAGCATTCTTATTGTTGACCAGAAAAGTGGAAATATCATAGACGCCAATCAGGCGGCCTGCAAACTTTATGGTTATACAAAAGAAGAAATTCTAAAACTGAGGAGTATAGAAGTCTCGGCTGAACCGGAAAAAACAGCTATTGACCTGCATAATTCTATAACAGATGTTCCGCTGCGTCATCATCGTAGAAAGGATGGGTCGATATTTACGGTAGAAATAGCAGGTGGTTACTTTAAACAGGGTAACCGCGATTTTCACGCAGCCTTTATAAGAAACATCACAAATCGGCTTGAGATTGAGAATGCCTTGCGCATTAGTGAAGCCCAATTATCCAATGCGATGAAAATTGCTCATATGGGCCATTGGGAATACGATGTTGAAAAGGATTTATTTACGTTTAATGATACCTTTTATGCAATTTTCAGAACCAGTGCCGAAAAGGAAGGTGGCTATACCATGTCAGCTGCCGCCTATTCAAACCGGTTTGTTTATCCCCCAGACCAAGCATCTGTAGGCTTTGAAATCCTAAAGTCTCTCGAAAATTCAGATCCCAGCTACAACGGCTATATGGAGCATCGTGTTATTTTCGCTGACAACGGTCAATTAGGCTATATTACAGTCCGTTTTTTTGCGATAAAAGATGAGCACGGAAAAACTATTAAAACTTACGGCGTTAACCAGGATATTACCGAACGAAAGCGGGTAGAAAATGTGTTACAGGAAAATAAAGCACAACTTGACTTAGCTTTACGATCAGCAAACATGGGCGTGTGGAGTTGGAATATTGATGATAATCTTCGCTACTTCGATGATCAGGTATGTCATTTGTTAGGCATTAACGGTGAGACTTTCAAAGGAACTGCTGAGGAATTTTTCAGCGTTGTGCATCCGGATGACAGGGATAAAATTATAGCAGCTCATCTCAGCACGCTGGAAGAGGATATATTGTACGAACCTAAATACAGGGTTATTTGGCCAGACGGAACTTTGCATTATATTTCTTCGCGCGGCAGATTAATTCGCAATGAGTCTGGTAAACCTCAGAAAATAAATGGTTTGATTTGGGATGTCTCCGATCAGAAAAAGATTGAAGAAACCCTGCGCGAAAGTGAACAGAAATTTATCAAGGTTTTCAATTCGAGCTCCGTTGTGATGTCAATATCAGACCTGAATTCGGGACGGTATTTGGATGTAAATGAAATGTTCTGTGTTACATCGGGATTCAACAAAGATGAAATTATTGGCAAAACTGCTGTTGATTTGGGTATTTTCGAACAAGAATCAATGCGTGAATTATTTGTTAGTGACATTAAAAAACATGGCTTCGCAAGAGATATTGAAATTCCAGTTCGTACAAAAAACAGAGAATTGCGTTATGGTTTATTCGCTGCTGATTTAATAGATTTTGGCAATGAGAAACTGCTGCTGACTACTATGACTGACATTACCGAACGTAATACCGCAGCTGTAAAGTTAAGCGAAAGTGAAAACAGGTATAGGCTGGTTACGGAAAAAACACCGGTAGCTATTTTCCTGCATCACGATGGCAATTTTGTTTACTTAAATCCTGCAGCACTTAAAATGTTTGGAGTTCAACATGAAGAAGATCTCGTTGGACAACCAATATTCAGTAGGGTACATCCGGATTATCATTCGCTTGTAATGGAGCAGGTAAAACTAAACCCCGAACTGGAAGAGGGAAAATTTATTTGCATGGACAACACCATGCTTGACGTGCTGGTTCAGGGCATATTGCTGGAATTGCACGACCAAAGGATGATGTTAGTGTTTGCCCAGGATATAACCGACAGAAAGAAGGCAGAGCAGGCGCTTAAAAAAAATGAAGACCAACTAAAACAGCAAAACGAAGATTATTCAGCGATTAACGAAGAATTAAGCAAAACCAATGCACAGATAAAGCAAATCAATGAAGAACTGGTTATTGCCAAGGAAAAAGCAGAAGAAAGTGACAAACTGAAGTCCGCTTTTTTAGCAAACATGTCACACGAAATTCGCACTCCCATGAATGCTATTATTGGATTTGCCGATTTTCTCACCATGCCGGATGTACCAGAAACAAAAAAACAATGGTTTTCACACCTCATCAAAGAGCGATCATATGATTTGCTAAGAATTGTAGAAGACATCGTGGATATCTCAAAAATTGAAGTAGGACAAATGAAAATAGTGGAAACTGAATTCCAGCTTTACGAAGTCCTGCAACAGTTACTGGAATATTACAAACCCAAAAAAGTTAATAAGAACACCAAATGTGCGATATCCCTAAAATTATCTGTAGAACCCGAGCTTAAAAAATTGAAAATCAAAACAGATGGTCAACGATTAAAACAGATTCTGAACTATCTTCTTGATAACGCTTTTAAATTCACGCAAAAAGGAGGTATTGAATTTGGCTGTAAAATGTATTCATTCTCCGAAATTCTTTTCTTTGTAAAGGATACCGGTATTGGTATACCTCAAGATAAGCAGGAGATTATTTTTGATAGTTTCAGACAAGCGGAAGATTCCTACCAAACCAGGGAATATGGAGGCACTGGCTTAGGCCTTTCGATAGTTAGAGGCATCATCGATCTTTTAAAAGGAAAATTGTGGCTCGAATCAGAAGTAGGAGTTGGTACAACTTTTCATTTTACCTTGCCCCTGTTCAAGGCGCCATCAATTCAGGATGCTATTTTCTTCCCCCGTGAAATAAAAACAATGAATTGGAAAAATAAGACCTTACTTATTGTAGAGGACGATGAACCCAACATGGAATACTTAATAGAAGCTCTTTCCGAGTCGGAAATTAATATTTTATCTGCTTATACCGGCGAAGAAGCTTTACATTTAGTTAATGTACACCCGGATCTAAACATGGTGTTAATGGACATTCGTCTACCGGATTCCAATGGACTAATTCTCACGAGAATTATAAAAGAAACCAACCCAAACTTAACGATCATTGCTCAAACCGCATACGCTGCTTCCAGCGACATTAAAAATTGCATGGACGCCGGCTGCAATGCCTACCTTGCTAAACCCATAAACCGCGATAAATTACTCCAGGTGATCGGACAGTTTTTTAAAGAATAGGCGGTAGTGTTGGCGGTTGGCGGTTAGCTTCGGCTGGGGTCGAAAAAACCTTAACTCATTGAGTTTGATTTAATATTAATTGTTCTTCAACGCTTGATTCGCATAAGTCATTAATTCTTGGTTCTATAATCTTGGTTCTTGACTCTTGTTTCTTGGTTCTATAATTAATATTTTGGTCATCCAA
>CAYZNC010000030.1:8439-16082 GCA_964478555.1 uncultured Bacteroidales bacterium | reverse complement strand
TCTTGGTTCTTGACTCTTGTTTCTTGGTTCTATAATTAATATTTTGGTCATCCAAAAAAAAATACCATATTTAAAAGATTTTTGGCATGTCGTATGTATTCTGTATCACGTATTTGTTATAAATAATTAACTTGCCTGATCACAATAAACCTAAAAGCCTAATAAAAATGCCATGTTAACAACCGAAAAAGCATCCGCCAAACTATCCGCTGGCCAAAAATTTTCCTGGGGTATCGGTGGGTTTGCTGAAAATCTATCTATTAACGTGGTGCCCTCTTTAGCTTACAACATCTTTCAAGTTGGTATGGGCATCAGTCCTTTTGTAATAGGAATTGCATTAAGTGCATCCCGCATTATAGAAGGAATTACCGATCCAATTATTGGTATCTTAAGTGACAACACAAGATCGCGCTGGGGAAGAAGAAAGCCGTGGATATTTGCCGGAGCTATTATCATGACTGTCGTATTTTGGTCCATTTGGTTTACTCCGCGATCAGTAGATGATTACGTGATAGGTCATACCATTATACATGGCAGTTTTCTTCAAGCAGTTTATTTAGTGGTTGCCGTATCGTTGTTTTTTATGACTTTTACTATCTGGCAAATACCTTTCAGCAGCCTTGGACTGGAGCTTGAAGAAGATTATCACGAAAGAACCAAATTACAGATTTTTAAAATTGTTCCTACCTATATCATTGGCACAGTTATAGGCTCGTTATATTTGCTTACTCAAATAAAATCCCTTTGGCACGGCGATGAAATAACCGGCGCCAGGTATTTGGGTATTATCATTGGTTTTATCATGTTAATATCCGGCGTTATACCGGCTTTTTTCTGTAAGGAACGTTTTGTGATCAAACATGAAAAAGTAAAATTCTGGCCATCTTTTATTGAAACCTTTCAGGATGCGCCTTTTAAAATATTTATGGGAGCTATATTTTTTATATTCCTAAGTTTATTTTTCATGTTGCCACTTCTGAACTACATCACCCTCTACCATGTGGCGTACGATGGATTACATAAGGTATTGGACTGGAGCTGGAAATCTCCTTTTCAATTTCATATTATTGAAAAGGTAATCACACATAAAGAGCTGGCCGGTTTGTTAGGCGCTTATGGCGCAGTGGTTCAAACTTCAACTCAATTGACTACTGTTTTTGTAATCAATAAGGTAAGTAAGTTCTATGACAAAAAAACCGTACTAAACGCAGGACTAATCATTGGCATTATCGGATATTTATCGAGCTGGTTTTTATTTACCCCGGAGTATCCTTATCTGGCAATTCTACCGCCTGTCATTATTAATATTGGATTATGTGCATGCTGGGTTCTAATAGGTTCTTTTTGCGCCGACATTTGTGATTATGACGAATTCAAAACAGGAAAACGAAGAGAAGGCATGTATAGTGCTGTTACCGGATTTTTAATCAAGGCGGCAATTGCTTTTGTAACGGTTATTAGCTCCTGGGTACTTATACAGTTAGGCATTGAGGGAAAAGATCCGCACCTCACGGTTAATCAATTATTTACGTTGCGGTGGTTTTATATTGCAGTGCCTGTTTCTTCTATCGTTGTGGCTATGTTTTTCATATGGAAGTATCCACTCACTAAATTGAAAGTAGCTGAAATCCAGGAAAGCCTCAAACAAACAAGGGATAAAGTAGAAAGACATTAAAAAAAGTTTTATATTGGTCGCAAAATAATATTTAACCCTATTAAATTAACTACCATTGACTGATAAACATTGGAATGAACTGAAAGCCGTTATCAACGGTGAGCTCAAGCAACCACTGCCTATAGGATTTATTATTGATTGTCCCTGGTTACCTAATTGGTACGGAATTAGTATTCTGGACTATTTTTCAAACGACGAATTATGGCTGAAGGCTAATTTGAAAGCCATAGAAACTTTCCCGGATGTTATATTTCTGCCCGGTTTCTGGAGTGAATATGGCATGTGTACGGAACCTTCGGCGTTCGGCGCAAAATGTATATTCTGGAAAAACGAATTCCCATTTGCCGAGAAAATCATTCAGACACCTGAAGATATTCATAAGATCAAGACTCCTAATCCGGAAACAGACGGGTTGCTGCCATTTATGCTTAACCGTTTGGTAAAGGCTCAACCAGCCATTGAAGCTGCCGGTCATAAAATACGTTTTTCGGTATCCCGCGGACCACTTAATATCGCTTCGTTTCTGATGGGCACTACGGAACTTCTGACCTCCATGATGATGGAGCCTGAAACGGTACACAAACTCTTAAGAATTATCACTGATTTTCTGAAAACCTGGCATAAAATCCAGAAACAAGCCATATCTACTATTGACGGCACGATGATGCTGGACGATATTGTCGGATTTTTGGGTGAAGATGAATTTAAAGAATTTGGCTATCCTTACCTAAAGGAGCTATATGAACTGCCTGCAAGTATTAATCTCTTCCACAACGATGCCGATTGTACCGTGTCCGTAAAATACTATCCTGAGTTGGGCATTAATCTTTATAACCCCGGAACACATATGACCATCAGTCAATTGAAAGAGGCAACCAAAAGCGGATTAACCATCCTTGGCAATATTCCGCCACGCGATGTGCTCGCTGCAGGTACTCCCGAAGAGGTAACAAATTCAGTAAAAGACATGATTGCAGCGGTTAGCGACAGATCTAAATTTGTGATATCTTGTGGTGGTGGAATGCCACCTGCTGTGTCCAATGCCAATATCAATGCATTTATTCAGGCGGTGAAAAATTCATAGCGTCAGAGTCCCTTCTCTCCGGAGAATGTGTAAAATGTATAAAAATTCCTAAATTTATCTCCAATCCGCCCGCTGGCAGATTATTTGTAACTATCTGATAAAAAGTAAGTATTCGCAAAGTTTTCGGAGATTTAGAGGTAAATAATGTGGAAGATCATTTTCACACAGTCTCTCAAAATGAGACATAAATTATTCCAAAAAATTATGTTATGAATTGTAAGAGCTTTCTTATGGTTTTTATTGCGGTTTTCAATTTTAATATGTTGACCGGTCAGCTTAATCGCTTGGAATTTGCTAATATTACGCGTCAACAGGGTCTATCTAATGCAGACATCAATGCCATTGTTCAGGATAAAGATGGATTCATATGGTTTGGTACCGAATATGGATTAAACCGTTATGATGGTTATCAAATAAAGGTTTACCGCAACATACCGGGAGATTCTACTTCATTGCCCGATAATTCTATTAATTGCTTATACGTTGACCGCGAAGGTATCCTTTGGATTGGCACAACAAGAGGAGGTTTAAGCCGGTACAAAAAAGATTCAAATTCATTTTCTTCCTACTTGCACGATCCGGTTGATCCACATTCCATATCGTTCAACAACATTACATTTATCACCCAGGACGTATTCGACAATATTTGGGTTGCAACACTTGACGGATTAAATCGTTACAATAAAAAGGAAAATAATTTTACGCAATACTATGGAAATAATGGATTATCTCCTGAAAAAAGTTTGAAAAGTGTTAACGTGCGTTCAATTGCATCTGACAAAACGGGGAATTTATGGATTGGCTATGAACGGGACGGTATAGGAATGCTGGATATAAAAAAGGAACTATTTTCGCATTACCCCTTACCTGCCTATATACAAAAAACGTCAGGCGAAAATGCTATCCAGTTTATGCTTGATGAGGGCGATAACCTGTGGCTGGGTTCGAGGTTTTCAGGAATTTTACTGTTTAACAAGCATACAAAACAATATAGAAGTCTTAATAATAAAGAAATAGACCCCAGAGTAACGTATCTTCTCCCCGATCATGGAAACATTTGGATAGCAACTAAAAATGGATTGTACATATACACTAAACAAACCGGTTTGGTTACCTCATTTTTTCACCAGGACTGTAATCAAAACAGTTTATCAAACAACAGTATTTCCTGCCTTTTTAAAGACAAACAAAATATCCTCTGGGCTGGAAGTTTACACGGTGGGGTAAGTTATGTAATCAATCAAAAAGGTTTTAATGTTTTAAGAAAGGATTTATGTAAACAGATGAGTCTTTCCCAGCAGGGCGTTTCGGCAGTTTTAACTGATAAAAAAAATAATCTGTGGATAGGATATTTCGACAATGGCATTGATATTATTAACCTAAAGACTTACACAAAAAAATATTATTACGACCTGCCAACTACACATGGCTCCATACGCACGGGCTCTATATTTTGTATATTTCAGGATAGTAAAGAACGCATTTGGATTGGAACTTACGCTAACGGTCTTTTTATGTATGAACCTTCCACCGGCAAATTCAAAAACTTCAATCATATGTCTGATAATCCCGAAAGCATATCGGGAAGTGATGTTCGCTCCATTTGCGAAGATAAAGACCATCAACTATGGCTAGCTATACATGGGCGAGGAATTGACCGGTTCAATCCGGAAACCGGAAAAGCGCTTAGCATAAGTTATCCTCATAATAACTTTGGCTTTTCCGATGCTTCTAACTGGGTATATAATGTATATGTCGACAGGAACAATGATCTTTGGGTAACTTCAGTAGATGGCTTAAGTTTATCCGCAAATAGGGGGAAAACGTTTACCAATTATTCTCCCAGTCAAAAACGCTCTAAAAACGAAAGTCTCGATGTTATCTGGACGTTATGCGACGATGGCAAACAACTTTGGTTGGGCTCTGGTATGGGCTTAAGTATTTTTGATAAGACCAAAAAAATATTTACGAGGGTTATTTCAAAAAATGACGGATTTCCTTCAGATGCAATCGCAGGAATTTTACCAGGTTCACATAATTATTTATGGATAAGCACATACAATGGATTGGTAAAACTAAACCCCGCAAATCCAAAGGATATGACAATCTTTGATCAAACCGACGGACTGCAGGGTGATCAATTCTTGTCAAATGCATGTTTCAGGGCAGCTTCCGGGGAATTATACTTCGGAGGACAAGATGGACTTACTTACTTTTTCCCGGACAGTATCAAGTCATATAAGTTTATTCCTCCTGTGGTAATTACTGATTTCAAACTATTTAATAAATCGGAAAATTTTGCGGGAAGTAAAATTCTATCGAAAAACATAAGTGAAACCAAAGAAATTACCTTAAAATATAACCAAAATGTAATCACCTTCAATTTTGTTGCCTTGAATTTTGAAGAGCCCGAAAAGAACCAATATGCATACAGACTCGAAGGATTTGAAGATACCTGGAATATCGCAGTAAATAAACGCGAGGCAACTTACACTAATTTATCGCCCGGAGCCTACGTGTTTCGTGTGAGAGCTTCTAATAATGACGGCGCATGGAATAACAAAGGGGTTTCCTTAAAGATACAAGTGCTTCCACCCTTATGGCGAAGTAATGGGGCTTCTATCATGTACACGATATTAGTGATCATCAGCCTTATTCTTTACAAGCGCTTCATCCAAAACCGTGAAAAACTGAAGAGGCAATTTGCTTTGAAACAATTGGATGCGGAGAAACAGATAGAGATGAACAATATCAGACTCAAATTTTTTACAAACATCTCTCATGAGTTTCGCACATCTCTGTCAATGATTATTGGTCCAACTGATAGGCTCATGGATAAAATTAACAATTTTACACCGGCTCAAAGCCATCAGGTATCGTTGATAAAAAGTAATGCTCAGCGCTTGTTACGATTGATAAACCAGTTATTGGACTTACGAAAGATTGAATCAGGTAATCTTAAACTTTATCCTTCGCCAGGCGATTTAATAATTTTTTGCCGGGAAATTGCCAATTCTTTTGAGCTATTTTCACAACAAAAAAATATAGCATTCACCATGAATACAAGCTGCGACACACTAAACGCGTGGTTTGATTCGGATAAACTTGAAAAAATAGTCTTTAACCTGCTCTCCAATGCTTTCAAATACACCCCGGAAGGAGGTAATGTGAGCCTTTCAATCAGCGTAACAGCCTACAATCCTCCTGAAATTCCAAAATCTGTTTGTATTGAAGTATCCGATACAGGCATAGGTGTCCCGGAAGAAAGCCTTACCAAAATTTTTGAGCGGTTTTATCAGGTCGATTCCTCTGAGCATTCAAGCAAAGGAGGTACAGGCATAGGTCTATCGCTGGTCAAAGAATTGGTTGAAATGCATAACGGTTCTATACAAGTTAAAAGTTATCAAAAAAAATCAGACAATGACATTAATAAGGCAGGCACCACATTCACTGTAAACTTGCCTTTAGATATAAGAGAATCGGGCAAAGGCCTGCAAACGGAGCAAAAGCTCGAGGAAATAAGAACAATATCAATGCCAGTAGCTAAAAACGAGCATGATAAACATCCGTTATTGCTTGTTGTAGAAGACAATGCCGATTTGCGTACCTTCATAATCGAAGAAATGCAACATGATTTCCGGACAATTGAAGCTGAAAATGGCATTGTAGGGATGAAGATTGCTTTCGATCGTAACCCCGATCTAATAATCAGCGATATCATGATGCCGGGTATTCAGGGTATAGATCTCTGTAAAGCGCTCAAAACAGATGAACGAACCAGTCATATCCCAATAATTTTACTCACGGCACTATCTTCCATTGAAGAAAAAATTGCCGGATTCGAAATAGGAGCTGACGATTACATTACAAAACCTTTTAATGCTGAAATACTTAAAACACGAATCTACAACCTCATCGAATCCCGGCGTCGCATTCGCGAAAGTTTTAGCAAACAGATATTAGTAAAACCGGAAGATATCACCATAACCTCCTTAGATGAAAAATTTCTTAAAAAAGCAATGGGAGTTGTGGAGAAGTACATGGCAGATGCTACGTTTGATGTAGAAGTTTTTTTATCTGAAATGTTTGTTAGCCGAACACTACTCTATAATAAACTTAAAGCACTCACCAATTTAAGTGCAACAGAATTTATCAAAACTATCCGGTTAAAAAGAGCTTCCCGGCTCCTATCCGAAGGTAATCATAACATTTCAGAGGTAAGCATGATGGTAGGTTTTAATAGCCGTCACTACTTCACCAAATGCTTCACCAAACAGTTCGGTGTAAATCCCACGGAGTATATGAAGCCATAGTAAGGGTGGCAGTTACCACGCTTGAAACGGCAATATATAATCATCACAATCAACCATATAAACAACTTGCGAAACAAAAAAAATGAATATATGTACACACTTTTGGAACATATGTCTCCCCAATTTCCCTCAAAGGCAACTTACTTTTACCACTGAAAACTGAAAACCCAAAAAAGTTAGTTAATTGTATCGGAGCCCTTGATTTATTCAGGGGCTTTGTTTATTTCTGCATAAATAACCGTCCCTGTTACATAAAAGGTAAGTTGTCTTTCAATAAAAATTTTGCATATTTCGTTTTTAGCGTTACTTTTGCAAACGCTTAAATAAAACACTCACACTCTTCACACTCTTCACAAACATAAATCGGGGCGTGGCGCAGTTGGCTAGCGTATTTGCATGGGGTGCAAAGGGTCGGAAGTTCGAGTCTTCTCGCCCCGACAAACAAGAAGAAAATAGGCCTGTTAATCAATCGATTGACGGGCTTTTTATTTTTTCTGTAATCAATTCGAATCAAAAAAATCTGAACTATTCGGCTTTAGGAAATTGCTTCGAACGCTCCAACTAAACTTTA
>CAYZNC010000030.1:0-8339 GCA_964478555.1 uncultured Bacteroidales bacterium | reverse complement strand
AAATCTGAACTATTCGGCTTTAGGAAATTGCTTCGAACGCTCCAACTAAACTTTACATTGTCTTATGAACGTTAGTTCCTTTGCAAACTTTTAATAACGCTATTTTTAGCTGACCAGTTTTGGACCAAATAGACTTGTTTTGTCAAATGCAATCTTTATATTCGCCTGCAAATTTCCAAAATGACAGGTTAGCTTCAATTGCGTAGTCGCTTATTAAAAAGCGCACTAATGCTAAGTTTCATACCTGTCATCTCAACTATTATAAATTCGTGAAATTTTTAACTTATGCCAGAAAACAATATTTTTGAAAGGAATCCGAAAAAGACAATAGCTATTTTTCTCATTATATTATTCATTTTTGTTGATTCTATATTGGCCATTTTTCTTATTCCTGAAATTGTTCATTATAATAATTTTAGGTCAGACAATTCGTATTTCCATCATAATTTACTTCCGAATTATTCAGGTAAAACCAGGTTTATTATTGGCGATAAAAAGTATGGTTCGGCATATATGGTAAATACAAACTCATTAGGCTTTATGGATCATTCCGTTAGAAAAGTCGAATTATCTACCAACAAAACCAGAATTCTTTTCATGGGAGACTCTTTTACCGAAGGCCTGTGCAATAATTTTGACAATACCTTTACGGGCCTTCTTTGTAATAAATTTGACAAGGAGAAGTATGAAATTCTAAACGCTGCAGTGGTATCCTATTCTCCTAAACTTTATTTTTTGAAAACTCAATATCTGCTTGACTATGTTAAATTAAAATTTAATAAATTGGTTGTTTTTATCGATATTTCAGATATTCAAGATGAAATAAGTTACAGTGATTGGATACCAAAGTTTAATCCCAACGATTTTTATTTTCAACCGAACTATACTAATAACAATTCTTTTACTTTCGCCGGATTTTCAAGAAGACATTCGTACGTTTATTATGCAATTTCACAATTCTATAAAAATAGAAAAGAAAAGAAAATTTATTCACAGTTGTATAATTCAACTAAGCCAACATCACAAACGAAAGCAGCAACAAAGGAAAAGATGAATAAGGAGCCCGGAATGAAATTCAAGCCATATAGTTGGAATACCATCACTGATTTTTGGGTTGAACGAGAGCAATGGACCAATAAGGACAGCGTTATATTCAAAAAATGGGGAAGTATTGGTTTAAAATTGGCTGAAGACAATATGAAAAAACTCAATGAATTATGCATCAGTCATCATATTCCAATGACCATTGTGGTGTATCCATGGAAAAAACAAATATGGGATGGCGATTTAAATTGCATTCAGGTTAAATGCTGGAAGCAATTTTGTATCAATAATAATATCCGGTTTATTAATTTATTTCCACTTTTCATAAATAATACTCCGGCTTGGCGTATCGTAAACGAATACTTCATAGAAGGAGATAATCACTGGAATAAAAATGGACATAAATTGGTAGCAGATTTTTTATATCCTGAATTTGAAAAAAGCTGGTAGTTATCTTTCACGCAAAGGCCGCAAGTTTTTCGCTAAGCGCTCACCGAAATTTTTTATTTAGTCCAGCTGATTATATATGGATTTCCCAACAAATCACTATAACCAATGTTAACCTTAATTAATTTGGAGATGTCTAAAGGTGTATCCAGTGTATAAGAATATAAACCCTTGACACAATCGCATCCCTGTATGTCTGTATTTTCGTTTATTAATCTTGGACTGTTGTAGAACTGATACATTGCTGCATCGTTAAGTTGTACCATAACATCCGTTAATATGTTCAACGGATCTACCGGAGTATGATTGGGTAATTTGTATTCCAACGATATCGAAACAAGTTTTCCATCGCTATTGGTATGCAGGGTTGGAATTACAAATAACAAATTTTTCTTTGCATCGATGTTGGAATAATCCATCGTATAAGTTTTACCATCCATAAGTAGTGTATAGGTTCCCTTTTTAAAAGGCATTAACGAACTGCCACTTCTCCAGATACCCGCATAAAAACCACCGTTCCCATCCGCATTAATAAATTGGGTGCTAATATCAGGATATGGGCTATCAGCCGGTCCTGATAATACGATACTGGTAGGGACCGAAAAACCTACATCACCATCTAATTCCATCATAGAGCCTAGTCCGTAATTAACACTGTCGGGTAATACAGGTGCAGAATTGTCAGTCCCCCATTGTCCTCCATCAATCCAGTATTTAGTTTTTATAAAAAGCTGTTTGTTGTTTAAAACATCAAGGACTCCATCGTTATCGGCATCAATATTTTTGGATAAGGCTTCAAAGAAACCATCAATTTCTTTTAACCTGTTTATTTCATCATCGGTGATAATGATTTCTTTTCCGAATGGATCATGCGAAGGTATTACGCTGGTTCCTACTAAAGATAATGTTGACAAATCAATGGATGTATTTTCTCCATTCGATAAATTGCAGAGCGGTAAAAGGTTCAATCCCTGTGTCGAAAGGGTTCCGATATATTTATTGTTTTCATCTAAAAAGACTATAGCGGTAACATTTCCCATTTGTGCACTATAACTAAAAGTCCCATCCGTAATATCCACAAAACTTGTGCTTAGTGATCCGATATGCACATTCACCACCAGTATTTTTTTTGCATCCGTTAACGCATTACTGCTTTTTGTAGTTCCCGAAACTGTTCCTTTTATAACGATTCCTCCCGATCCCGATTTATTATCATTTTTTTTACAAGCAACAATGAGCATTGATGCTATTACCAATACGATAAAATAAATGTTGGAATTGTTTTTCATGGCAATCGTTTTTAAAAATTATTCCTAATAAATACTAATTTAATAAATATTATTGGATTAGTATACAGTAAATCAATCCTATTGTTGGAAATTTGTTGCCCGACATCTTGTTCATCATGTAATCATCCTCACACATACTTATTTCCAACTGTATACAAGTAATTAACATATTAAACAGTTAAAAACCTTAATAAAAATAGGATAACTGTTTTTAATTTAGTAAATTTAGTTACACAATCAACAAATTAAATGACCACTTTCACAACCAACCTATTAATATATAAAAACTTGCCTTCTAACCTAAAAAGAAGTATAATCTTATTTTTTCAACATTTAAAGGGTATCTGACATGCAACGAAAAAAAGTTAAATTAAGCGTTTGTTTCCTGTTTTATCTCGGATTAACAGGATTACAAGCACAAGAGGCAATAACTGCTGCCGGAGGCAATGTTTCAAGTAGCCAGGGATCAGTAAATTATTCCTTAGGACAAGTTGTTTACACTACAAACTCAGGTGTAAATGGTACTGTATCACAGGGTGTACAACAACCTTTCGAAATCTCAACTGTAACAGGAATTAAAGAAGCTGACATTACTTTGCAATGTTCAGTTTATCCTAATCCAACAGATGATTATTTAAAATTGAAAATCGCAAACTGCAGTATTGAAAAACTTTACTATCAGCTTTACGATATCAACGGAAAACTTTTAGAAAATAAAAAAATAGCAGACAATGAAACTATTATCTCAATGGGAAATCTTGTCTCAGGCTCTTATTTACTGAAAGTTACAGATAATCAAAAAGAAGTAAAAACATTCTGCATTATAAAAAACAAAAAAATATGAAAAATTTATACACCATTTTAGCATCTGTTTTTATTACAACATCTGTATTGGCGCAAAGCCCGCAAAAGATGAGTTATCAGGCAGTAATTAGAAACAGTAGTAACAATTTAGTTGTATCCGCTGCCGTGGGAATGCAAATAAGCATTTTACAAGGTTCCTCAAGTGGAACATTAGTTTATACCGAAACACAAACCGCAACTACTAATAGCAATGGTTTGGTAAGTATTGAAATAGGAGGAGGAACAGGGTTTGAGACAATAAACTGGGCAAATGGTCCATATTTCATTAAAACTGAAACTGACCCCACAGGAGGTACAAACTATACCATCACAGGCATTAGTCAATTATTAAGTGTTCCTTATGCTTTATATGCAAAAACTGCCGGCAATGGTTTTTCCGGCAATTTCAACGACCTTACTAACAAACCTGCACTTTTTGACGGATTATATAGCAGTTTACAGGGAAAACCTGCATTTGCTACAATTGCTATAAGCGGCAATTATAATGACTTATTAAATTTACCAACATTATTTGATGGCAATTTTAATAACCTTACAAACAAACCGACATTGTTTAGCGGTGCTTACGCTGATTTAACCGGAAAACCATCGCTATGGGATAGTTCATGGACGAATATAAAAAACAAACCGATATTATTTGATGGTAATTACGTCAGTCTTACAAACAAACCTACATTATTTGATGGCAATTATGTTAGTCTTACAAACAAGCCTACCAATGTTAGCTCGTTTACTAATGATGCCGGATATTTAACTAACGAAGCACAAGCGTTACGTATTAGCAATGATACTATTTATTTAACCAATGGCGGTTATGTTAAAATACCTGAGCAAAAAAGTGTTCCGGCATTAATTGCACAAGACGATTTTTCCGGATCTACTTTGAAAAATTATTGGACTTCTTATACAGCCGGAGGAACAGGACTATCCCTTGCTAATTCATCCGCTACAATATCTACAAATTTCACTTCATCTACCGGAAAACTTTATTCTAGCAAACAAAAATCTGTTACCGAAGGTAAACTTATTTTTACAGCGGTACTTTCTACTTATGAAGACAACAATACTGCCTATGGACCGATGACGAGAGGGTTGGTTAATGGGACCGATAGAAATAACGCAATTGAATTCATAAACATCAGCGGAAATACAATACAAGCAAGGACTGTTCTGGGGGGTACGGCAACAACTACGAATTATGCTGTAGGAGCTTCGGTTTATAATTTCTATAGTTACACCATTATTGCATCAAAAACAAAAGTTGAATTTTATTTAGACGGTTCTTTAATTGCAACACACACAACTAATATTCCCACTTTACCATTAAATATGTATTTTGATGTAAGTTCATGGGCAGGAAATGTTGTACATATTATTGATGATACCAAATTTGAGATAATCCGATATTGATTTAGTTTATCTAACCAACGAAACGCTTATCGAATCGTCTGCCCGCAATGCGGGTGCCATAAAAAAAATCATTTTAAAAAAGCCGTTCCTACGAATAGTTGAAACGGCTTTTTGCTTTTAATTGATTTTTAATTTATTTACAAACATCTTCCAGCACAAGCGCCCCTTTACTGATATGAACTTCTTGCTGAGGTATTGGAAACGAATAATGTTTTGGTTGTACAAGTTTATCCACTCCAATTAAAGCCAACCTCGATTCGAGCAAATGCTGACGTTTGTTGTCGAAATAAAACAAATGAAATTTATAGGAAAAGAGATGAAATTTTAATACTTTTAAACAGCTCATGCACAAATCAACAACATGAGTAATTACGCCATAACTGCTCCGACTGACAATAAGACTAAAAGTGGAAAACAGAGACCACTATAAAAAACGAGGCAAAACAGAAAAGCCTTATGAATAGAATTTATATAAAATTGCGCCTATTATGGAAGAAAAAATTTATAAAGCATCAAGACTATCTGAAGGAAATGAATTTTTCCCCGCAGAGATTCATATTGAAGAAAGTGAAATCATGTTAAAATTTCCTGGTTTTTTTAGCGGACAATCAAAGCATATTATATATCAACAAATCGAAGGTATTGATATTGACGCTCCTTTGATTGGGTATTCAACAATAACATTTATTGTGGGTGGTGAAAAAATTGTTGGACATGGATTTACAAAAAAAGATGCCAAAGAAATAAAAGAAATTTGTTCGAAAAAAATTGCAGCAAATAGTCCTAAAAGTCAGAGTGAATTAATTGCCGGTGCACTTTCGGCGGCAGTCGGTAATGCTAAAAATAATGAGCATTTTAGCGTTGCTGACGAAATAAAAAAACTGAAAGAATTACTTGACAGCGGTATAATTACACAATCTGAATTTGATGACCAAAAGACTAAACTTTTAAATAAATAAGGCTTTGAAGGTATTACCAAAATCGTTTCCCCACAATTCGCCCCACTGTGGTATTAAGGTCATGCTACCGGGTTTACAATATTTTTATTTATTCATGTTTAGTTTTTTAGTGCTTTATTCGGTGACCTAAAAAAGCCGTCCCAACAAATCGTTGAAACGGCTTTTGCTTTTAATTGATTTTTAATTTATTTCCAAACATCTTCCTGCACAAGGGCCCCTTTACTGATATCAATTTCTTGCTGAGGTATTGGGAACGAATAATGTTTTGGTTGTACCAGCTTATCCGCTCCAATTAAAGCCAACCTCGATTCGAGCACATGCTGACGTTTATAGTCGAAATAAACCTGTGCTTCAGCAGCAAGTTCCCATGCCCTTTCCTGAACAATTGCAGCTCTTAACTGAGCTTGATTGACAGTTGTAAAATCGATGGCTGTTAAGCCGGCTCTTGCCCTCACTTGATTTATACCGGAAACTGCCAAAGCGCTTGGCCCGTTAGCTTCGTTTTCAGCTTCGGAATGGACAAGGAGTAGATCGGCATACCTGAGGATATACATGTTTATACCAAAATCTCCGGGGTTATCGAGGAAAGCTGCTTTTTCATTTGGGTCAATATACTTGTTGAAGTGCGGCAAACCAATGTTACCAGGATATTTAAAAACTGCTTTATTTACAACATCAACATAAGAAAGCACAAATGTTTTAGCCCTGCGTTTATCCGTGGTATCGTACGAGCTGAAAAATTGTTTGGTCGATACCCATGAAGACCATCCTCCCAGGAGGTTTGTTTGGTGTGCATTACGAATACCTGTCATAGCCGGAAGATTGTTACCAAGGTTCATACCACTAGCAAATTCGGCACTAAACATGTATTCTGTGCCATGTTCATTGTCTAAGGCAAAAACCCTTGAAAAATCAGTTTCCAGCGCATATTTATAAGTACTTGCGTTATCTATTACTTCTTTGGCTTTTGCGGCCGCCAGTGCCCAGTTTTCAGGTTTATTCCAGGGGAACCCTGCAAGGGTAAGATAAACTTTGGCCAAAATACCTTTGGCGGCACCTTTTGTAGCACGTCCAATATTTTTGGCATCGTAGGATGCTGGAAGGTTGGTTTCAGCAAATTGCAGGTCGCTGATCATTAAATTCCACACTTCATCATCCGTACCCACGTTTGTGGGGTTCAATTCAGTTTTGTAATTCTTTTCGTCAAGGTATGGTACATGATCCCAAAAACGTACGAGGCAAAAATAGTAGTATGCTCTTAAAAATTTGGATTCAGCTTTGAGTCTTATTTTTACATCGGCGTTTATTTGTTTAATGCTGTCAACCTGCGCCAAAAAATTGTTGGCCCTGAAAATACCTTGATACAATCCTGTCCAGCAAAGTTCCAAGCCTGTGCCTGAAGCATCCCACGAAAAAGTATCAAACGACTTGCGAAAAGCATCGCCTGAACCGTTAGCATCTGAGGATTCTGCGGGATATTCGGCCATCATCCATAAATTGCGCCCATATAAATTCCAACCGTTAACGAGGGTATTATAAATGGCACTAACACCTGCATTTGCATCGGCCTCGGTTTTATAGAAACTGTCGGGGGTAATAAAATCGAATGCTTCTTCTTTCAAACGATCCTTTTTACAGGAATAAGTCCCGGCGAGAAGCAGTAAGGATAATAGGAGGATTATTTTATTTTTCATAATCATATTTTTTAGGTTTGAATAAGGAATAAAATTAAAAACCAACATTACAGCCAATCATAAACACCTTTGCAGTTGGGTACGCATTGTAATCAACACCAAGGTTCAGGTTTTGTGTACCTGAGCTGTTTACTTCGGGATCGAAACCAGAATATTTCGTAAATGTGAACAGGTTTTGTCCGGTTACATAAATTCTAACACTTTGCACATACTTTTTAGCTTTAAGCGTATATCCCAGTGTAATGGTTTTTATTTTTAGGAATGTTCCGTCTTCAATTAACCACGATGACTGCAACAGGTTGGCATTGGGCACTTTTTGAGCAGAAGGAACATCGGACATGTAGTTTGTGGGGGTCCAACGGTCTAATACTAATCTGCGTTGAGCACCCCAAGGGCCAACAACGTCATATTCGGCCCGCGACAGGTTCAGGATATCGGCTCCATATACTCCCTGCATGAAAATAGACAGATCTAACCCTTTATACTTAAAACTGTTGGACCATGAATAAATAAATTTTGGATTTGGATTTCCAACTACGGTGCGGTCATAAGTTTGATCAATTTTACCATCACCATTTTGATCCACAAATTTCGGGTAACCAACTTTGTCACTTGAGAAATGGGCCTCGTTG
>CAYZNC010000029.1:0-31056 GCA_964478555.1 uncultured Bacteroidales bacterium | reverse complement strand
CCATCTCTTGATTCAGCTGGCCTTAAAGGAACATTTTATTTAATTGGCGAATCGTCGGTACTCAATAAAAGAATGTCAGATTGGCGATTAGCTGCAAAGCATGGGCATGAACTTGGCAATCATTCTTTAAATCATCCATGTGATGGGGGATTGCCCGGAAGATCCTGGGTCACAGCTGAAAATGACCTTAGTAAGTATACTGCAGATAGAGCGATTAAAGAGATCAGGGTTACCAATACGCTTTTGCAGGCAATTGATGGTAAAACAGAAAGAACCTTTGCCTTTCCATGTGGAGACACTAAGATTGATACCATAACTTTTTACCGCACACTGGAGCATGATTTTATTGCCGCCAGAGGTATTCAGGATGGCATGCAACCTTTAAACAAGGTAGATTTAAATAATATCAATTGTTATGGAATAAACGGCCAATCGGGCGCTTATTTGATCGACCTTGTAAAAAAAGCAATGGAATCCCACACTTTACTTGTGTTTCTGTTTCATGGGGTTGGTGGCGAACATAATATTAACGTATCACTGGAAGCACACCGGCAATTAATTCAATATTTAAAACAACATGAGCATGAAATTTGGATTGCACCCATGGTGGATGTTGCTAAATATATAAGAAAAAATCAAAGGCTTAATTGATTATAAAACAACCTATGGCCTTCTTCTTTTGGTTCGTTTTTTGATCATTTAGGTTTATATTGAAGATATTCTTTTCCTCCAAATAGCCAATAAATTTGAAGCATTCCGTAGAGTCTTGATTTTTCTTCCCGCAGGAAATCATCGAAATGTAAACCCGTACTTCCTCGTTTATCAAGTATTTTTTCGATTTTAGCTAATTGCTTATCTATTTCTTCGTGTGCTAATAATATTTGTTTTTCGTCCATTTGTTTTTGGTAAAAGTAAATGAAAAGTAAGCATTTTTTAGAAATAATGCAATCCGGATTCACCTGTTGCTTTACTCCAAATACTCAATAGAACTTGCCGATTCATGGAATAGGTTATAAACAAAAGGCATCTGCTTTTGGTTCTAAAATAACACAGAACGTTTTTGGCAACAAAAAGTGTGAATCATGTAAATCAATTTGAAAATAATGTAAATGATCGGGGGAACCATGATAATACCTTTATGTGAGAATAAACATAAAACAATGCCCGCCATTTACAATGTGATAAAAAAGGGATTGGGGATTTGAAAAACATTAGTGTGACCTTGAAATAACCATGGGAAATCTATATAACAAAATCTGACTTTTACGAATAAATGAATTTTGAATTATGAGACTCTATATAAAAAATATGGTATGTAGCCGTTGTAGAACGATAGTAAAAGCAGTACTGGACAATATAAATGTTTCATATAACACGGTTGAATTAGGTGAGATAAATACAAACGCAACTATAACGCCTGCACTACGAGTCAAAATATATGATGCATTGCAGGAATCCGGCTTTGAACTTATAGATGAATACAACAATGATCTTATGGAGAAATTGCATAAAGCCCTTGTTAATTGTGAATATTACTCTTATGAAAATTTAAGAGCAAACTTTTTAAATTACATGGTTATAAACGATAAAGATAGTTTCCTTTCCCTTAACATTTTATTTATAGCAATAGAAGGTATCACTATAGAAAAATACTTCGTTAAACAAAAAATCGAGCGGGTCAAGGAGATGCTTACCTATGATGATCTGAATCTTGAAGAAATTGCTCAAAAGATGCATTATAGCAGCACTGCTCAATTATCCGGTGAGTTTAAACGCGTAACAGGTCTGGCTCCATTATATTTCAGGCAGCTATGGCGCAACAGTAACAATAATCCTGAAATTAACTGAACTATGTTAACCCATAATCGTTTTAACGCATAAAACAAGGATGAGTTATGAATAATTGAAATTCTTAAAATTATGAATGGTAAAAACATAAACTTAAAATCTTTGGATTTGCCAGATTCGGAACAAACCAGTATCACACGTTCTCATGAATTAGAAGAACTAAATGCCCGTTTAAATGATCTTGTAGAACAGCAAAGAAAGAGGCTCAACGAAATTGTTGCTGCCAATAATAAACACATTGCTACTATAGCGAATGATTTAAGAAGTCCTTTTGTTTCCATTTTAGATTCTTTGGAGATATTGAAACAGAACCTGAGTGATAACCCTGAGTTTGAATTGTACATCGACATGGCTGTTGATTCAGCAAATACAGCAATAAATCTTCTTGATAATCTTCTGGCATGGATCCTCTCGAAAAATAAAGAAAATAATTTCAATCCTGTTAAAACTAATTTATATGAATTGCTGGAATATGAAGTAGCGACAGTTAAAGCTTCGGTTGCGCAAAAACAATTAACGCTCGGTCATTCTATAGTTCCTCAATTGCTTGTGAGGGCCGACCGTGAAATGGTAAAAACCATACTAAGAAATTTGATTAACAATGCGATAAAGTTTACGCCCAGGGGTGGAAAAATAAACGTCAGTGCCACCGAATGGGAACAATTTGTGGAGGTTGTGGTAACAGACAATGGAATTGGAATGTCCCTGGAAGCACAAAATAGCCTTTTTACAACCGGGATGATTCATTCAACACCGGGCACTAATAACGAACAAGGTACAGGAATAGGTTTATTGCTTTGTAAAGAGTTTGTTGAATTGCACGGTGGAAATATCAGGATAGAAAGCGAACCTGATAATGGCAGCAAATTTAAATTCACTTTGCCACATTATGTAAACCAATCGTAGTGACCTAGAGCAAACTATTTATACTAATAATAACAACCATTATGTTTTGTAATTGAAGGCATAAGTTTATTTTTTACCTAAAATTATCTATTTTGCAGCCTAATTTGAAATTACAGGTAAAATGAAAAAAGATACAGGCACAATATTGGCGAATGATTCAAAATGGTCCGTAATAAAACGAAAGGTTAGAAAAGTAATTTATGGGATAATTGCGCTGGTTGTAATTATACTTAGTATTGTAATCTATTGGAAATATTATTACACCTATAGTAGTGGTTATCGTTTCGGTTTATTGCAGAAATTTTCACACAAGGGTAATATCTTCAAGACCTATGAAGGTGAAATGATACTAAGCAGCATATCCAGTAATTCGAATGTTGTCCTTTCATCTGAAAAGTTTTTATTTTCAGTTACGGATAAGAAACTGGCACAACAACTGGATACCATTCAGGGGCGAATGGTATCCGTTCATTATCTGCAAACAAATGGAACGTTAAGTTGGAAAGGCGAATCGGAATATCTGGTGGATAGTGTAAAGTATAAAAGGTAACAAAAACATTCCGCGTACATCCTTGTTTTTATATTTAATTGTATTAAAATCTAAAAATCGACATGTATATCGATTACTATAAAGTACTTGGATTAAATAAAAATGCAACTGAAAAGGACATCAAAAGTGCCTATCGGAAATTAGCCAGAAAATATCATCCCGATTTAAATCCGAATGATAAGGATGCAAAGAAAAAATTTCAGGAGATCAATGAAGCAAATGAAGTGCTGAGCGATCCTGAAAAACGTAAGAAATTCGATCAATACGGAGAAGATTGGAAACATGCTGAAGAATTTGAAAAAGCAAACCAAACTCAGCAGCAGTCTACAAATTCGCGCAAACGAACACAAACATTCACAGGAGCAGAAAATAATGAAGATTTTTCTGATTTTTTTGAATCTATGTTCGGAGGATATGGCGGAGGTAGAAGCAAACAGGTTAAATTCAGAGGAGAAGATTATAATGCAGAGCTGCATCTTAACCTCATTGATGCTTATGAAACTCACAAGCAAACGTTAACGGTTAACGGGAAGAACATAAGAATAACGATACCCGCTGGGATTGAAAATGGACAAATAATTAAAATTGCAGGGCATGGAGGTCCGGGAATAAACAGTGGTCCCAATGGTGATTTATACATTGCATTTTCAGTAGCGAATGATCCTAAATTTAAACGTTTGGGAAATGATTTGTACACTTCGGCAGAGATTGACTTATATACGGCTGTGTTGGGAGGCGAAGTAACCATCGATACCTTGAAAGGAAAAGTAAAATTAAAAGTAAAGCCCGAAACACAGAACGGAGCTATGGTTAAATTAAAGAGTAAGGGATTTCCTATATATAAAAGTGAGGGACAATACGGCGATTTATATGTAACCTTCCAGGCTAAAATTCCAACTAATTTAACCCCGAAGCAAAAAGCGTTATTTACTGAATTGTCTAAATCTTAAAATCAGCGATGTCTATGGAAGATTTGATTTTAGCCCGCGATTTTTGTGTGAGTCATAACATTGAGATTACATTTATCGATTCTCTTCAACAAACCGGATTGGTGGAAATTACGATCATTGAGGAAACAGCCTATATTCATATTGATCAGTTATCGCAGTTGGAGAAAATAGTCCGGCTGCATTATGATTTGGACATAAATCTGGAAGGCATTGAAACCATTATTCACCTGTTAGAGCGTATAACTGATATGCAGCATGAAATTACGTCGCTTAAAAACAGGCTTCAGGTTTATAATGAAGGGGAATAACTCCCTTTTTGTAGTTGATTATCTGGTTATTTTGATAATAATTGTAGTTCTTTTTGCAGCGATAAAAACTAAAATTACTGAATAATATCCAAATACGTAATTATTTAATAGAAGTTTTACGTCGATAATTTTTCATAATTCTTAATTTTATTGTACAGCGTTTTTCGATCAATTTTAAGGATTTCTGCAGCTTTACTTTTATTAAAATTTACTTCTTTCAATACATTCATAATGGTTTCATATTCTGCCTTGTTAGAAACTTCCTTTAAATCGAAATCTTTTTTGGAATTATCCTCATGTGTATTTTGTGGAAATGTTTCAGGTGTTTTAAAAAGCTCAGGATTTGTTATTTCCATGGGTAATGCTTGCAGCGATATTCGTGGAGAATTGGTAAGCAAAACAGCTCTCCGGACAATATTACGAAATTCGCGTAAATTTCCGGGCCATGGATATTTAATAAATCCCTCGATTACATCGCTATCAAATTCTTCAATTTGTTTTCCCAACTCTTTGTTGCTTTTTTGAAGAAAGAATTCGGCAAATATCGGAATATCTTCTTTTCTGTTTCTCAAAGCTGGAATATTAATGGCAAATTCATTAAACCGATGATATAAATCTTCTCTGAATTTTCCACTGTGAAAGGCATCCTGTAAATTCTCATTTGAAGCTACAATAACTCTTATATCCAATTCTATCTCTTTGGTGCCACCTACCTTTTTAAATTTTCGTTCCTGAATAACACGCAAAAGGGTTGCCTGAACTTCATAGGATAAATTAGTAATTTCATCCAGGAATATAGTGCCGGAATTAGCCAACTCGAAATATCCGATTTTATCGAATAAAGCACCTGTAAATGACCCTTTTACATGCCCAAAAAGTGAACTGCCGGCTAATTCTTTAGATATAGCGCCACAATCTATGGCAACAAATGGTTGTTTACTTCGCTTACTTTTTTCATGAATAGCACGGGCAAGTACTTCTTTCCCGGTTCCGGTTTCGCCATATAATATTACACTATAATCCGTAGGTGCCACAATTTCAACTTGATTGTATACTTCCTGAATTACCTTAGATTGTCCAACAATGAAATCGTTATTAGGAGCGGACGAATTTTTATTTTTTGGCGCGCCCGGAGTTGCGGCAAAAACTTCTTTACCAACTGAATTTTGCACATGAATAGCGTTGGTCAATACATTCAATACTTCATCCGTAATAAGTGGCTTTGCTATATAATCATATGCTCCGGATTTAATGATATCCACGGCTGTTTTAATTTGAGTATAACCGGTAATGATAATTACAATGCACTCAGGTCGTATTTTTTTTACTTCCATCAGCACTTCTTTTCCACTTTTATCCCCTAATCGATAATCACAGATGACGATATCAAAGTTATTTTCTTTAAATTTAGCTATTCCTCCATTACCGGAATAAGCGCTATCTGTCTCATAGCCATGTTTATCCAAAAATTTGCTTAGCAATAAACAAATATCACGATCGTCATCTATTATAAGTATTCTTTTACTCATGCATTTTTGGGATAGCGTTAGTTTACTAAATCTTATTTTCCAGTTCACTTATGGAACTGGAACAATCGAATAGAAATAAATGTTCGCAACTTTCTGAGCGGAATTAAAAAAATATCTGCATTGAATTGTGATTGCACGTGATTATGCTGACTTGCTGTGTGCTGAGGCTGCTACCGTAACCTCCTGAACCGGAGCTACCGTAACCACTTCCACCGGAGCTTGAGCTATTACCAGAACCTGAACTATCGGAGCTTAATCATTTGTCTGATAACTAACGTTGTCTGAGGGGGAATTATTTTGCTCATTTGCGGGGAAATATAGCCTGTTCGAACCAAATCCGGTTTTTGATGTTCATATAATTAACTGAGGAAATGAATGAAGCGATGGATATTATTTAAACAGGCATATGGATTTTTTATTTTTTTTAAAGGGTATAATTGTGGGGTTTGCTTTGGCCATTCCCATAGGGCCTATAGGAATCATTTGCATTCGTAAAACTTTGTTTCATGGAAGCTTTCAAGGAAGAATTATAGGAATTGCAGCTGCTACAGCCGATATGTTTTATAGTAGTATAGCAGCTTTTGGATTTACGTATATAGCTAATTTTATTGAACACGAGCGTTTGTGGATAAAGTTAATCGGTGGGGCCTTATTGATTATTTTCGGCATAAAAACTTTTCTAACCAAACCTAATATACCGGATAACGAGGAAAGTGAAAGTAAAGGCTTGAAATCTTTTATTTCCACGATGTTCCTTACGTTATCCAATCCTTTGACTTTTTTTGTTTTTATTGCAATTTTTTCTACAATAGGCATTGAAAAAAGATTCGGAATTTTAGCGGCTTTTTCCATAGTTATAGGGGTTTTTACCGGATCTTTCTGTTGGTTTTTATCGCTTAGTACATTTGTTATTCATTATAGAAAAAAGATGGGGTCAAATGCACTGAGATTGATTAATAAGATTGCGGGGGCGTTAATTATTATTTCCGGATTTATTAGTCTTGTGGGGGTGTTTTTGAAATTCAAATAATAAAGCAACATAAAATAATCTGTCACTTTTTCAGATTACCTTGTCAAGTGTGGAATATATTCTTTCTTTTGTAAAAGGTTTCTTGATAATATCGATCACCCCTTTTGATAATACATTGTTAATGTCCATAGCGATGTCGTGACCTGTAACGATAATTACTTTTGCTTGCGGGTAAGTTTCATGGATATATTCTACAAATTCAATTCCGAGGCCATCGGGTAAATGATTATCGAGAAAAATGACGGAAGGGTTATATGCTTTTAGACTTGCTTTGGCTTCAGATAACGAATGCACGAAGGAAGAATGGATGCCTCGCTCGTTCAATAACGCTGATATTAAATAACATATATCATAATCATCGTCAATAATTAAGGTTTCTATTTTTTGATTTTTCGTTTCCACTATTTCAATTATTAGAAATTACAATCAATTTTACAACCATAATGCAAAGTATTGCTAGTTAAATTAATAATTGCTACCTTCCTTCAGGAAACTGATGAAAATTAACCCCAACATGTCGAATTATTGCCACGAAATTAGATTTTAATATTGTATTTGGAATTGATGCGTTTTTGTTCTGATGATTTTCCCGACATAGGTTTAATCAAAAGTTTCAATTACTTAACTTAAATTTCCATTGTGTGAATTATTTAAGGTAATGAGAAAAGAAGTTCCACCGCCCGGTTTGCTCTCTACGGAAATACTCCCTTTGTGGTTTAAAATGATATTTTGTGAAAGGGTAAGACCTAAGCCGTTGCCATTCTTTTTTTGAGTAAAATAAGGTTCAAATATTCTTGAAAGGGCTTCCTCGTTCACACCTATACCATTGTCTTTAACCCACAAAAGACATTTGCCGTTTTGTTGCTCCGTTTTTACTTCTAATATTCCTTTGTCCACTTCCATGGCTTCTATCGCATTTATTATAAGATTTAGAATAGCCATGGCCATCTTGTCAGGATCAACTTCTACAATACAAGGATCAGGAGAATAATTTCGGATAATAGTTGTATTATGCAGTTCGAGCCTATCTTTTGCTAGCTCAAGCGCTTGATCACTAACCGAGTTTAAGGAAAGCTTGATTAATTCCAGTTGAGAGAATTTAGTGGAATTCAATAGTTCCACAATCAGGTCGTTAATGCGGGTGGCATTTCGTGTAATAATTGCCAAAAGTAGAGATACTTCTCCATGGTCAGGTACCGCATCTTTTATTTGTTCTGCAGCTAAAGAGATATTGGTTAGCGGGTTTCTAACCTCATGTGCAATGGCTCTTGAAATGCGGCCGCTAGCCGCAAACTTTTCGATACTTTTTAAATTAATGAGATCATTGTTTGCAATTCTTAATTTTTCTATGCCTTCTTCCAATTGACTACGATATAATTTTTTAGCTCTATTTTCGGAATTGAAAAGTATCATGGAATAAATAGCGATAAAAAGAGCCACAATAAATGTGGTAAAATGAATCATTTTTAATGAGTTAGCTACGCGGGCCAATTCACTGGTTCGAACTGTTAATAACCGATTTTCATGCACCTGCATATTAAGTACAATGGTTCTGATATCATCCATAATTTCTTTTCCATACAATACCCTTTTATACATACTTTGCTTGTCGATAGGTAAATGGTCTTTAGTATCCTTAATAATTGAGTTTAGGATTATGCCGTGCAACACTATTTTTCTTTGAAGGCTATCCATATTTTGTTTTTGTACAGCATCTTTCACAATTAAATTCTGTATTATGTTTAATGAGGAGCTAATGCAATTAATGCTGGTTTGGTAGGGTTCCAAAAAATCAGTGTCGTTTGTTATAATATATCCTCGCAACCCTGTCTCCGAATCTTTTATACAGGATAACAGAATGTCAAGTTTAGTTATGATTTGTGTAGTATGATTTATTAATTTTTCCCGCCTTTCTATTTGCTGGGTAATATAATAAACCAGTAAATATGAAATTACAAGCAGTCCAAATGCTGCGAGATAACCGTTGCGAACTTTTTTCTCTTTCTTTTTAAATCTCATATAACAAACTAATTATCGATCAAACTGATTTTACTTAAACCAGATTGCTGATAGCATGTTCAATAAATTATTAATTTTTAAAAAATTAACAAAAAAGAGCATCAATCGAAAGTTCGTAATGCTTCATTAAAAAACCTAAAAGGTAACTGTTGAAGGTTATGCTAAGTGACTTTCAACAATTATCTTTTAGGTTAGAATTATTTCTAGTTTAAGTTTTCAGTTTTTTTTAATTTTCTTTTAAAGAAACTTGTAATTCCTTGTCCAACCGATCTGATTGCATCTAAATTAGTGGTAAGTAGACGTGAAACACCCACTTGCAAGAGGTTACTGACCATGTATTTTTTTATTGGGCTGGCACGTGATGAATTTAAATATATTTTTTTAGAAAAATATCCACTGATTAAACCCGTTACTGTGTTAATGACACCGCGCAGTAAACTGGGAGAGCTGGATATATTTTGGACCATGCCTTTCATAATATTGATAGGTTTCAGACTTTCTACAATCTGATTTACATGATCTTTCAACATTTCCAGCTCTATTTTCCGCTGATACTCCAGTTGTTGAATTACATTCTTTAGCTCGGAGGTGGAAGTTATTTTTTGCATAAGAAACTATTTAAGTACTTCTCTAACAATAAAATCCCCAACAAACTTCTTGATTCTTTTATGTAGAAAAAAATAAAAAAGAAACCCGATTATTCCATATATTAGGGCTACGGCAAAGAACCCAAAAGCTGTATTGTCAAGGATCTTACCTAGCCAAAAACCAATGCCTATGGTAAACATAAGAAAGCATACAAAAATAATGATAATGGCTATTAGCCGCGATGCAATAGTGGATATCACATCCGATGTTTTATCAACCGTTTTAAGCTTTAACAAATCGTAATTTGTTTTGCCAAATGCTTCGACTCGTTCAAGTAAAGAGCTTATTACGTTTCCATTGTTTCCTGCTTTTTTGCTGTCTTCCATATTTTCATTTTTTTTCAGGCATTAACTCATGGCTGGGTTAGTTTCTTCTGCTTTTCTTTTTCCTCTTTGAACATATTCACTAGTCTGTTCTTTCACAGTTTCAGCTTTTTCCTTCATAGTACCCATCAAATCATTAAATGTACCTTTTAAGGAGTCTGCATAGTCGCCGGCTTTTTTGGAAATTTTTTGCCGGGTTTCCGAGCCTTTTTCCGGAGCAAATAATATTCCCAACAATGCTCCTGCAGCTAAACCTGCTGCAACACCTAATAAAATTTTTCCTGTATTCATTGTTTTAAATTTTAAATGATTAATAATAAAAAAAATATATTTCTATTTCTCAATTTTCACTTATACTCTGCTACCGCGGATAAGTCTTAAAAGTACAGCCACGATGGCTATGATGAGCAAGAGATGGATTATGGCGCCAGCACTGTAAGCGAAAAAGCCGATAGCCCATGCGATCACCAGAATAACAGCAATTACATAAAGTAAATTTTCCATGGTTATATATTTAAATTAATTAAAAGTTTCTAAGCTTTAAAAACTTAAACCCAAAGTTGTTTGAAACCATACATTTCTGAAGCGGGGATTAGTGGAAGTACCGTCTCCATTATTGTGTTGCAGATCCCAACCCACTCGCCCGGAAATAACCAAAGGCAATATGTTAATATCTAATCCTCCAATTACCCCCAATGTATTTTTACGAATGTTATTGTTTTCGATATCCGTCTGCTGCTGTACCGTAATATTTCCCGAATTAATATTTAACTTTTTGTGAAGTAAAAATGAATATTCGGGCCCTCCCAGAATGGTTAAATATCTGCTGGGTTTTAATTGCAACTGCAAAGGAACATCAAGAAAATCCGTATTACGGGTGTATTGATAATCAATAAGTGTTATACTTCCACTACCTTTATAGCCCTTTTGCGAATAAATTAGTTCAGGTTGAAAACCTAAATACTTTCCAATCGGAATACCCAGAAAAACACCGCCTGCAAATCCTAATTTGGAGTTATAACTAAAATTATCTCCTTTTGTATCGTAAAGGCTGGATACATTAATACCTGCCTTTATTCCAAATGTAGGAACTTCACGTTTGTCGTCTGTATCATTTTGAGCTTTTAAGTTGCTAATAAAAAAAGACATAAGTAATAAACTGGTTATTATATATTTTGTTTTCATAATACAATTTTTTAAGTAAATCTTTTTAATTAAGTTTTATATTTCATTGTTTAATCTACTTAAAAAACTATACCACATTTATAACAATCTTTTGATAAGAATGTTATGAAAGGAAGCCTGTTTTTTTCGTTTCAAAAATACTCAAACGGGGGAATTTTTTTCTCAATTGAACCCCAACTCATTAGATGATTTCTCTAGGCTGAATCTTTACAACGTCAATAAAAAAGGCCACCTTCCTAAGTGGAAGATGGCTTTAAAGTAATTTGCAAACTTTCGAAATAACTAAACTCCTCTTGGAACTGGGGCTGGGTATCTCAGACAACCTCCGGGCTTTTCATATTTTGCCTAATAAATCCCGAACTTCCTGGTTAGACTTTCCCAGTTTCTTTTGGAGTCTGCCAAGAAGTTCATCCTCTTTTCCTTCGGTAAAAAGCAAATCGTCGTCCGTAAGATTGGCATATTTTTGTTTAAGCCTACCCTTTATTTCATTCCAATTTCCTTTAATCACTGTTGTGGTATTCATAATTTTAATTTTTAGTTAATAAATTAATTTAATTAATATATAAAAAATTCACTCTAGCTGAATAAGGATATCACGCAATTCTTCTTTTGTTTTGCCTAATTTGCGTTGTAACCCAAGAAGCATAATGTCTTCTTTTCCTTCATTATAGGTTAAGTCCTCATCAGTTAACTGAGTAAACTTATCTTTTTAAGTTTCTTAAAATGGGAAGGGGGTACTCCCGTAACTTTTTTAAATTGATTGGATAAATGTGCGACACTACTATAGCGAAGTTGATAAGCAATTTCGGTAATCTGAAGTCCTTCATAAACAAGTAATTCTTTTACCCGATCAATTTTGTAATTGATAAAAAATTTTTCAATCGAAATTCCTTGAATTTTTGAAAAAATATTAGCGAGATAAGTATAGTCGTGATTTAATTTTTCGCTTAGGTGATCAGATAAGTTTATCTTTAGTTCTTCATCAGCATTATTAACCAATTCAATGATTGTGCTTTTTATTTTTTCAACCAACAGCTTTTTCTTGTAATCGCTGAATTCAAACCTTGATTTTAGAATAGCGACATTTAATTGATTTTTTTGTTCCAGTAAAACTTCATCAATATTCTGCAATTTTTCATCTGTTGGAAGATCTCCTTCTTTTTTATACTCTTGATTAAACTTCTGATGATTTGTCTGTACATTTTCCCCAATCAATTCAAAAGCTTCTTCCAGTTTTTTTAGTTGCTTATTGGTTATATCCAGATGATCCAACAGCGCTTTCTCCAATTGAGATGAATTAGATGCTTCCTGTATTCTGGGAAGCGTTTTGATAATATTATATTCTGCCCAGTAAATATTTTTTAATTCAGTAATGAAGAATTTGTCAATTGAAGATATTGTATTTGCTTGTCTTGGTTCCATAATCTTTTTTTTAAATATTAATTTCTTAATATACCCTTCAAAAAACCGCGCCATTTTTACAAGTGATTATTTTAAAACGTATTATGAAAAAAAGCATTTGGGAATTTATTGAAAAAATCCACAAAGAGGGGAACTTTTTACTCAATAATCGTAACGCATGTTAAAGACCTCAAAGGTTTTGAAACCTTTGAGGTCTGGACTAAAATTTAGGAATTGTTTTTTTAGGAATTGTTTTTTCTGATATTCAATAACTTTCAAGGATGATCACCCGGATTTAATGCTTCCAAACATTTTTCTAAGTCAATTCCATTTCCAAGCACACCTTTAAATAAATCTCCTTTTTGTTTGATTCTTTCAGGTACACTATAAATATTGAATTGATGAGGGTCTAATCCTTCTTTAACTTCATCCCATGCAAGTGGAATCGACACTGTGGCTCCGGGGAATGGTCGCACACTGTATACAGAGGCTATGGTTTGCCCTCTTCTATTTTGGAGATGATCAAGATAAATATTATCACCCCGTTTGGCAAGATTTCTTTCCACGCTTGTAAATCCGGGTACTTGCTCGTTAACAATCAGGCAAATTAAATACGCAAAATCTTTTACATTTTCATAAGGATACTTTTTTGCAAGCGGGACATAAACGTGCATGCCTGTTGCTCCTGACGTTTTACAAAAACATGGAGCCTTGCATCTGTCCAATACAACTTTAACTAATTTGGCAACCTCTATTACCTGATTAAATGTGTTTTTTGGAGAAGGATCAATATCAATAATCATGTAGTCGGGATTGTCCAATACATCTACCGTAGAATGCCAGGGATTTATTTCAATGCATCCAAGGTTGTTGAGATAGGCAAGTGTAGCCTTATCATTGCAAAGAATATAATCGATGTCCTTTTTTGCTGATTCCGAGTATAATTTTGTACTTTCCACCCATTCGGGGGCCTCTTCACCTGCATCTTTATGAAAGAATCCTTTATCTTTAATACCATTGGGATTTCGTTTTAATGATTCCGGACGTCCCTTCAAATAAGGTATTATGTAATCGGCTACTTGCTGATAATAATCTGCAATCATTCCTTTTGTTATGTGATCATCAGGGAAATATATTTTATTAAAATGAGTAACCTTTACTTGAATATCACCGAATGAATAGATCTTATCCGCGTTTTTTGTTATTTGTTTTGTTGTATTTTCCATAACATTTATTTTTTTCTTGATAATGTCAACAAATACCGGTTGACGCATGATACCGCCCTTAGTCAGTTGTGAAAATTTTACTTCACATTGAATTTGGGGTGTCACCCAGGTTATTTGAGTTTTGGTTGGGATTTTAAAATTAAAATGAGATTTTGGGGTTATCAATGGTTCAAGTAGTGAATAAATTTCTTTTAGCGATGTTTCATTAAAACCAGTTCCCACATGTCCGGCATATTTCAATCCATCATCGTCTTTAAAGGCTAAAACCAGGGAGCCAAAGTATTTTCTGCTTCCGGTAGGTTTTGTAAAGCCAACGATAAAGACCGGGCATGAACTGTTTTTTTTTATCTTTAACCACGATGATGACCTTATGCCAGGATAATAGAGGCTATCCATTTTTTTTGCCATAATCCCTTCCAAATCAATTTCCGAAATGACTTCAAAAAATGATTTACCTTCTCCAACGATATGATCGGTATATTTGATAGCATCCGTATCTTCGATTATCCGGCGCAGTAATTTTTTACGTTCAATCAAGGGACGATCGGATATGTTTTTCCCGTTATGGTAAAGAACATCGAATACGTAATAACATAACTGAAAATTGGTATTACTTCGATAGTCCTGCAATTTTCCGAAGTCGGGCTTGTTTTCGCTATTTAACAAAACAACTTCACCATCGAGAACAACATCATCCGTAATTTTTTTCAGATCTTCAATGATAACAGGATATTCATTATTAAAGACTTTATAATTCCTGGAATAGAGTTTTACATTACCTGCTGAAATATCTGCAATAGCCCTGTAACCATCCCATTTAATTTCGAACAACCATTCGTTGTTATCAAAGGCCCGGGCGGTTTCCTGGGCAAGCATTGGTTTTATAAAATCGCGGGCTTTGTTATTTTGACTAACGTTGTCTTTTGTGGCGGGGATTGAGGACGCTTTAGGGCTTTTTTTTTTATTTTTAATTAGCCATTGATTTATAGGTGAATCAGAACTGGTTTGCTCTTCACTGTTATATTGATCCGTAACCGCAAATTCATCTTTATGTTTGATCAAAAGCCATGAGTTGTCTTTAGCAGTGCTGTTACGCAATTTAACCAGCGCAAATTCTCCTTTGAGCTTTTGACCATTCAATCGAAATTTAACGTCACCTTTTTCAATTTCTTCCAGTATTTTCTTTTCTGTTATTTTTTTCCCATTTCCTTCAAAATCTGAATAAGTTCCTGAATCCCAAATCTCGACAATACCTGCTCCGTAGTTTCCTTCGGGTATAACCCCTTGAAAATCCTTGTAATCATACGGGTGGTCTTCCACCATCATAGCCAATCTTTTGTCTCCCGGGTTCATAGAGGGACCTTTGGGTACTGCCCAGCTTTTTAAAACCCCACCAGCTTCCAATCGGAAATCGTAATGCAAACGTGTAGCTTTATGGCGTTGTACAACAAAAGCCAATTTGACGCTATCTTCTTTAGTCTTTCCTGTGGGCTCAGGAGACGCTTCAAAATTTCGTTTCGTTTTATATTTGGTGAGACTCATGCTTTGATGTCGATAGCATTAAATTTAAGAGGCTTTTTTTCTTTTCATTTCCAAACTGGCTTTCAGTTGTTCCATTAGGTCCTGTGATTTACTGTTAACTATCTTAAGCTGGGGGGCACTTGTTTTGATCCCTTTAGCTTTCTCTTCAATCACTTGCATAAGTTGTTCGGCATAGGTGTTTTTGTATTTTGAAATATCAAAATCGCCGGTTATTTGCTCAATAAGCGTTATAGCCATTTGTAACTCTTTTCCTTTCATATCGGAGTCTTCAGGTAAATCAAGTTCACCGGAACTTCTTATTTCCTCGCTAAAATGCAGGCGGTGTAAAACAATAAGTTTTTCAGTTGGACGCAGCACAGCAAGGCTTTCCTTATTTCTCATTACAAAAGTAGCAACGCCAACTTTGCCCGTCTGCAATAAGGCCTCCCTAAACAGGAGATACGCTCTTTTACCTGACTTATCAGGTTCCAGGTAGTATGCATTTTCATAATAGATGGGATCGATTTCCTCAATTTTTACAAAATCGTTTACTTCAATTAATTTTGTTTTTTTAGCATTGGCTTTTTCAAAATCCTCATCGTCTAATATTACATAACGATCGTCATATTTATAGCCTTTTACAATATTTTCATTCTTGACTTCTTTTCCGGTGTTTTCATTCGTTCGTACAAATCGGATATGAGATAAATCCTGTTTATCAAGCATGTCAAGATCCAGTTGCGAAGTTTCTATTGCACTGTATATTTTAACCGGAATGTTTACAAGTCCAAATCCAACAGCTCCTGTCCAAATAGCTTTCATAATTCAATTTATTTGTTAAAATTTTTATGATCACTCTTACACTACAGGTTTTTTTAGTTTTTGAGGCTATTTATAGTTAAGTGTTAACATGTGAAACTTAAAATTGTTAAAAAAAGAGACCTATTTTATAACATCTTGTTTTATAACTTACTTATATTGAAAATTTTACTATTCTCCACGCGGAAAACCAGCTTTCTGCAAATCTCATGGGCGGCAGGGCTGAATAAAATGATTCCCCCACTATCTTATTTGCAGAAAGATTACTTAAATGTGAATTGTGTAAATTATTTCAATAATTGTGTAACTTTTTTTAAAATCAGATGTTGTAATTTTGAAAATAGCTTTGGTAAGCATTTTATTGTACCTTCTTTGAATAACTAAATATTTTATTTATTTGACAGGAAAAAATAAATATTCAGATATTAATACGTACCTTACAAAAATTAATTTAAAATTATCATTTTTATGAACAACGGAACAGTAAAATTCTATAATGAGTCTAAAGGATTTGGATTCATTAAAGACGCAAATTCACCGAAAGAATACTTTGTACACTCATCTGGATTAAAAGATAGTATACGAGAAAATGATGAAGTAACTTTTGATTTGCAAGCAGGAAAAAAAGGATTAAATGCAGTAAATGTTAAACTAGCTTAGTTTATCCATTATAAAACATTTAAAATTTTGAGTCCCACGTTTGGTGGGACTTTTTTTTTGGTAAATAGTTGTAAGTATGCTTAAATAATGGTTGAGTTACACTTTTAGGGTCTTTTTACGATGGTGGATCTCATTACAAAACCTATAGTATGCAAATTCAAAATTTATTATTCATTTTTCTTACCCTCTCTCAGGTAAATTGTAAACAGCACAATTCTGAGAATCAGGTCCAACCTAAAGACACTACAAATAATGCCTTGTTATATTATCTGGAGCACCCGGTTTTCAAGCCTGTAAATATGCCTGTCTCTTATGCCAGCCCTACTATAGCACATTTAATTGTATCCGACAGTGTAACTATCAAAGCTTTTTGGGATAGTATTTCAAAAGTAGGAACACCTATGATCGAGACCATTAAGGATGATCCTGATGCCTCCATTATAACTTTTCTCGACCGGCAAAAAAAAGACGATCTGGATCTAACTATCGGATTTAGAAGTATTCGCGAAGATACCAGCTTTGGCGACATGCGGCTTAGACATATTCCTAAAACCGATGTTTGGTATCGATCCTATAAAGTACCCAAAGAAATTACCATCGCATACCGGTTTTTTTATACGGAAAATAATGTTGAAGTGCGTTTTCTCGATCCTTTAAACCACTACTATGTACCCACGAAATTGAGGAACGGCGCTGATAATTATAATGTTTATCATTGCTTTCTTGATTCTACCAAAGCATGGTTTTATGAAAGGCCTGAAGTTCCTAAAGGTTCACTTGATACTTTTCAGGTTTTTAGCAAAGTTCTTAACAATTCTCATGGCATTTCCGTATACCTTCCTGATGGCTACGATAAGACAAAAAGTTATCCTGTAATGGTGTTGTTCGATGCAGTGGGTTATCTTGAAGTAATTCCTACGCCTACTATTCTGGACAATTTAATTTATGCAAAACAAATCCAGCCAATGGTTGCTGTTTTAGTGGATACCAGAGTTAACCGGACTCAAGAGCTATCATGTTATAAGCCATTTGCTGATTTTATTGCAACCGAACTAATGCCATTGATGCATCAAAAATACAGTATTACCACTAATCCCGGAAAGTCCATTATAGCTGGTTCAAGTTTGGGAGGTTTGGCATCGGGTTACATAGCTTATAATTATTCGAATGTTTTCGGTAATGTTTTGTCTCAGGCTGGCAGTTATTGGTTGAATAATGGTTACCTGATAAATGAATATGCAATTTCCCCGCGTTTATCTATCACTTATTACCTGGATTGTGGTCTCCTGGAGGGCAATATATATGGAAACCGCGACATGTATAACCTATTAAAAACCAAAGGATACAAAACCTATTACCAGGAATATCAGGGATATCACGATAAAACATGGTGGCGCAAAACCCTTTCGGATGGCTTGATTGCATTGTGCAAAGAAATGAAATAACCAAAACGGGCGCTTTTATTATCTATCAGTGTGGGAGACACCATTGCCGTAGAAAAGTATTATCAGGTATTTAAATATTCAGGAAACACTTATAAACAAAAAGGTTTAACTGAATGGCGCTTAACTAATGGGAAATGGCTTATTGTCAATGATATTACTGCAAACGAATAAAAGTTGAATATAGTTCTGATTGATAAGGCTGTCAAAAAAGGGTGTTGCTCTGTTTAACTCTGTCAGGGTTTCCGAACTCTGTCAGAGATGTTAAAAGACGATCTCGAAATTTATTCAGACATTCATTATATTTAAACTTCTAAAAAGAAGCGCATGTTCCACAGGCTTTTGAAATTAGCTATATTTTTATTAATTACCTGCAGTTGCAGTCGTATCAACACAGACAGATCTTTCTATTACTGGAAAACCACTTTCCGTTTATCTGATACCGAGAAAAAGATTATGCAGGATCTGAATATTAAAAAACTATATATCAGATTCTTTGATGTGAACTGGGAACAGGAGTCAAAAGTTATTCCTGTTGGTAAAATTATTTTTGTAAATAAAATACCCTCCGGTTTTAAGATTGTTCCCGTAGTGTACCTTTCTAATAAAACATTAATCAATACATCGTATCCCGAGGTTGCTTCATTGGCTGATAAAATTTATCGTTTGGTTTGTGTGATTGCATCCGCTAATTTGATTTCATTTTCAGAGCTTCAAATTGATTGTGATTGGAATGAAAGTACAAAAGATAAATATTTTAATTTATTGAAGTTGCTGAAAACACAACTACAAAAAAATAATGCTATACTTTCTGCCACTATCCGGCTTCACCAGGTTAAGTATGAAAAGCTCACAGGGGTGCCACCTGTGGATAGGGGTATGTTAATGTTTTACAATATGGGCAAGATTTCATCTGCCGGAAACCATAATTCAATATACAATAAGGCCGATGCATCCAAATACACCGGTTACATAAAGAAGTACTCCCTTCCTGTTGATATTGCCTTGCCTTTATTTTCATGGGGAATACATTTCAGAAATAACAAACCGTTTGAGTTGCTTAATAATTTATCAGTTAAGGATTTCATAAATAATATTAATTTTACTACCTTGGATAACCAATCTTATGTAGCAGCGAAATCGTTTTTCTTCAAAGGCTTTTATTTTATGAAGAATGATGTGGTAAAGATCGAAGAAATTGCCCCTCCGTTGAGTAAGGAAGCAGCAGATCTGGTGGCTGGAGAATTGAAAGCCACGAACAGATCGGTAGCTTTATTCCATTTGGATTCATTAACACTTTCAAGATATGAAAAAAAGGACTTTGAGAAAATTTTTAATTCTTTTAATTAGTTTACCCATTGCACTTGTGGGGATTATTTTAGCGTGCGCAGGAGGAGATTTTTTTGACGATTATTACTCCTCTTTTTTTGCACCCGAAGTTAGTCACGCAAATAATTACAAGTTACTTTACAGATCGGCCAACCCATTTTATGGTTCATCGGAATTTTACAGCGGAGTAAATGCATATGATACTACAAATATTACCGAATGGGTTGGGATTTTTAATTCACAAATTAAACGCAATGACCTTGAATATTTAGTATATCGCAGTCGTATCGGAGAGATTGATACCTGCATTTTCCGGATAAAAGACAATAATTTTCCCGTCGGAAGTTTGAAAAAGAATACTATATTTAGTTTTCCTGATAAAGTTTTAGCCAAAGAATTCTTATTTTATTTGGGTTTTGCAAAACGTTGTGAGCCTTATGCCAATTATGTTCCAGATTGGTGGAATAATGATCATAGTGATGACCCCCGCAAAAAAACCGAATCGATGCAGAAATTAATCGACGGCGGTACGAAATCCTTTTTAAATGCCAAAAATAACAACCTCAAACAAAGATATTTCTTTCAGTTAGTAAGGTTATTGTATCAATCTGGAAATTACGAACAATGTATTTCCTTTTATGATCAATATGCAGCTTCTTTCTCAACCGTGAATTCAATTAAGTATCGCACATTAGGCTACATTGCGGGGTCATATCATAAATTAAAAGAATTTAGCAAAGCCAATTATTTGTATTCCATTATTTATGACCGATGTAACCAGATGAAGATTATTGCGTATCAGAGTTTTCATCCACAAGAAGAAGCTGACTGGGAGGGATCTCTCCAATTGGCTCAAAATACAAGGGAGAAGACTGCCTTATGGCATCTTTTGGGAATTTATGCCGATCCGGTAAGGGCTATGAAGAAAATATATGCCCTGGACCCAAAATCCGATTTTTTGGATTTGTTGTTAACGCGAGCCATAAATATCAATGAAGAAAATTTTATCATTAGCGCTGCAGATGCAGGGCACGTATTGGATGCGTCAAAAGTAAACCCCGAATTGTATGCATTTGTAAAACAGGTGGCAGAACAAAAAAAATCGGCTAAACCGTACTTATGGGATTTATCAGCGGGTTATCTTTGTGCCGCTTCACATGATTTTACCGGTTCTGAAAAATATCTCGCCAAAGCATCGACTGAGGCCGGTAACGATTTTTCTGTGAATGATCAGGTTAGATTAATCCGGTTAATCAATAAAATTGAATTATATAAAAACCCCACTCCAAAATCAGAAGATAATTTTACCCAGGAACTGCAGTGGCTTAAAGATAATAAGGATCCGGAATTAAGATCCAAATTTGCTTATTCCTGGATCTTAACCCGACTATCAGAAAAATATAGATCTTTCGGCGATCTTCTTAAAGCTCAATGTCTTGATTATACTAAGGATATGAGCTTTTATGATGATCCGGCAAAAATGAAAGCTTTAATAGGCCTGATGGACAAACCCGCAAAAACCGGATTTGAAAAATTTATTCTTGCTGTTCATCCATACAGTCGGGCTGATATTTTTGATTATCAGTCGACTAATCTTGTGTTCCAGCACCAATTAAAAGATGCACTGGCTAAATTTAAAGAATGTGATAGATCGGGAGAAGGATTATTTATAGGTGATCCTTTTTTAATTCATATTAATGATTGTCATGATTGTGATCATCAGGCTGCAAAGAAAGTGGCCTATTCGAAACGCTCATTCGTTGAGCAAATGCTAGTATTTGAAGAAGAGACTTCACATAAACCCAAAGAGGCCGCAGAGGCTTATTTCCTGTTGGGTAACGGCTATTACAATATTACCTACTTCGGAAATGGTCGTACTTTTTACGAAAATCCTATTAAACCCAGTGTAGTGATGTGGGAATTCAGTTCGTCTTATGCCAATTTTAAAGATATTATTTATGATTGTTCAATGGCTGAAGAGTGCTATCGCAAAGCTATGGAATTAGCCATTGATCCTGAATTTAAGGCGAAATGCTGTTTTATGGCCGCAAAATGTGAGCAGAACCGGTATTTTATCAGCGGCAACAAGGATAAGGCAGATTTTAGGGCTGGGGATTATTTTAAAATGCTTAAAGATAAATATGCCAAAACGGACTATTATAAGGATGTTATCAATGAGTGCGGTTATTTTAAAACCTATGCAGGAAGAAAATAAAATAAGTACGCTGACTCTCTCACGGTACATGATTTGTGATTAAAGGTGAGATGAACGGGATGGTGGTTGAGCGGATTCGAAACCACCTTTAGGTGAAAGCGGAATTAATGTTCTATTTCCTAGTCATTACCAACGGAAAATCATGAGCTTAACAAGTATGAACTTAGAAAAAATATGATCATAAAGGAAACTAGATTTTTACGGATCAATTTTGTCTTATCCCAGATTCTTTGGGTTGGACTCTTTAATCATGCTTTAGCGCAAAACACATACGAAATAGACGTAACCGGCTCAAAAAATGAGATTGTGCGAGGTCAACTCGATCTTGGTGGTAAAAGTAACAACGGCGAAACCATCGACGTCAATAATTTCTATATCGAACGAAATGGGAAACCGTTTTTTCCCGTGGTTGGCGAATTTCATTACTCAAGGTATCCCAGCCAATATTGGGATGAGGAAATTAAAAAGATAAAAGCGGGCGGTATCTCTGTTATTGCTACTTACGTGTTTTGGAATATGCACGAGCACAAAGAGGGCGTTTTTAACTGGGAAGGGGACCTAAGCCTGCGTCAATTTGTTGAGCTATGCAAGGCAAATAAGATAGATGCTATTATTCGTATTGGTCCCTTTGATCATGGTGAAATACGCAATGGTGGCTTACCCGATTGGCTATATGGGCGTCCGTTTGAAGTCCGCTCAAACGACCCCGGATTTTTAAAATATGTGGAACGGTTATACAACGAAATAGGGAAGCAATTACAAGGCTTGTACTTCAAAGATGATGGTCCCGTTATAGGCATTCAGATTGAAAATGAATATCAGCATTCTGCGGCTCCATGGGCCATTACTTATGTGGGCGCCGATAAGGAATCCACCGTTGCTCGTCGGGATAGAAAAATAACACAGGTAGGCGTTGGTATTAATGATGCCGGCAACGATTTTGCCGATTATGGACAGGCCTATATGCAAACCCTTAAAAAAATGGCCAAAAATGCCGGCATGGTAGTGCCCATATATACCGCCACCGGGTGGGGATTTGCAACTATTATAAAGAATGGGTCAATCCCCGTAATGGCAGCTTATGCATATCCTTTCTGGACTGAAGGGAACAAGCTTTCCCCATTTTACTTATACAAAAATATTCATAAACAGCCCGATTATTCCCCGGTTAGTTATGATGTTGAAGCTTACCCTTCCTTAGCAGCGGAAATTGGGACGGGAATGGTGGTTACATACTCTCGTAGGCCACGTGTGCCGGGAGAAAGTTTTTTGCCACTGATGGTCCGCACTATAGGCAGTGGCTCTAATGGCTTGGGGTACTATATGTACCACGGTGGTACCACACCTTCCGATGGCTTTTATATGTTTTCCGAAGGTGCCGGATTGCCCAATAAATCGTATGATTATCAATCCCCTATTCGGGAATTTGGCAATCCCGGAGAAGGATTTTACGGGTTGAAACTTATTAATAGCTTCTTAAAACATTATGGTAACCTATTGGCTCCTCTTTATACCGTAATTCCGGAGACAAATGCCAAAATAAAACCGGAAGACACCACTACGTTGCGTTATGCAGTGAGGAGTGACGGATCCAAAGGTTTTATTTTTATGCATAATTTTCAGGACCACATGGTTACGGCTGATCTTAAAAATATAAAAGTTGCTATTAAATCAACCCAGGGAGAAGTTACATTTCCTGAGCAGGGATCCTTTACTTTGAAATCAGGCGTTTCTGCTATTTTTCCGTTTAATATGGCATTTGGAAAGGTTTCCTTTAAGAGTGCCACTGTTCAGCCCTTGTGCAATTTTATCAATGGAGGAAATGATCATTATGTATTCTTTTCTGTAAAAGGAATTTTGCCTGAAATAGTAATAAAGGGTAAAGTTAACGTGTCAGTTTTGGGCGCAAAAGTATCTGAAAGTGCTGGAAATACTATTGTTACGGGTGCTAACGATGCTAATTTTGAGTTTGTAATTGATCATAACCGGTATCTGGTTTTATCCTTCGAAAAGGCCCAAAATACCTATCTATTGGGTACACCGGGTAATCAATATTTAGGAATTAGCGAGGCATTGATATTGGAAAATGATAAAAAAATAGATTTCGTAAGTGAAGGAAAGAATTCCTGGGATGTTCAAATATATCCTCACCTGAAGTCCGTACAAATTACAGGAGCCAAGGCTGAACCTGTAAAATCAAAGCTTTTTGCACAATGGAATATCAGTGTCGAAAAAGTGACTCCCGCTGTATCTCTTATACAATATGACGACCGTCATTATGTGTTGGATGCCAGAAAACTGGATCTTTCAAAAATAAGCGATGTGTTTATTAAATTTGATTACAGGGGCGACAGAGCCGTTTGTATGCTAAATGGCGAATTGGCCACCGATAATCTGTATACCAGCGAGCCTTGGACTGTTGCACTTAAACGCTATGCGAATATTTTGAAGGAAAATGATATGTATTTTTATTTCATGCCCATGAAAAAGGATGCTCCGTATCTTAGCTATCTGGACAAAGCAGTGATTCCTGACTTCTCTAAATCGAAAGAATTTCTGGAAATAAAACAACCAGAGATCATTCCTGAATATAAAGTTAGTATGGAAATTAAATAATAAAAGTCATAAGAATCTTAACTTTTTTATGAAACCCGTTGTTATTATTAGGTTTATGTCTTGATTCTAACATCTTGTGTCTTGAATCTATTTATTAAAAACGAAATTATGAAAGCAATATCAAACGATGAAATCAGCAAATATTTAACCAGTCATCTTAAAAATTGGAACTTTGCTGAAAACGCGATTAAAAGAGAATTCAAATTCAAAACCTTTGTGGAGGCATTCTCTTTTATGACGGCAACTGCTTTGGAAGCTGAGAAAATGGATCATCATCCAGACTGGAGCAATGGTTACAATAAAGTGAATGTGGCTTTAAGCACACATTCCGCAGGTGGTGTATCTCAGCAGGACTTCGATTTGGCCGAGAAAATGGATGGCATATTCAAGACTTTTGGAAGTAAAGGGGCTCCATAAGCGTCTTTATTGCTTCAGCACGGCGTATCTTGTAATCAGGGTACCTTCGTCATTTACTTTTTCGCAGCTGATCAGTCGCAAATTAATATCGAGTTCTTCCTCAATTACAAAATTACCGCCTGTTCCAAATATTTTAGGTTCGATCGTTAGCCATAATTCATTGATGAGCTGTTCCTTAAAAAATGAGGTGGCAATATGTGCACCACCTACCACCATCATTTGTTCGTAACCATCCTCTTCAAAGCGAATTGCTAGCTGAGTGGGGGATTCGTTAGAAAATTCGAGCTGGCCGGGAACTTCGTAATTTTTATAGTCAGACACACGTTGGGTCATCACCACAAGAAGACTTTTTGAGGTTGGTTTAAGAGGGTCGGCATCAAAAGTACTGCTCCCCATTAGAATAAGTTTATTGTTATTCCATAATTGCTTAAAGTACTGCTGGTCGCTTTCAGATGCCCATGATTTGACCATAGGGTTGCCCCATTTCGTTATTTTGCCGTCGAGGGTGGATGCAAAAACAAGTATAACTTTCATTTTTATAGATTTTTAGCCGTTAATTTTTGTTATTCCGGTCGAAAAGAAAGCATGCCTTCTATATTTTGGCGGGTTGTGTACAGGTATGTTCCGTAAATTTTGCCAAATGTTTGCGTACACTCATCCGAGCTATGGGTAGAATGACCAATACTCCAGACAACCTTTTCCTGCATATTATAACTCTATAATAATTGAATTTACTGCAATGCCTAAGTTTTTTAGTTGTAATATTACAGTATCTATCATAGGAGGAGGTCCGCATATGTAAAGGTTTTTTTCAAACCCGGTGATATGATCCCTCAAAAAGTTTTCGTTTATTCTTCCATGATGATACCCTTCCGCTTTTTCAACGGATAAAATATTGATAAAATCATTACCTAAAAGCGTTCTGAATTCTTGCTCCAGAATAATATCAGCTTTGGTTTTATTAGCAAAAATCAACTTATTACCGGTCATTTTATTTTTGGCGTGGAGGTCTCTGAAAATAGATATAAAAGGAGTAACGCCTGCGCCACCAGCAATAAATACTCCTTTGCCTTTATAATTGATGGCGCCCCACACTTCTCTGATGATCAGTTCATCGCCTGAATGAAGTTTTCCCAGTTCATTGGTTACGCCGTTATGAGGATAAATTTTGATGGTGAATTCGAGGTACGATTCCGAATTCAGGCAGGTAAATGTAAATGGTCTTTTTTCATCTTTCCAATCCGGTTTGTTTACAGAAACCTCCGTAGCTTGGCCGGGAATAAAGGAATATCCTGCCGGTTTTTCTATCCTGAACCTTTTAACATTATGCGTTATTTGCTCGATATTGATGATTTTAGCAATGTGCTCTTCCATACTTTATTTTTTTAATATTAAACAAGCAATGTTATTTATAGTTAAATGTGATTTTACAAAAACGCTGCCAGGGCTCTGAGCCATAGCTTCGGGAGCAGACCTCAAAGGTTTTCAAAGCCTTTGAGGTCTAAATATGCAAGAGTTCCAAACCCTGGCAGCATTAGTACAACGCTAAAACTTAACCATAATTTGGGAATTCACTTTACCGCTCAGCGGTTAAAGTATTGTAGAAACATATTGTGTAATAAATTTCCCGGGAGGGGATTAACTAATTGAAAATCGAATTGAGTGGATATTCTGTGATAGTTCCGGAATCATACCCGTACGGTTTTATCCGGATCGATTGTAAGATAGATATCCTTGAATGATATGCTCTACAGTGGGTTTAATTGCTTTTAACCATGCTTCTTTATGGATAAGAAATTTTCTTTTGATTTCCATCTGCAGACTTCATTTCGCATTGTTCAATTACTCATTGTTTATTTCCTTGCCTCTAACATTGTTCATTTCTCATTGTTCACTGTTCATTCTTCATTATTGTTCACTTTCCGATCCAGATTAATTTCTGAACAATCGTTTGATTATTGTTTATCCATAATAAATCATAGGATACTTGGTCGGCATCGGTTATTTTACCATCATTATTCTGATCACGATACATTAATTGCCCAATTTGAGCACTTGGCTGCGCACTATTGCGTATTTGAGTGTTATTCTGGAAAATACCACACGTTTCAAAACCTTTTAACTTACCGCCAATCGTTTGTTTGCTTACAATATTACTGAGGTCTCCCTTTTCAACTATAAATAAATAATTACCACGTTGCAGGTGATAAAAATTGGCTTTCCCTTGATCGTCGGTATTTACGGTATAGTAGGGTATGTCTGAAAAGAAATTACAAGCATCCGTATATAGTTTTATGGTTGCATTATCAGCTTGTTTTCCGTAGGGTGAGTCTGGTTCGTATGCCGTTGCATCATAAATAGTCATGGTCATCGATAAGGTATCAATAATATTTAGTTCGAAAGGTACTGACGTCTTCTGTTTACCTAAAGCTGCCTCAAGGGTAATCGCATACTTTCCTAACTTTACCTGTGTAGTCACCATTAATGAGAGTGTTACCTCAGATTTTTGTTTGTCCTCTCCGGGATAAAATTGACACTTTACACCATCCGGCAAATTGTTTAATGAGCATTTAATACTGTCTTGATTCCCATGAGCTTTACTGACTGACAGACTGATTGTTTTGATATCTCCAACACGGGATTCTACGTTTGATAAACCCTGAACAACAATTTCAGAATCCTGCTGATTGTCCTTTTGACAGGAAATAAGCAAGACGCTGAAGCTTAACAAACCTGCTATAATAATTTTTCTGGCCATAACATTTTTAAAATTAAAGAACTTTAGAATCCCAATTTACATTTATTTTACGCTTATTTCAGCTTTAATGTTTCATGAAAACAGATAAAAACAAAGGTCAACGAAGTTTAAAAAGCAGTTCCATGAATTACCCCAATTAAATAGGATAAAAAAGAAAGTTTTTGTGGCATTGGATGGATTCGTGTATAAAACAAGATTTTGCGAATTCACGAATATCTCAGGTCTGGCGGGCTTTGATTAAAAAAGAACAAAAAAGCCACGAATGTGCGAATCGGATATTCGGGCATTCGTGGCTAATTAATTTTATATCGTTTAGATGTCTTTTCTATTTTCAGGAAGTCCGTATTTTTCAACTACAAAGTCAATGTCTTTATCGCCGCGTCCGCTCAGGTTCACAAGAATTGATTTTTGTGGTTCCTTTTGCGCAAGTTTTAAAGCAAAAGCTACTGCATGTGCGCTTTCCAATGCGGGAATGATACCTTCCAGACGGCTAAGCTCATAAAACGCATCGATACACTCTTTGTCGGAAATAACATCGTATTTTACTTTTTTAAGATCTTTAAGCATACAATGTTCAGGGCCAACTCCAGGATAATCCAATCCACTTGCTACGGAGTATACAGGCGATGGTTCACCTTTTTCGTCTTGTAAAAGATAACATTTGAAACCGTGAATTATGCCTGGTGTGCCTAGTGACATTGTAGCTGCATGTTCACCAAGCTTCAAAGAGCGGCCAGATGGCTCAACACCGTACAATTCACATTCACTGTCTTCGAGAAAAGCTGAGAATATGCCCATGGCATTGCTGCCGCCACCAACACAGGCAACAACTTTGTCAGGTAATTCACCGGTCATTTCAAAATATTGTTCTTTGGCTTCAATACCCACTACGCGTTGAAAATCCCTAACCATCATAGGGAATGGATGTGGTCCAACTACAGAGCCAATACAGTAAATGGTGTTAACCGGATCTTTTAAATATTCCGTAAAAGCCGAATCGACAGCTTCTTTCAATGTCTTTAATCCGTGTGTGACCGGTACAACTTTGGCTCCCAAAATTTCCATTCTAACAACATTAGGATGTTCTTTGGCAATATCAACTTCACCCATGTGAATTTCACACTCAAGCCCGAAGTATGCAGCAGCGGTTGCAAGTGCTACGCCATGCTGACCGGCACCGGTTTCGGCAATCAGTTTTTTCTTGCCCAAAAACTTGGCCAAAAGAGCCTCACCCATGCAATGATTGAGCTTGTGAGCTCCTGTATGGTTGAGATCTTCTCGCTTAAGATAGATTCTGGCACCATATTTATCCGAAAGGCGGTTACAATAATATACGGGCGTTGGACGTCCCTGGTAATGCTTGCGAATACTTCTAAGCTCGGAAATGAAGTTGTGCGATTTGCTGATGGAATAATAAGCATCATTGATTTTTTTCATTTCCCCCTCAAGCACTGGAGGTATAAATGCGCCTCCATACTCACTAAAAAATCCTTCTTTGGAAGGATACTTTTTAAAATAATTTTCTGACATAGTTATAGTTAAGTTAGTATATATGTAATTTAGTTGTGGTTGCAAAATGCTGTTGGTTCTAAAGCTATACCGCAAAATTTACAGATGCTCTTTTCCATTTTTCGTACAAAAACATAAAGATAAGAAAAATAAAAATGTTCGTCATGTTACATTTTGTTTTATAAAGCAGCACTGCCATTTCTTTTACGCGCCTTACAACCAAAACTCAGGTTTTAACCAGACTCAATCTATCAAGAAAATTTTTCGGGTTTTTGAATTTCATTATATTTGCACTATTAGTGAGGCTATCTGTCTTGCTCTTGTTTATATAAATGGTTGAGATATTAATCACAATCTGGCTAATTGCAATATCGAACGAATTTAAATGTATGGGCAAAACTAATAAATCACCGGATATATTGTTGTTCCTTATTTTTGGAACTTCGATATTTATGGGCATCGTACACATAGGGCTGGCGTTTTTCAGGGAAAAAGGACCTATATTGGCTGTAATTCCTACGTTTGTACCTATGCTCTATAGTTTTGGAGCGTTGGCAGCCCTTTGCATCATTGTTATGTCGATAGGACGATACTTTGTATTATACGATCCGGTTTCCTATTGGATTGGTATTGGCTTTATTAACATTTTAATCGGTAACGTTTTTTATATATTGGTATGGCCAGGGTTACTCTCCAATGGGCATCCGATAATTGGCCATTTACCCGGAACAGCTGCATGGATTATTTCCGCTGAACTGATATTTCTGAATATTTTTTTTATCATTGCTGCCATATCCCGTTGGCCCGGTAAACACTCATTTATTTCGAACCACTGGTATCTTTCGGTTGCAGGTTGGGTAGCCCTAATTACTGTAATTAATAGTTTACTGGTTATTTTTCAGGATTATTTGCCATTAATGGTGACTACACAGGGGATTTTTACTTCAATAGCAATTACTTTAATATGTACAACTATTATTATTATTGTAACAGGCGCAATCCTTAACATCCGGCGTTACCTTACATCCAAAAACCAATTACATGGGTTAGTCGCGTTGACCCAAGTGCTTCTTTTCTTTGCAACAGTTGAAAATCTTATTTCGGTTAAACGTTATGCTTTTTTATGGTATACAAGCCGAGTGATGGGTACTTCGGCTTTTTTGATCATTTTATTCGGACTTTTGCGTGAATATGTCCTTTTGTTTCGAAGGGAACTGGAAAAGGGACTGCAACTTCAGGAATCCGAAAAAAAATACCGGGAGCTTATCGATTATGCGCCAACCGGGATATATGAAATAGATTTCCGGAGTAAAAAATTTGTAACCGTTAATGATGCCATGTGCCTGTTGACGGGATATGCCCGGGAAGAATTGCTTTCCATGAGCCCTTCCGATATCCTGGATGACGATGGTAAAAAAACTTTTCTGGAAAGGATGAATAAATGGAATAAAGGAGAAAAATCGGATGAACATGTAGAGTACAAAGTAAAGGCAAAAGACGGCCGCATTATTTATGCGATCCTGAATGTGAAATTTAAAATAGATGAAGAAGGGAAACCCTCAGGCGCCATGGTTGTGGGACACGATGTCACTGAGCGTAAGTTGGTGGAGGAAGCGTTAAAAGAAAGTGAAGAACGATTTTTAAAAGCATTTCAAAGTAATCCTGCAGCATTGTCCATCAGCCGCCTTAACGATGGACTGTTTGTCGATGTTAATGATAGCTTCTTACGCTTGTTTGGGCACGAGCGTAATGAGATAATCGGAATTAAATCATCGGAGATAAAGATGTATCAAAATCCGGAGGATCGAAATGCGATGGTTCTACTATTACAGAAAGAAGGGAAAATA
>CAYZNC010000028.1:0-31686 GCA_964478555.1 uncultured Bacteroidales bacterium | reverse complement strand
GCCATTAAATTATTTCGAAAACTATATAAAGATGTGAAGTTTGCGAAGCTTTCGTTTTTTGTTTTAAAGAATGCACCCATGAAAGAAAGCTTAAGATTTAAACAAATATTGTCTCTGTCTACAAGCAAGGAAAGCACATCGCTTTCGTAATTCATAAGTAAATCAAACTTAATCAATAGATAAACATTAATTTTTGCCAAAGTATGTTCGAAAAAGGAAAACAATATTTTAGCAGTGAGCGTAAAGAAATGCTTAAATTCATACCTCAGGATGCTAAAAAAATTTTAGACATAGGTTGCGGGGTTGGCGCGTTTGCTCAACAATTATGCTCGGTTGAAAGAGAAATATGGGGCTTGGAACCAGATCAGGAAAGCGCCGTAATAGCTTCTGAAAAACTTTATAAAGTAATATCAGGTAAAGTTGAAGATAAACTTAGCGAATTACCAGACCATTACTTTGACGTGGTTGTTTTTAACGATGTGTTGGAACATCTGCTTTACCCGTGGGATATCCTGGAGAAAGTGAAGACTAAACTGGCAAGCAATGGCAAACTCGTTTGTTCCATACCTAACGTCAGATATATCAGAAATTTGGGGCATGTATTGGTACACCGCGACTGGCAGTACGGGGACCAGGGAATTCTTGACAGTACCCATTTCCGTTTCTTCACAAAAAAAAGTATGGTTAACCTTTTTCAAAATACACACTATAAGATATTATCTATCACAGGCATTAACCCAACACGATCCGAGCGGTTGAAAGTGATTTATGGATTGGTAAATTTATTCACCTTCTTTACAAACCTCGATATAATTTATCTGCAGTTTGTGGTAGTAGCAAGTAATGATACGGGAAGCTAAAGTGTTAGTCTGGGATTACATGTAAAATAGGACATCAAAAATATTGCATATTCGTATTCTTTTATATTTTTGTAAACCTAATCAAGCCTAGACCTTTTGCATGTTATTCAATTCCTTAGAGTTTCTGGTTTCCTTTATAATTATTACCATCCTATATTTTTTACTTCCGCATAAATACAGATGGTTTTTATTATTGCTTTATAGTTGCCATTTTTACATGGCTTTTGTGCCTGTGTACATTTTAATTCTTGGCTTCACTATAATTATAGATTACATTGCAGGTATCCTGCTTGAAAATACAATCGGTCGAAAGCGGGCCGTATTCCTAATTATGAGCTTAATTGCCAACATTGGAGTGTTGGCTTTTTTTAAATATTATAATTTTTTAAACGAAAACCTTTCCACCTTTTTTCATTTGTTTAACAGAACTAGCCCTTTACCTTTTTTATCCATTTTATTGCCTATAGGTTTATCCTTCCATACTTTCCAGGCAATGAGCTATACCATTGAAATCTATAGAGGGAAACAGAAAGCTGAGCGACACTTTGGTATCTATGCCTTATATGTGATGTTTTATCCCCAGCTAGTGGCCGGACCTATTGAAAGACCACAAAACCTGTTACACCAATTTCGTGAAACCCATAAATTTAACTTTGAGCAGGTTAAAAGCGGTTTGATGCAGATGGCGTTTGGTTTTTTCAAAAAGGTAGTAATAGCTGACCGGCTGGCTATGGTTGTTGACTATTGTTACAACAAACCCGGCGCACAGAATGGAACCACGCTTCTTATCGCAACTATTTTTTATACATTTCAAATTTATTGTGACTTTTCGGGTTATTCAGACATTGCAATAGGCATTTCGCGGATCATGGGCTTTAAATTAATGGATAACTTTAATACGCCCTATTTTTCACAATCCATATCCGAATTCTGGAAACGTTGGCATATCTCTTTATCCACCTGGTTTAAAGATTATCTCTATATCACCTTAGGGGGAAACAGGGTTTCGATTCCCAAATGGTATTTTAATTTATTTATTGTATTCGTTGTAAGCGGGCTTTGGCATGGTGCAAACTGGACTTTTGTTATTTGGGGAGCTGTCCATGGATCATACCTCATCCTGGCAATACAAAAGGATAACCTGTTACGTAAATTAAAATTCAATCCTAAAAACAACCTTTTTAATCGCATTGTACAGATTGCTATAACCTTTACGTTGGTGGCATTTGCATGGATATTCTTCAGGGCAGCCAATATTGCACAGGCTGTATTTATTATCCGGAAAATAGCCCACATATCGGTAAGCGATCATGTAGCTTTTAATCTTAATCATGCGGAGATGCTTTTTTGTATTTTTCTAATTGTTCTTCTGCTTTTTAAGGAAAAATTTTATCTCAGCATTCGCACCTCTAATACTTATTATTTTACTTTTATTTTTCTGTTTATCACTTTTAGCTGCTATTTATTTGGGGTATTTGGTAATAATCAATTTATTTACTTTCAATTTTAGTATGAAAAAATCGATTGTATACATAGTTTTGATATTCTTTGTAGCTGTTTATTTCATAAGTTCAGACCTGGAACTTAACAAGTTATTCCGCACCTACAGGTATAAGCCAAATTCTTTAATTGGAACCGATATAGGACGTTACGGCGACTTGTACGATGGTACTTACCTGCCCGATTATAAACATTTTTCGTTTATGAATGGAGGTTTAAACTGCGCCTTAATAAACAAACCTTATAACTCCGTACCCAAAAATATTAATTTATATGTTATCCACGATAGTTACTTGGAGTATTTGTCAGACAGCATGTTATACGGTGTTGATAAGTTGGTCAATTGCTCCTCAGACAATGTAATCAAATTAGATAAATCCAAAGACAACATATTGTTGATAGAAACGGTTGAACGATATCTGCGAAGAGATTTTGTTGATTCTACGATTACATTTGATAAGTTAAAAATAGGTGAGCAAGTTGCATCGTCAGGACCATCCGGATTAAGCAGATTTTTTTCATCGATGTTGAAGCCCTCAAGTAAACCGGAACTTGAATTTAATTTATTTGGTTACAAACTGTTTACCCCATTAAAGGAATTTAAGGCTCAAATGAACTATAAACTATTTGGCCGTGTTAACAAAGGAGTAAGTATATCCTCCGATAAAAAATATCTGTTTTACACGGAAACTACTGACACGTTATTAAAAACAAGTTCATTTAATCCCATAAAGGACATAGAAGTTGCTCAAATTGTAACAACGTTAAACGCCATCAGCAGTCATTATAAAAAACTTGGGTTTGATAAGGTATATTTTTCGATCATGCCAAACCCCGTTTCTATTTTAAACACTGAAAAACGTACCTACAATCAACTTATTCCCAGGATTCAGTTTAGCGAGGATTTAAAAATGCAAATCATTGATATTTATACTAAATTTTTACAAACTAAGCGACAGGTCTACTATAACTCTGATACACATTGGAATGTAACCGGGTTTCAACTATGGCTTGATGAGTTTAATAAGGAATTAAAAAGGCATAAGATTTCGACTGTAAAGAGTTAATACAGTCCATATGGTAGGGCGTTAAAGCATAATTATCCTAATTCGCTTATGCGTTCGAGTTTTGTAATGTCGAGAATACGGATTTTACGACCGTCAATAGCAATTACATTTTCAGTAGAAAAGGCTGATAAGGTACGAATTGCATTAGAAGTAGTCATGTTGGATAAATTAGCGATATCTTCGCGGGAAAGGTAGACTTTGATTGTCTTTTCATCTTTTTCAAATCCATAAGTATCCTTCAGGAAAAGGAGTGATTCGGCCAACCGTCCGCGGATATGTTTCTGGGTTAAAGTAACCGTGCGGAAAAATGAAAAGCCCAACTCAGTGGCAAAAGCTTTAATTATGCTCAATGATAAGTCGCTGTTCATTCGCAGCAGTTTGTATAAAGTTTCGCGATCAATGGAACATGCGGTGGAATCTTCAATGGCAACGGCTGAAGCATGATGATGTTCTTCGGCAAACAACGCGCGATAGCCAATAAAGCCAATAGGTTTTGCCAATCGCACAATTTGTTCGCGACCACCCACGCCTTCTTTAAAAACTTTAACCTTACCTTCAGAAAGGCAGATCAAGCCTGTGGGTTTATCCCCTTCTTTGAAAATATAATCGCCCTTTTTATAAAAAGTTGCAGTTAAGCCAGCTTTAAAAATTTCTTTCTGCTCAGGAGTAAGAATACTGAAAATCGATTTTTTATCATCAAGAAACTCCCGGCAAACCTCTGATGTGTTAAACATGTTTCAAAATTATGTTGAAAAACACTCAAATTTAATAAATAATAGAGACAATTTTAAGGAAATAACTATTAAAGTATTAGTGAATGATTAAAATAGATATTTTGATGCAATCAGGTTATCGGCTCGTTACAACTTATACCTTCTAACCGGCAATTGAGTGCCGTTGAATAATTCGCACTATGGAATAAGTTGCTTCAAAAAATAATTCCTAAACGAAGCTCAAAATGGTTGATAACGGTTTTTTCCGAAGTGCTGCCACTATTATCTGTCACGTCTGTAAAACCATTCATATAAGTTAGCCCTGCCATAAGCGATGTATTGCCCACTATCCTGTATTCCAATCCTGCCGATATGTGATAAGCCAGGTATAACGGATTTATTTCTTTACCTGCATTAACATTGGACAAACCCGGCAAACTTGCTTTTGCCTTTATATTAATCATAGGATCGAAACCTACCTGCGCAAAATAAGTAATGTATCCAATTTCTGTGGTTCTGAATTTCAATGCCAGCGGTATGTGTATGTATTGCAAATTATATTTTACAACTGCATTGGATTTTAAATTTATGGTTGAATCGCTGGTGTGGAACCCTTGTTTGCCATTTTTGTAAATCAGTATGCCACCCATATTATTGATTGAAATACCTGTAGAAAATGCATAACGCTTGGTAAAAAATTTATCCATCATCAAACCTGCATCAAAACCTGCCCTGGGGCCATTACTTTTTATCGGGGATACATCGGTCTTCATCCACGATATTAGAGGATTGACAAATATCCCAAACCTAACTTCCTGGGCATTCGTTAGATTTATTGCAGTGATCAGTAATATTAAGACACAAAAGCTACTTTTGGTGATAATTCTTGAAATTTTCATGATAAAGTTTACGTTTATATTTTAGTTTTGCAGTATTACAAAATTATGGTTTTTTCAGTGTTTTTTAGCAAAATAAAAAAAATTATGTGCAAATCAGGTTTAACCGTTTTTTCTTTCCTTATCTTATTAACCGTCCTTCATTCATGCAAATGCAGAAGGGAATCTACAGTTACCAGTATTGAAGCTGAGAAAATAAAGACAGAAGTTAAATGTAAAGTTCAAAGATTTGAAAAAGATTTATTTGCAGTAAATATTGATTCGGTACAGAAATATGTAGCGCCTTTAAGAGCTAAGTACGGCGAATTCTTTGATATATTTAACTATAAAATTATTATGCTGGGTTCAAGTAAAGACCCTCAATACCCCGAAAGGCTTAAGCAGTTTCTTACGAATAAATACATGTTCGATGATTTTAACAGGGTGATGAAGGTATATCCAGATTTGAATGATCTAAACGATCAGTTAAGTGCTGCTTTTTTGAATTATAAGGAATATTTTCCTGAAAAGCGACTTCCCCGAATTTACAGTTGTATCTCAGGCTGGAATCAATCGGTAGTTACCTCGGATACTATACTTGCTATTGCACTGGATAAATACCTGGGCAGAAATTGTGATTTTTACAGTAAACTGCAAACTGAACACTATATGCGTTACACTATGCAGCGGGAATACATTGTGCCTGATTGCATGAAAGCCTGGGGTTATACCAACTATGAATTCAAGGACTCAGCAAACTGCTTGCTTAACAATATACTGTATGAGGGGAAAATGGTGTATTTTGTAAAAAAAATGCTCCCTGATGTGCATGATACCATCGTTCTTGGCTTTACACCCGCCCAGTTAAAATGGTGCAACAATAACAGCGAGCAGATGTGGACTTATTTGGTAGGAAATAAACTATTATTTTCAACTAACAATCTAACGATCAGGAAACTTGTCTATCCGGCCCCGTTTACATCTTACTTTTCCCAAGAATCTCCCGGAAGAGCAGCTGTTTGGCTCGGTTACAAAATTGTGAGCGCTTATATGAAGCATAACAAAGACATAACTTTGCCACAATTAATGCAGGAACCCGACTATCAGAAGATTTTGAGAATGTCGAACTTTAAACCATAAAAAAAGTCTGCCGGTTAAGCAGACTTGAATTTTTTTTAAAAAGATCTGTTAATCAGGATGTATAGCCTCTACAGGACAAACATCTGCACATGCACCGCAGTCGGTACAGAGGTCAGCATCAATTTTATAAATATCTCCCTCTGAGATTGCCTCAACAGGACATTCGCTAATACAAGTTCCACATGCAGTGCAGTCATCGCTTATTTTGTGTGCCATTTCTAATAATTATTTTAGGTTAAAATGAATACAAAATTATTTCTTTTTTTTAATCGGGAATATTTTTTTTTGCTTAGCGTCAAAGAATTTACAATTTTTTTAATTAATTTATTGATAGTAAGTGTACTAAAACTTCATTTATTCGGCATGTTAAAGAAAATGTATTTTGGATTTAGCTTTGCTTGAGATTTGTTGAGGTGAAACAAACGGTGGTTGAGCGTAGTCGAAACCACAATGAGATGAAAACCCAGGACTCCTTTCGACTCCGCTCAAGGAACGGTGAGCCACCAAGCACTAACGGCTATGATAACTGGATGAAACCTAGTGATTGAGTTAGCCGGTGGTTGAGCGGAGTCGAAACCACTTTCTCTGCGTAACAATAAATTATGTCTTAAAACGGGTCTTAAAAATCGAGGCTAAATGAAAGGTAGAAAACTCTCGGCAAAATAACTTTATTTTCAATACCCCAGGCCCAGTCTAAACGTATAAAATAACCAAGAAGTTGAGCTCTTACCCCAAAGCCGTATCCATAGATGATGGGACTACGGCCGGATTCAAGCTTAACACTTATATTATTATTTGTGTTAGTTGACGTGGTGCTGTCGGGTATAATGTCAAATCCATAAGCATTCTTGCCAGAATAAGGAGTTAAACCTGCCCAGGCTGTTCCAACATCAAAAAAGCCAATGAGTTGAAGACTCGACCAGAAAGCTGAGCTGATGGGGTAATTAGCAAAATATTTTACAAAAGGCCATCGTAATTCATTATTGAGGACCATAAAATTATTCCCGTTACGGGCATTTTGAACAAAGCCTCGCATATTGGTTGCTGTTGCCTGGAAAGCATATTTTCCCTGATTGTCTATTCGAATTGAATTATCAAAAGTAGGCACCTTGGTTGATAAATTTATCCAGTTATCCACAGCTCCCAAATAGTATATGAGCCTGGCACTGCCAAAAGAGGTGCTACCAGCAAAACGGCTCGCCCAAATAAGGTCGCGATGGATTACCTGGTAATGGCGGAAATCGGCACCCAACACAAAAAGATCTGACTTGCCTTTATTAACCTCCTTGTAGGCTTCCCCAAAGATTTTATATCGCGAACCGCTGTTGATATTAACCCCTAATGAGCGTATGTTGTCAAAAATAAATTCCAGTTTAAGACCTCCCCAAACATTATATTCATCAGGGCTATCGAGAGCTTCAGTGCTGGTGGCCAGCGAAATAACCCTGTCATACCGCAACGATCCGGTACCTCTTATTGCCATTACCTGACTAAGCGGGTATTTCAAAATATAGTAGCCATCGGTGGTAATGGTTTTAATAAAAGCACCATTATCCGTGGTGGTTTTATAGGCTTGGCGATGAAACACAATTTCTTTATCCAGACGTTTTTTCAAATTTTCAAAACTCAGCAAATACTCGTTACTCTCCAGATCAACAGAAAATCTGAATCCTCCTGTTATTTTGTAGTCTTCAAAAAGATCATTGGTACCAATCTTAACCAACGCGTTAAAGCCCGGGTTGTAATAATTAGCGCCACCATTAAACACCTGATAAGTAGAATTTAAGAAAGAAAAATCGGCCTGAGTTACAAGATTGTTTACATAAAAGGCGGTTTGGTAAATTCTTATTTTGGGCGCCGATTTACCGGAAGTGGTGTCGACTACCAATTTTATATTCGTGTTTTTTAATTTTTCATTATACAAATTCAGTTTTTCAATCTCGAATACATAATGATTGATATCTATTTCGCTATTTGTCAAGTGAGCCGTATCGGATATAGCCGATAATACCTGATTACTTGCTTTTTTAAGCACCACTTTTTCTTTCCGGATGTTTTTTGAGCTATCATTCTGATTAAAATCTTTTAACCATTCTTTTCGGAACTCTGTACTTTCAAGTGCTAAAGGAAGTGGAGCCTCGTCCATATCCTTATTATACAAACGGTTTTTTCTTTTCCAAAAAAATAACTGACTAATTTTATTTGTTTTTTTATCAAAATTTTGCTCTAAAATATTACGGGGAAAATTGGTAATCGGATATGTTTTAGTCATGTACCTATAGTGAATAGTCGTGTCCACCATGCTTATGGTGCTATCATACTCAGCTATATAACGGTTTACAATACCATTGTTATCTCCCAAATAAGTATACCGGTTATGAGATAGTTCGAAAGGCATGATTTGATTGCCAGGTTCATCCCCGGAAATTTTTGTTAGTTTATTGCTTGATCTTGGATAAGTGCTCACATAAAGATTAAAAGTTTTTGAAAGCGGATTAATGGTTGTGGAGTTATCAAGCGTATCGGAAGTTCGGTTTGAGCAAAAAATTATTTTTTTGGAATGATCGATGAACCGTGGAAACAGATCGTCTGCCAAATCGTTCGTAATTGGCTCATTAGTAGCAGAAGCAAGGGTATGAACATAAATATCAGTTTTCCCATTCTGAATAGCAGACATTACTAACTTTGAGCCATCATCTGAGTAAGAAAAATCAAGTACTTTCGTCATATAGAGAAAGTTTTTGGTATTCAGTTCGCGGGTTTGTATATTATAATGTGAGAGTTTCAACCCACCCTTTGCCTCAATCATAAAGGTCAGAATCTGACCCGATGGGTGCCAGCATAAAACAGGAAATGAATAATCCGGTATCTGATCTAAGCGATGTTCACGCCTGAGCAAGCATTTTTTCTTGCCTGTTTTCATATCGTACAGCCATATCCGGTATTGGCCCATTTCGTTGGATACGTAAGCTATATGGCTACCATCAGGACTTGCCTTTACTTGCTCATAAATCCTTCTTTTTTTAGGATGTTTTAACACAGAATTGCCGGCATCTGCTATTTCTCCGGTGTAGGCTTTATATTTATTTTGATAATACTTCAACCATTCTGCTGAAATAACTTTAAGAGAACTTCCAACGACATTGAGAAAACCGTTTTTGGAATTTTTGTTAACCCTTGTAAGATAAATGATGTTAGGAATTACTGACCGGCCATATGTTTTCTCGATATACTTCCAAAAGGAATGACCGGCATAAACGGCATCATCGCCTGTAAGCCTATTGATTTTTTTATACTTTCCGCTGAGTATGCCTTCTTTTACATGATCTTCTATATCTACACTCCAACTTTCGGAAAAGTATGATAAAAGTCCCTTGGTAAACCATTCAGGTAAATTGATAAGTGTTGAATTGGCCACATTTTCACGTAACTCATTGCCATATAACATTTGGTTTAATATAACCTGTGCTATAGCGGCGGATATTTGATGCTGAAATTTATTGTGATCGCCTTCGAAATATAAAAAAACTTTGTTATTGACAATTCTGGTATTGCCACCTATGTTATAGTCGTCATTTCCGGTAACCAACCCTATATTGCTTTGTCTGAAATCTGATAAATTATTGTATACCAGGAAAATAATTCTTTTTTCGAGCGTATAATCAAGCAAACTTTCCAAACGTTTAATCTGTCTGCTGGCCGACCACTCTGTATATTCTGCAAGTTCCTGCCCAAATTGGTTAAAATAAATATCGAATTTTTCAAACCGGTAATATTGCCAGTAAAAATGATCGTATTGCACACGGTTTTTACCAAAACTCATTTGAAGGCCATTGTAAAATTGAGCGGAAACCGATGTTGCCACGAGGCAAAAAGCTGTCAGTAAGCCAAGTTTTAATCGTTGTATCAAGGGTATAGAATTACTCAATAAAAATAGAAAAATATTGGTAAATAATATTAAAAAATGTTAATAGTATCACAAATCATAGGCCCGGATATATTTTTTATTAATTTTGGATCAAATGGATAGTTTCATGCTAAATCCTATTCCATTTGGACTAAGTCAAATATAAATCTGAGCATTATGAGAAAGATAAACAATTTTCTTTTACTAATAGTTTTAATAACAGGCAATGTTTTTTCCCAACAACGTGATGCTACTATATCATTTACGGAAGAATCGTATAATTTTGGTGCCATAAAAGCTGCCGACGGCTTGGTAACACACGTTTTTGAATTTACCAATACCGGAAGTATGCCATTGATTATAAAAAATGTTGAAACAAGCTGCGGATGTACTACCCCTGAATGGACAAAACAACCCGTAATGGCAGGTGCAAAAGGGATCATTAAAGTGTCCTTTAATCCGGAAGGAAGATCGGGCCCGATCGATAAGACAATCACAATTTCATCCAATGCAAGTAAATCGCCGGTATATTTGAAAATTACAGGCTCCATTGTGCCTAAAGCCTTACCGGTACAAGATGAGTATCGATTTGCAACGGGCGATATTCATTTTAAAGCGAGTCAGATTGGTTTTAATACCATACATCCGGATCAAGTGAAAACGGAAAAAGTTGAGTTGATTAATTCCGGTAAGGATCCGATTAAAATAGCATTTCTAAATGTTCCGTCGTATTTGACGGTAAAGGCTGTGCCTGAGGTTCTACAACCTGCCCAGAAAGGGGTTATCAATATCACCTATGATGGCGCTAAAAGAAATGACTGGGATTTTCTCATTGATTATGTATACATGAGCTTGAATGATAAGAAAGACAATAATTACAAACTTACCATTACAGCAACTATGGAAGAAGACTTTTCGCATCTTACAACGGAGCAGTTAGCCAACGCGCCCAAAGTAGTGTTCGAAAATTCGAGCTACACGTTTGGAAATATAAAACCTGGACAGAAAGTCGAATACGATTTTAAACTTAAAAACACCGGGAAGTCTACCCTCAAAATCCGTAAAATTTCGACTTCATGCGGCTGCACTACCATTGACCCTAAAGATAAAGAAATTAAAGCAGGTCAGTCTAGTTCTATTAAAGCTATATTTAATTCTGCAGGCAAATATGGTCCACAGAACAAATCGATTACTGTAATAACCAATGATCCGAAAAACTCAAAAATATTGCTTTGGTTGAAGGGTTCTATCGAAGACAAGGAGAAGGAGAAATCTCAGGAAAAGGAGAAAACTACAACAACCCCATAAGCTCCAGGAGGTCTGATATTTCGTAGGTTACTTTTTCGTTGTGTTTTATAGATTCCGGATTAAAAAATACCTGATCTATACCAAAATTACGGGCACCAATGATGTCTGTTTCCAGCTCATCGCCAATCATCAGGCTTTGACTTTTTCGTGCATTGACCGATTTTACGGCATATTCGAAAATAGCACGGTGAGGTTTGATTTGACCAATCTTTTCCGGGGTAAACACTTTTAAAAAGTAGCCACTAATGCCTGATGCTTGTATTTTGATTTGTTGTATGTTAAGGAATCCGTTTGTAATAATATACATCAGGTATCGTTTGCTTTTCAGATATTCAAGAACTTCAAGGGTTCCCGAAATTAGTTTGGCCTTTGCCGGGCTGATTGCAATAAAGTCCTTATTGAGTTGTTGCGCAAGTTCGGGATTGGTTGCATCATAGTCTTTTAATGCACGTTCGAAGCGCTGAATTCGCAAGGTGTCTTTATGAATTTTACCTTCCCGGTAATCTTTCCATACATCCTCATTATGTTTCACAAAGGCATTTCTGAAATGATCAAACTTGCCAAATATATGTTGAAGCTGATATGTTTCATAAATTTCAAACAATGCTTCACCGGAATTTGTTTTAAAATCCCAGAGGGTACAATCCAAATCGAAAAACAGGTGATGATATGGAGTCATCTTTTTTGAAGGCAAATTTATTAAAGTTGACCATGAGATGAAAGGTCAAGCGCTTAAAAAAAATAGAAATAATTGTTGTTATCTTATATTAACTTGGTATTTTTATCCTCAATTATTAAAGGTTTATGGCTAACATTCTGATTATTGATGATGATGCTACATTTTGTGTCATGCTAAGAGCTTTTCTGGAGAAGAAAAGTTATAGTGTGAAAGAGGCTTTTTCGTTTGCTGAAGGTCTTAAAACCTTTAATAGTAATGATTTCGATATCCTTTTAATAGATATTCGTTTACCTGATAACGATGGCCTCGAACTCCTCAAAATAGTGAAAGCAAGGTCTCCCCGAATTCCTGTAATATTAATGACTGGATACGGAGACATACGAACTGCTGTTAAAGCAATTAAGATGGGAGCATCCGATTATGTTACCAAACCGGTAAGCCCCGACGAAATATTGTGGACCATTGATAATGCCTTAGGGGATAATCCTGATAAGTCAAAGGATAACTCATCACCCGATCTTGATTATGTTACCGGAATCAGCGATACTGCAGTAAAAATGAACGAATATATCAGCTTGGTTTCACCCACAAACATGTCAGTACTGATTATGGGAGAGAGTGGAACCGGGAAAGAGTATGTTGCCCGTAAAATTCACCACGAAAGCAACCGCGCCACCAAACCGTTTGTTGCCCTTGACTGTGGTGCCCTACCTAAAGATTTAGCAGCCAGTGAAATTTTTGGTCATATCAAAGGCTCATTTACAGGTGCAATTACTGATAAAACAGGCCAGTTTACAGAAGCCCACGGTGGAACCCTATTCCTGGACGAAATTGGCAATCTTAGCTACTCTGTTCAAATACAGCTGCTCAGGGCAATTCAGGAACGAACAATTAAACCAATCGGAAGCAATAAAGAGATCAAGGTGGATGTAAGAATTATTGCAGCTACTAATGAAGACCTTTCTCAAGCTGTAGAACGGGGCGATTTTCGCGAAGATCTGTTCCATAGACTGAATGAATTTACGTTGCAAGTACCAAGTCTATGTGACCGTCAGGTCGATTTGATGATATTCGCAAATCATTTTCTAACCCTGGCTAACCGTGAGCTGGGAAGAACAGTTGACAATTTTGACGATAAAGTGATGGCTATTTTTAAGTCGTACAGTTGGCCTGGCAATATACGAGAACTTAAGAATGTTATCCGGAGAGCTGTACTGCTTTCAAAAAGTAATGTTGTTACCACGGATACCTTACCTCAGGGTTTGGTTAGTTCGAGCGCCTCCACTTTATTTGAAAAACCTTTTGCGGGCGATGATCTCAAAGAAGCTATCGATAAAATGGAATTCGAAAAGATTAAAGCTGTTCTTGTAAAAGTAAAGTTTAATAAAAGTAAAGCGGCTCAGTTACTGAATATTGACCGGAAGACGCTGTATAATAAGTTAAGGCAATATAATATAGAGAATTAAGTGCTTTCCTTTTGAATTTGTTTTATTATTTTTTCAGCAACTACGATTGTTTTTTCAGCGATGGGTATAAATTCATTCGGAGGAAGTTGATTTTCTTTATATCGCTCCAGTTTTTCAAGGTTATCCACAACATTGTTTATTTTAAACTGACGGAAAGTAGGAAGCATTTTATGAGCACACATCGAAATCCCTTCAATATTGGCTTGTTTGAGTAATTCTTTGATATCCTCAATGGTTTTGAGCGAATTCATGGTAAATGTATTCACTACTTTTTTAAGGGCTTCAGGATCATCTATGGTAAATGAGGAAACTGTTTCCAGTGAATATGTGAGATGATCCAGATTGCTATGATTTTTGTATGTATTTAAGACAGGTAGAACAGGGAATTTCCCGGGATACAACACATCCATAATTTTATGGTAAAAATCCGCTTCTTTGAATGGTTTTGTCAGATAACTGGTAAACCCAGTGTTTAACTGCAATTCCTTAATATTAAGATTTGCGGTGAGCGCAACAATCGGAATTTTAGCAATATTATCAGTTTTCTCCGACCTTATGGCCTTAACCAGTTCAATTCCGCTCATACCGGGCATCTGAATATCGGTAAAGAGAATGTCAAAATGTTTTTGTTTTAATTTTTTAATAACTTCCGAAGCATCAGTGATCGTTTCACCGTTTATGCCCAAATTCTTGAATATAGAGGAAACTAACATTAAGGTTATTTCATCATCATCCACCACTAAAATTTTGGAATCCTTAAGCATAGATGAATAGGCAAGCTCATTAAGAACTGGTACTTTTAAGTTGTCTCCTTCCACTTTTGGTAATTCAAGCGGTAGCTCAATAAAAAATTGACTGCCTTTTCCTGGAAAACTCTTGAGATAAAGCCGTCCTTTAAGGAATTCAACTATCTTTTTAGCGATGGACAAACCTAATCCGGTACCTCCATATTTTCGTGTGGTACTTGAATCTGCCTGCGAAAACTCTTCAAAAATCGTTTGTTGTTTTTCAGGGGCAATGCCTATACCCGTATCGGTAATGATAATAAGCACTCTAACCCTGGTTTCACGCCTCGACATGGCCGAAGCTTCAATGGTTACACTACCTTGTTCTGTAAATTTCAGTGCATTTCCAACGATATTGATCAGAATCTGGCGAATACGAAATGGATCTCCCATAAAATCGCGGTTAAGCTCATCATCCACTTTGCAATTCAGCTTTAGGTTTTTATTTTGAGCCTTGAGACTGAAAGTGTGATTAATTTCGAACAGCAGGTCCGCCAGATTAAATCTAATCTTTTCGAGTACTAACCTGCCCGCTTCAATTTTAGAAATTTCCAGAATATCATTCACCAACCCCAATAAATGGTCGGATGATTTTTGTATGGTGCTTAGATATTGATTTTGTGTGCTATCAAGTCGGGTTTTGAGTAATTGCTCTGTAAAGCCTATAATTGAACTTAAGGGGGTACGGATCTCATGACTCATATTGGAAAGGAATTCTTCCTTCATTTTCATCAGGTCTTCTGCTTGCAGCTTTGCATCCTGGAGGGCAAGCTGACTTTTCCTGCTGCGTGAAATATCACGAAAAATGAGGAAAACAAAAAATATGATTACACTGATTGAAATAATAGCCAGCCATTTAATGGCACCAGATGCTTTAACCAATATGGACGATGAGCGATTAAGAAGTTTGGTAAACCCCTTGAGTTCTTCGGTTTCGAGTGAGGTAGCTATTTCCCTTATTTCATTCAACAAGATACGGTCGCTGCGTAATAACTCAGCTTCTTGCATCAACGACTGATTTCTTAGATAATTCTCGCGCAATTTCAATTTATCCAAAACACCTTGTAGCGTTTTTACAATGCTATCAGGTGTTTTGCCATTTTGGATGACCGTATCAGCTTTTGCCGACCGCTGCGTGACAACCTGCGAAAGGGTTTTTTCCGATTCGCCCTCCGAGAATAACTTATGCAGGATCCCTTTTTTTTGAACTTTATATATTGAATCGCGACTGATGGTAATGTTCTCTTTAATTATTTTAGGAGAGGCATATATGTCATAAGCCTGAATGTATATTTCTTCAAGGGCGCGCGAATATAATAAATCCTGCTGGGTAGAACCATTTGTTCCGATCAGTTGAGCGGTAATGTTTTTCTTCTGATTAAGAAGCATCGAAATGGTATTCAATTGTTTTATTTGCTGGGTGTCATTTTTACAAATGATAGAAAGTGTATCAATGTTTTTTCCAATTTTATCCAGTGACTTCAGGTAATTATTCAAATCGCTGGTATCCCTAAAAAGAAAATAGCTTCTTGCCCGGTTTTCAGCATCGTATATCAGCGTCAATATCAAGTTCATCCGCTGCAATTTAATGTTTGGAGAGGCGCTTGTTTTATCGACCATTTGCAAGTTTTGAATACCTTTGTATAAGAACAATATGGTAAAAGCGGAGACAAAAAATATCAGAAGATAGCTCGCTGCAATTTTGCGCTTTAAAGAACTATTGCTGAATTTTGTGGCCATGGGTGAAATTTTAATCTAATTGAATTTCAAAATTAATAAAGTTATAGCAAAACTGTTGTATCATTTAAACCAAAGATAGCCGGGGAATTTTAGCATCAACTGTCAATATGTTGTAAAAAAAAACGGAATCCACTCCCGTGGACTCCGTCAACAAACTAAGTAATAAAGTATATATATATTGGATCTAGGGTTCTACATTATTTTTAATATTCCATTACAACCAGGTACTTTGATGCACTCCAGAATTTATCCGGATCGGTAATTTTTATTTTGTCCACTTTTCCATCTGAAGTTTTTTCAACCTCATACGAACTCTTTGGGTGGGTGGTAACAATTTCTATTTTTTTGCTGTTTACCGGAATTTCATTTAGTTGCCTGATATCGACCCTTTGAAATTTGGTTTCGTTAAAATCAGGTTTCAATTTGCTCGATCTTCCAATCCCAACAAAACCACCTTCCTTGGTAATTACATTTTCAGCGATCAACTGTTTTTTGGTTCCAGCCACATAATAGGCGGTATTGATTGCTTTTGTTCTGTCTGAAACAGTTGATTTAAGTTGAACTTCTTCGCTTTTCATGGTATCTAAGGATGCATTCAACGACGCCATAGAAAAATTCATCTTTGACAGATCAGTTTTCAGGGAAGCTATGAGACTATCTCTGGTACCCAACTGTTGGGTCAATTCAGCCATCTTTTTTTCAACTTCTTCCGATTTCAAATTTGATTGCTTCAATAATCTGTTTAGCCTGGCAATCTCTTTTTTATTCTTACTCATTAGGTCGTTGATAACCTTAATGTCATCGTTGATACGTGACCTTACTTCAGGAGTTACTTCGTCCTTTCCGGATGATTTCACAGAAATCACAGATTCTTTAGCTTTAATTTCAGCCAGATTACCTTCTATTGTATTAAGAGACTGAAAAATCTCATTAACCGCAGAATCCTTCTGGTGAGCTTGTACTGTTAACGTCTGATTTTCCTGATTGAGTCGGGCTATTTCTTGTTTTTCTTTCTGATTACATCCCAAAGTCACGAAAAACACCATCATTATGATATATATATTTCTTGTCTTTTTCATACGTTTAAGTTTTACTTGTTGGGATTTGTATGTGCCATTACCATGCCAATGATCAGGATATTCAATAATTGTCTGATTATCAATAATTAATAAAATTGTCGTGATATTTATGGTAAGGAAAAGAGTAGAAAAATTCCACAGTTCGTAGATTATAGCGGCACTATTTGTGGAATTTTTAGCTATAAATAAGGTTTGGTGAGTATTTGGTAATACTGTCGTTCCTCCCGGAACTCAAAAAGAGGTCGTAGAGATTACATTATTGAAGCAATAATACTGTTTGTGGTAAAAGTCAGCTGAATTTCTATCAACTCATGAAATTCCGAAGTATTAATTTGGATGATACAGATAGAAAAAGCCACTATATCTTCCTTTGGAGTTAACCAGTTTAGGATGCGGATCCCAATGCAAGACTTCGAGGGTGTAGAAATAAACACCTTCAGAAGCCAAACTGCTGCCAATCATGCCATTCCATCCATCAGGAACCGGCTTGTCGAAATGGGCTTCTTCATAAACTTTTTTGCCCAATTTGGTGAAAATTATAAATCGATAATAATGAAGCGAAACAGAATGAATGAATTTAAAATTCTCTCCATGCCCGGGAACAAATACGTTTGGCCAGTCTATTTGTGGGGGAGCTACTGCAAAGTCCTTACTTAATGTATCAATACATCCGTCTTTGCTTTCGGAAATAAGCTTAATACTTACGGTTGAATCGGGCGTATAATAAATATGATTAAACGGAGCATTGTCCTGCGTTTTGATGGTGTCTCCATCGCCCATATACCAGGTAAAATTATATCCGTTCTTTGAGTTATTGGTAACTTCCACATGGTAAGGTGCCGAATTTTTTCCGTCAACGGGTTCGTCTGCCTTTAGTTCAAAATCGGCCCGGGTAACAATGGATTTATACGTTATGTGATCTGTTTGTGTAAGTCCGAAGGTATCGGTAACCTGTACAGTATAGTCCGTATTTTCAGGGGGCATGTCTTTGCCGGAAATACGGGTTCTGTTCAGTATTGTGTTAGCAATAACAGTGCCGGTAGCAGAAATCTGCCATATAAATTTGGGTATATTTTTAAATTCATAAGCTTTTGTTGCGGTATCAGGGTTAAAATATCTGTACTTTTTCAATGGCTTATAAGTGATGTTTGTAATCAGGTCGAAATAGTCACACGTGGATCTGAAATACGGCACAAAACCATTGTTGTCTTTATCCACTGCAATCGTTAAACTGTTAAACACAATCCACGCGGTAAAGGTGGTGTCTAACTTAGGACTGACACGTGTAATGTGTACCCTGTATCCTCCTTCTGTTAACGTATCTATCCTTGAAGTCTGAACATTTACGTCGCTTTTAAAAGGAGGCTTAAAAGTACGGGATGTCGTATCATATTTAGTCCATTGGATATTGGCATTGATGGTATCCGGTACAGATGCAGTGAGGCTACCCAGCTTAGCAACAGGTGTTTGATAAAAGGCAAATATTTTATCATTTCGCGAATATGCAGTGTTCATGACTTTGTCAGCACTCGAACTGGTAAATTGCGCCACAGTTATTCCTGATATACTGGCAGTTAATATTAATATGCAAATAATTTTGCGGTACGATAAATTCATCAATACTTTGTTTTATACAAAAATATAAACTGAAAAGGGATAACTTTATTTTTCGACGCAATTTATTTATTTAATTTGTATTTCTGGATAATTAACAAAACCAAAATAAAGAACATGACTCCCATAATAATATATACGGATGGTTCGGCCAAAGGTAATCCCGGGCCTGGTGGCTATGGAGCCGTTTTAATTTCAGGAAAGCATCGCAAAGAATTATCGCAAGGTTTTAAACTAACCACTAACAATCGTATGGAACTAATGGGCGTGATTGTAGCTTTGGAAAGTCTGAAAATTGAAAATAGCAATGTAACCGTTTATACCGATTCGCGCTACGTGGTGGATGCTATCGAAAAAGGCTGGTTGTTTGGTTGGGAAAAAAAATATTTTAAGGGTAAGAAAAATCCGGATTTGTGGTTACGCTTTTTAAAAGTCTATCGCAGACATCAGGTAAAATTTGTATGGGTTAAAGGACATGCTTTTAATGCAGAAAACAATGTATGTGATAAGTTAGCAGTAGCAGCGTCTTCAACAGGTGTTCAGCTGGAAGATCAGGGATATATCCATGAATTTGCATCCGGACAAGGTTCGTTTGACTAGCTATGACGATAAAAGGCACTTCTATTTTAATAATTGTTCATCCGGCACCTTTATCTTTTCAACGCTAAGGGGATAGATCAAGGTTTTCAATTAAAAAGTACTATTCTCTTGTTTGTAAATATTTTATCGCGTATATTTGCAGCATCAAACGACCGATAAATCTTAGCGTAAAATAACGTTAAGGTAGGCACTAAACTATTTGCTATGAATATTTTAGTTGAAGTATCAGATGAATAGCTAACACAAACCCATTATTCCCTTGTATACTTCACTATGTTGAACCGAAATGGTTCTGTGATTAAGAAAAAATAATAATTTAGCCGATGAAGAGAAAATTTTTTTTAGTGTTTAGTTTTGTCCTTTTTTTGTTTCATGGATTGCTGGCCCAAAATAACATTAAGTACCAGGCATTATTTGTTTATAACTTTACGCGTTATATCGAGTGGCCATCAACAAGTTCATCAGAATTTGTGATAGGGGTTGTAGGGAAATCCAGTATTTATGATGAACTACAATCTGTTACACAAGGTAAATTAGTAGGTTCTCAATCTATTAAAGTCAAAAAAGTCCAAAACATCAATGAAATGGGATTCTGTAATATTTTGTTTATTTCAAGTGAAATCAGTTCACAGGTTCCTCAGCTTGCTTCCCAGATCAAGGATAATAACACCCTGATCATCACTGAACGCTCCGGACTAATTAATAAAGGAGCCGGAATTAATTTTGTTATCAATGAAGGAAAACAAAAATTTGAAATTAGTAAATTAAACCTTGAAAAGAGGGGACTAAAGGTCAATAAACAATTAGTGGACATGGCTATTTCAAATGATTAGATGATATTGTAAAATTTTATTGGAAAAGTTAATTGAAGAAATTCAGTTAACTTTTTTTATTGGTATCGGAACATAAAAAAGCCCTCAGCAAAGAACCTGAAGGCTTAGTGTTATATATGATGGTTTTAATAATTCGGGAAAAGTTTTAATTGCGGATCGTCCCAGAGGGTAGGGTAGTCGTCGTCGAATTTTTTCAACACCGCACTTATAATTGTTTCACGCATAAACTGGGATTTATTCATGACCTGATATTTTCGGCAATATGCTTCGATTGCAGATAACTCCTTGCTATTAAAGCTAATAACCTTTTTTTTAACGCGTTTCAGGTCCGGCTCACGATGATATCTTCGCTTCACTATTCAATTTGTTTTTGTTATAAAAATATTTAGCACTAAAGTCAGATATTTGCTCGATTTGTGAAAGTTTTTGAGAAATAAGTTATTAAAAACTTATGAACAATTATTCCTTCAACCCCCACCATTGCAGGTTTGCAGTTTTTAACATTTCCTTTATTGATACCAGTCCTGATGCAATAGCCATAATGCAAATTAAGAAAGCCGTTATGATGAGTCGCCAAATCCAAGGTCCGTTGAAGTTAAAGAGTACCAAGGCTGAACAGAGGGATAACCCTGTAAAGACTAAATATTTTGAAAGCAATGCTTTACTGAAATCGATTTTTAAAAGTTTAATACAAAAATAAATCTGCAGGAAGGCCGCTATCGATTGAGTAATAAGGCTCGACACTGCTGCGCCAAGAGCTTTGTGAGCAGGGATAAGGATAAGGTTTAATGAAATATTAATGAATACTAAAGTTCCCGCTATGTAATTGAGTTGCTTAAGATTGCCATTAGCTGTGAGTAAGGTTCCAAAAATATAATTAACCGAAATAGGAATAAAAACCAAAACAAGAATTGAAAACACCGACGATGAATAAGCAAGGTTTTCGTGATACAGTGTTTTAATGATGGATTGATTGAAAACGAAACAAGGAATCGAAAAAGCTAATGCAAAAATGAATATTAGCGAAAGAGACAGATGGACCAATGGATTAATGTCTTTTCCTTGTCCTATTAAACGGGAGAACATGGGCAGAAGCAATGAAGGAAAGAGGAAAGCAAACATGGAGGCAGCATCAAGTATGCGAAACGATTGAGCATAAACGCCAGCCTGAACTTTGCCATCGGGTAATAGTCGTTCCAGTATTACCGCATCGAACCTGGTGTATAGACCCATCAAAAATACAAGCAATGCGTATGGCAGACTTTGCTTTATTAGCCGCAGGGCAACTCTACCGTCAAAAGTGAATGATAACCGGCCGGATTTAAACAATACCACGATTAGCATAATGGTAAATGAAAGCAGGTATGAAGCAGATTGAATATATACAAACCATTCGATCCGGAATTGTTCATGCACAATATTTCCCCAAATTACCAGACTGCACAGCACAATCATGATCGTTCTGTCAAGAACGGATAATAAACTATCGGTAGTGTAATATTGTAAACCACTGATATTTGATCTGAGATAAAGTATGAAAAAAGAAAGAAACTGATTCAAAACCAGCAATGAAAGCATGTTTATTTGTCTGTGGTCATAACCTGAAAGCAGAGCGATTGCAAATACTAGCAAACCATAAAGAATAGCCAGTAACAAACGCACAACCACTATATTCAGGAAGTGCTTATCTAACAGCGTTGGATCGCGGGAAAGACTTCTGCTGTTAAAATTGGTAATGCCAAGGTCGAGGAGTATATTAAAGAGCAAAGAAAAGCTAAGCAGTGAGAAGTATAATCCATACTCCGCTGACCCTACCATATTTTGCACCGTACATTCAAGCCGAAAAACCCAGAATGGCTTAATGAGCAGGTTGAGAGAGATTAATAAAATCAGGTTTAAAATAAACTTCTTTTTCACTTGCACATTATTGAAGACGGCTTCTATGAAGCTATGCTTTATTTCTTTTTTTGGCAGCTAATACATTACTTTTTCAAAACATTTTGTCCTGGTGCCCATTTTGCAAGCCAGTCCGGATATTTATCCAATACTGCCTGAGGACTATAAGTATACCAACCATAGCCACTACGCCGTTCCCTGCTAACTTCTGCAAGAGAGTAAAGGTACTTACTAGTCCGGTCGCAGAATAAAGGTCTATCAGTTCCCAGTTCATAATAGCGTGTCCAGATAACTGGTGCAGTTGAATCTTGTACAACCACTCTGTCAAAATTAGTAGTCTTCCATTTTGAAGTATATTCAGGGGCACTAACCGTTTGAACCCTAATTCCATGTATTTTTGAATCTTCAAACCATTTAACAGCGCCTTGAATGGCGTTGATAATTTCCTGACTGGGATTATCAATACTCATTAAAAAAAAAGTAACATCTGCACCTTCGGCATTACAAATGCTGGGAGGTTCAAATGCCCTTGCCCAGGCTGGGCTTAAATCAACTTCGTTGTGCTGCTGACCCCAGGAAGTGAGACGTCCATTATCTTTGATCTGACATTGGAGAATGCATGAAATTCCCTGTTGATATGCTATTTTGACTTTATCCTGTAGTGCTGATCCAACAAAAGAATAATAAGGCTTTTGATCCAGGATGTCTTTTAGCATAATCATGATTCCGATAGTTGCATTATCATTAAAAGTTATACGCCGGCTGTAGTTATCTTTTTCTTCCAGTGGAAAGTATTGGGGCCATCCTCCATTCGGATACTGAGCCGAAAGCGTAAATTCTATTCCATGCAGACTTGCCGCTTTGTATTTCTCAATATTTGTTTCGGCATACACCTTAGCCAGATATTCAATCTGTGAATAGGTGGTGGTGTTGTCAAAGGTGGTATTCAATATGGATTTTGACTTGTTCAAGCTATCTTTTTGATCATCTGTTAAGATAGCAAGCATATCGTAATTTTTAGGCCACCCTCCGTTGTTTTTCTGGTAAAGAAGGATATTGTCCGCAATCTTTATAATTTCATTAGGCTCATACTTTGGATGACCTGCCCTTTGAAAAATAATATTTGAATCATCATGGATGTCATACCAGTGATGTGCACTACTAAAAAATGGAGAGGTATCTATAGCTGTATATTTTTTTGATGCTTCATTATTATTTTGAGCATAGGAAATGTTGTAAATAAAGAGTATTACCAGTACTGACAATACTTTGCCAAAGATATTTTTTTTGTTTACCATGATAAAGATATTAATTTACAAGGAAATTTTTGAAAGAGGGGTGTTCTGAACCTACACACTATTAACACGCCCAAAATATGAGGTCGAATTTAACAAAAACATAGATATGTTATACGTATGCAGTAAATTTATTCTTTGCAGTGCTGATAAATGAGATTTGCAGCTTCCTTGCTTCCGAGTTTTCTGGCTTTGTCCCAATTATAACAAGCATCCTGGGTATCTTGTAAAATCATACGGGCATTGCCTTTTTGAAGATAAGCATCCTTTATAGTCGGGTCTAAATCAAGCGCCATACCGAAATCTTCATCAGCCTTATCTACTTGGTTTGCAGATAAAGCATTAATGCCTCTTTCTATAAAATATTGTGGTTTAGCCTGGTCTTTCTCAATAAGTTTGTCATAATAATCCAAAGCATTTAAATAGTTACCCCGTTTGTTTTCTAGTAGACCCCATTGTTCATAAAGGTTTGTGGATTCGGGATTGAGTTCCTGATACAATTTTAAGTCAGTTTCTGCTAAGGTGTAGTTACCTGCAAGCCGGGCAATCTCAGCCCTTTTTATATAGTATGCCGGAATATTAGGGTTCAGATGGATAGCCATGGACATGTCATCTAATGAACCGGTAAACTTGCCCGTTTTCATGAGTAAATCGCTACGCATAGCGAAATATTCGTTGGAACGTCCATTCAGCTTAATGGCTTCGTTAATAGAAGATATTGCAGGCTCTATCATGTTTTGTTTAGCGTAAGCTTTGCTTAGCAGGGCAAAATATTCATATTTGGGATAAAAATTATCTTTTAGTTTGTCGAGATCGTTGAGAGCATCGGCAGCCATGCCTTTTTCAATTGAAGCAGCCAAAGCATTCTTTGTAACTTCCTGATCGGTGTACCAGCTTTTTTTCCAAAGCGTATTCCATTCATTGCTTTCTGACATGCCAGTAAAAGCGGTATCAGTAATAATTTCAAGTTCCGTCTTTTTGTGGGCTAATGCTAAGTGCTGTTGAAGCCACGAAATCGCCATCCGGGAATCATTATTTTGTGCATAGCAACGTGCTAGTTCAAAACTGGCAGCATCTTTTTGAATACTGTCGGCAGCAAGGTAACTTTGAATGGCTTTGTCAAAATTTCGTTGCTGATAGTAACAGTCGCCTGAAATTAAGTAAAATTGAAGACCCTTTTTATTGGTATGCTGCAGGTTTTCAAGTGCTGCCACATACTCCTTTTGATCCATCAATGCTTTTGCCTTTAAAATACCCATGTCTGCCTGCTGAGATGAAGCCATCACAGAAAAAAGAATGAATAAACCGGTGCTACAAACTTTTCTCATGGTTGAGCGGGGGTCCCTCCCGATTTGTTATAATATACATAAATAAAATCGTGCAAGTTATGAAGATAAATACCAGTTATTATCGGCTCATAAACATCACAAATATAAAAATATACCCCGGTCGAAACAAGTTGCTTGGTTTCCTGGTCTCTTCCATCCCAGTTTATATCAGGATCCGTGGTATGATAAACCAATTTTCCCCACCGGTTAAATATTTTCATATCAACTTTTTGTACATATTCATCCGGATTATTTGCTTTATAAACATCATTGACATTATCGTTATTGGGGGTAAACACATTAGGTAAAGAATAAGGACTACAATTGGTGATGCAATCTTCGTTTTTTAAACTTTCATTGGCAAAACTATCAACAGCGGTAACTGCATAACAGCCAGACGGATTTTTTTTTGGAGTCAGGGGAGGAGTATTTCTAAATTCGAAAGAATCAACGCCAGGTATGTTCATAATTGTTGCGATTGGGGTTGACGGAAAATTGTCCGTTGGCTTATTTTTAAAATAAACATTGTATTTTACAATATCATTAGCACAACTCTTATTAACATTTGGCCAGGTAAGAATAATTATACTGCTGTCACATATAGATTTCAGTTGTAGATCGGGAGCACAGGGTTTAACGGTATCCAAAGCAGCGGAGCTGTTGATATGCGACCAGTTTAAAGTATTATACGTGGTATTGTTTAGTTGCCGGTAGCCATATGCCTTCACCCTGTAGGTGTATGGATGACCATTGGCGAGTCCTTTATCAATGTATTGATCTGTTTCAGTTTGGCCAATAGAGTCAAAAGCCAGGGTTTGACTGTTTTGTTTGTAAATAATATACTGATTATTAAGCCAGGGCACACTTTGCGCAAATTTAACCGTAATTTGGTTATCAGCAGGAAATAAATTAGGGTACATCGAAGAGGCCGTTTCAGCATTTCCAATAAGAAAACGATTTCCCGGGGTGTTGTTATAAAGCTCAACCTTGTAATTATAAGGGAATCGTTTTGTATTCAGATTGATATCGGTAAATGTAGTATCCGCCAAATCTGTGGATGGTATAGTGTCAATCAACGCAAAATTAGATCCTTCAAAATTATCAGTTCGGTATATAAAGTATACATATGGCCCTGGTGCCTGAATCGAATCCAAAAGCTTTTTGTAAGGTCTAATCCACGACACAAATATTTGCCCATTTATTGAATCAATCTTAATTACACTGGCAGAAGTTAGTGCAGGTATCCCAGGTACTATAGTAGCACATGCCTCATTTGAAGGGTGACTGTTGGCACCGTCCGGAAAAATGGCAATAACCCGGTAACAGTAATCGATACCACGGCTTAAGCCCTGTCCATCGTTATTGTCCAGATACGCAGTATCATTAATACCTTTAACTGTTGCAATTTTAACATAGCCGGTACCCGTAGGCATTCCACCAGGACAGGTATCTTTAAGCGTCACCGAGGAAGGGCTTCTGTATATATCGTATCCAACGGCATTGGGACAAATCGATTTGTCCCAGTTGATTAAAATAGCATTATTACGAGGAAGGGCTGTTAAGTTTTTAGGAGCCGGTCCTACCACTAAAATATCAAAATTACTAATATCTACCAGCTTAAGGCTGGCATTGTTATCTTCACTTTTTAAAACAACTGTATATGGCTGTTTACGAACATGGGAGCAATCGGTTTGCCACTTAAAATTGGCAGTAGAAGATCCGGGAATTGCCTGTATTACAGTAAAAATAGCTTTATCGTTAGTGACAACAAAAGGACCACCTGTAGCATACTGCATTACCATATCATTGTCCTGATCGGTACTTGTAATATTAAAATCGATGAGCGTTCCCGCTTCCACGCATATTTTATTTATAGGTGGATTTACAGGTGGGTGATTATTAGTATTATGGACTTCCACCTGCATATCGCGTTCAATATTTCCAATTTTAACACCTTTACGCCACTCTTCAATTAACATGGCTATATTGTAAATGCCCGTATCTACGGGCGCGTCCCATACCAAATCTCCGGTTATAGGATTAACGTAAATAGCCGTGTCACTAGACTTTGGAAAGGTATAGTTTGTAATAGGAACACCGTTATCTTTTGTACAAACAGTAAGTTTATAGGAGAGGCTGTCGCCGTCGTAATCAAAAGCAGCGGGATTGTGTATAAATATCTTACCAACAGCCGCTTTGTCGATAGGGTCGTTAAGCAATACCGGTGTGTTGTTAGTTCCTAATTGCGGACTGATAAGCAAGGTGGTTTCAACAGAGAAAATCACATTTACCGAATTGGGAATATTTAACACCCCCAAATTACGGTTAGGGTCCTGCATGACTATTTTGTAAGTACCTGGTCCCGGAAAAGTATGATTCGACCGAAAAGTTCTTTTAATGTAAAAATCTGGCAAAGGAAGAGGTTTGCCGAATAAAGGCGCTTCTGATGTAGTATTATCTCCCCATTCCACTTCGAGCTGAGTACGACCTCCGTTAATTTCAACGGCACTGAGTGAATACGTAAACGTAGTAACCGTAAACTCGAATGTATAGGCCGATACTTGCTTATAGGTAATTTCGCCGGCGCGATTATGTGTAGCTTTTGCTGAGCAAAATATTAATGTGAACAAAATGATGAGGTAGGCATACTTCTTCATTACATGCTTATATATTTATTTTAAATTCCCTGTTTTTATAATCAAAGCGATACCCGGTTTCTTTTCCGTTAATCTCCATTATCATCAGATTTGTTTGGTCTTCATAAATATCCATAATCAACAAATTACGTACCAACAATTCTTTAACCTTCCCGGTTACCGGAATTTTAAAGTGAAACCATGTAGCATCTTCATTTGTTTCTTTTTTTGTATAAACAAGTTTAGCTGGATTATTGTTATTAATTTGAATGGTAAAAAGATAAGAAAAATATTTATCAATGCTTTTATTTGCATCCGGATTTTCGTTTGGTTTACCCAAATTTAACACTACGTTGTAATTATGAGCAATAGCAAGTTCAAAATCGCCTGTAAATATCTTAAATGATAACTCTATATCCGGTTTTCCATTGCTGTAATCGATATTTAATATGGAAACATGCACGGGATGTAAATGAACACCAAGTGTAAAAAGCAGTGAAAAAATATAACTGGTACAGGCCATGGGCAGACGTTTAATGAAATGTAAGATTACACAAATCAAAAAACTTATACAAATTTAGAATTTTTTTTAGTTTATTTTGTAGAAAACTTGGTAGTATGAGCATATTTCAACTTTATTTACATTTAGGTATTGATCATATTGCAGATTTTAAAGGATATGATCACATTTTGTTCATTACCAGTTTGTGTGCGGTTTATCTTTTCAAACAGTGGAGAAATGTTCTGGTACTCGTTACCGCTTTTACATTGGGGCATACTACAACTTTAGCCCTTGCAACACTTAATATTATTCATTTTTCTTCTAAGTGGATTGAGTTTTTGATTCCCGTTACTATTTTTCTCACTTCAGTAGTCAATATTTTTGAACGTGATGAAATTGTGAGCGCACGTTCCCAGCGGCTTAAATATATGGCAGCTATGTTTTTTGGGCTCATACATGGGCTTGGATTTTCTACGTACCTGAGAAGCTTGTTGGGTACTGAGCATAGTATTGTACTTCCGCTTTTTGCGTTTAATGTGGGTATTGAAATAGGTCAATTACTCATTGTTTCCATTGTACTTACCTTAACCTATATCGTGGTTAACAGGCTGAAATTTGCCCGGCGGGAGTGGAGCCTGATCTTGTCGGGTGCAGGTATGGGGATTTCGTTAATGCTAATCATGCAAAGAATCCCATGGTAATAAATATGAAGTGGGACGCGACCATTAAAGAATTTAGAAGTTATCTCCGGCTTGAAAAATCGATGTCGGAGAATTCCATTGAGGCTTACCTTCACGATATTGAAAAGTTTTGCCAATTCCTGGAAATACAAAATTTGCAATTATCGCCTGAAAAGATAACACTTGACCATATACATGAATTTTTAAAATGGATCAATGAGTTTGGTGTTTCAGCCCGCACACAATCACGAATACTTTCAGGTGTGCGCGCCTTCTTTAAATACTTGTTGATGGAAGACAGCATCGTGACCGATCCAACAGAGTTGATTGAATTTCCCAAGATAGGGCGTAAACTTCCGGATGTACTTACTGTGGATGAAATTGATAGTTTACTTGCAGCCATTGATCTAAGTCAGCCAGAAGGACAACGCAACAAGGCAATAATTGAGACTATGTATAGTTGTGGACTCAGGGTTTCTGAATTAGTCAACTTAAAAATATCCGGACTTTATCTCGATGAAGGTTTCGTTAGGGTTACCGGAAAAGGTGATAAGGAGAGACTCGTGCCAATAGGTTCAAAAGCAACTGATGAAATTAACTTTTACCTTCATCATTATCGTACCCATGTAAAGCTGCATAAAGGTTTTGACGATATTGTATTTCTTAACAGAAGAGGTAAAGGGTTATCGAGAGTAATGATATTTACAATTATCAAGAATTTGGTTGAAATAGTAGGTATCAAAAAACAAATCAGTCCGCACACTTTTCGTCATTCGTTTGCGACTCATTTAATTGAAGGTGGCGCTGATCTTAGGGCCGTTCAGGAAATGCTTGGGCATGAATCTATCCTTACTACCGAAATCTATACACATATTAACAGGGAATTTCTGAGGGATGCCATTATGCGTTTTCATCCCAGAGCAAAAAAACGTTAGCTAACAGGTAATTATCAGATGTAAAAGGGCTTTGGTTAGGAAAACCCTGAGGGTTAACAGCCCAGCAGACACATTTCGCTAATTATTATGCAGTTTAAAATCGATTTTTACCCCAATGTGTTAAAGAATGAAAAAAATATGCTTAAATCTTTCTTTTCTGGGCGAGTTGCAGCCTGGAAATGAACCGTTATTAATTTTTATTGGGGAGAAAAGAGGGTCACTAATAAAATTTATTTAATCGAAACATTTTCAATGATTATTTTCTATAAATTTGCCTTTTATTTTTTTAATCACGAAAATTAATTATCAAACATTATAAAATCAATAACTTAAATTAATAATATGTCAAAAGTTAAACGTGTTTACTTTTTCGGCGCAAAGAATGCTGATGGTAAAGCAGAAATGAAAAACCTGCTTGGAGGTAAAGGAGCTAACCTAGCTGAAATGTGCCTTTTAGGATTGCCAGTTCCTGCTGGTTTTACAGTTACAACCGATGTATGTACGGAATATTATGCTAACAATTGCGAACTTCCTGCTGAATTAATTCCTGAAGTTTGGGAAAATATGGCAAAAGTTGAGAAGGTTATGGGCATGAAATATGGAGATCCGGATAATGCTTTATTAGTATCATGTCGGTCAGGTGCTCGCAGTTCGATGCCAGGTATGATGGATACTGTTTTGAATGTTGGATTATCCACAGTTACTATTCCCGGCTTCATTAAAAAAACAAACAATCCTCGTTTTGTTTATGATTCATACCGTCGTTTGATTATGATGTACGCCGACGTTGTAATGGAGAAAGCTGAAGGCATTGAAGCTAAAGATGGTAAAGGAATCCGCAAGGTATTAGACGAAATGCTCGATGAGTTCAAGCATAAAAAAGGTTACAAATCCGATACTGAAATCAACGCTGATGAATTGAAACAATTAGCTGAAGACTTTAAGAAAAAAGTAAAAGAAGTTCTTGGAAAAGAATTTCCGGATGATGCCAAAGAACAAGTAATTGGTGGTATCAAAGCAGTGTTCAAAAGCTGGAATGGTAAAAAAGCTATTTCTTACCGTCGTATCGAAGGTATTCCTGACGAATGGGGTACTGCTGTAAACGTACAGGCAATGGTATTCGGTAACATGGGTGATACTTCCGCAACAGGTGTTGCTTTTACCCGTAACCCTGCCACTGGCGAAAACAGGTTCTATGGCGAGTGGTTGGTTAACGCTCAAGGTGAAGACGTTGTTGCCGGCATCCGCACTCCTAGTCCATTGAATGACGACACTAAAAATGATCAAAATAAACATCTTCACAGTATGCAGGAAGGTTATCCTGCGATATACAAAGAATTAGATGAAATTCGTTTAAATCTCGAAAAAGCATACAAAGACATGCTAGACATCGAGTTCACTATTCAGGAAGGTAAATTATACATGTTACAATGCCGTGCTGGTAAACGTACTGGTACCGCTGCATTGAACATGGCTATGGATATGCTTGCTGAAGGTCTGATCGACGAAAAGAAAGCAGTAACGCGTGTTGAGCCTGCTCAGTTGGATGAGTTACTTCACCCAATCTGCGACCCTGCTGAAGAAAAGAAAGTATCCGTATTGGTTAAAGGTTTGCCTGCCGGCCCTGGTGCTGCTGTAGGCAAAATCGTGTTTACTGCTGAAGACGCTGTTGCATGGCAACGTAGAGGCGAAAAGATTATTCTTCTTCGCGAGGAAACCAATCCTGAAGACGTTGAAGGTATGCGTGCTGCTGAAGGTATCTTAACCGCTCGCGGTGGTATGACTTCTCACGCTGCTCTTGTTGCACGTGGTTGGGGTAAATGCTGTATCGTGGGTGCTGGTGGTTTACATGTGAATGTAGCTGCTAAAACTTGTAAGATTGCAGGTAGCGATGTTGTATTAAAAGAAGGCGATTTGGTTACCATGAACGGTACCAAAGGAAATGTATATGTTGGCGCGTTGAAATTGATGGATGCTTCTGAAAATCCACGTTTCAAAGCTTTCATGACCATTGTTGACAAATTCCGCACCATGGGTGTTCGTACCAATGCCGAAACTCCACAGGATGCAGCTATTGCCCGCAGCTATGGAGCCGAAGGTATCGGTCTGTTCCGTACGGAACATATGTTCTATGGAGAAGGTTCTGAACAACCACTTTTCTTGTTGCGTAAGATGATCTTAAGTGAAGGTATAGACGAAAGAGTGAAAGCTTTGAAGGAATTATCAACATTTGTGAAGAAAGATATCA
>CAYZNC010000027.1:0-31767 GCA_964478555.1 uncultured Bacteroidales bacterium | reverse complement strand
GGCTTGTTTTACCGAAAGTTCCCGGTTCCAGCCCGAACATCTTTTCCATCCTTTCATCCCAAATCATTTCATCGGTTGTGAGGTTCCATTCCCAAACACCCACATTTCCATTTTCCAGCGCAAGATTTAGCTTTTCTCTTGACTTCTCCAATTCCTGTTCTGTTTTCCTATTTTCTGTTATATCAAGCATGACCGCCGGGCATTTTTCACCATTAATAGAAGCACTGCACTGCAAGAAAACGCAAGCAGTTTGTTCGCAAGGCTTAGGGATCATAACCTCGCAAGAAGTTTTGATATTTTCTTCAAATGCCTTTTGGAGTGAGGATAAGAAAACATGGTGAGTTTCGGGCGAAATGAATTGCTGAAATTTCCGGGTCAACAAATTGGACCGGACTTTACCGAAAATATTGGCGCTGGTAAGGTTAAGTTCACAAATGGTTCCCTGGCGGTCGAAAATGAAATATCCTAATGGAGCAAAATCGTAAAAATCATTATACTTTTCAAGTGCTGCCTCAAGTTGATCCTGTGTATGACGTAGTTCTTCATTTTGCATCTCCAATTCTATCTGGTGTACCCTCAGCTCATGAACAAGCTTTACAGGATCAGTTGGAAAAGAATTTGTGATTCGTTTAGTTCTCTTCAACTGATATTCAGCACTTCTGCGTAACGGGGGGATTTTTTTTCTTTTCATGACTTGGAGATGTTTTGACCAATAGCAATAATGGTTACGAGTTGTCCGGTGTCATCGATTAACTTGGTGGCCGACCATTCTATTAACAGGATCTCGCCACCGGCTGTTTTTACGTGATTTTCAAATTTTGAAGGCAACGTATCGGCAAATAAACTTTTCACATCCCCCTCCACCTTTTTTTGCAATAATGATGGAATAAACAGTTTAACATAATTAGAATTCAATACATCAACACGTTTATGTCCGAAAAGTTTTTCAGCTTCCGCGTTAAATTCAATGATTTTTCCATCTGACCTTCGGCGTTATTATACCGGGACTTTGGGGACACAGGGGACTAATGAGTGGAACTTCGTGCCACTCATTTTAAGGGAATTGTAAATTTAAATTCACTACCTTTCTTTAAGGTACTTTCAACCCATATTGTTCCACCATGTTTTTCCACAAATTCTTTGCATAAGATAAGTCCCAGACCTGTTCCACGTTCTTGCGCTGTTCCCTGATTGGTATACTTAACATCGATCCGGAAAAGTTTATCAATGTCTTTTTTTGGTATACCCATACCGGTATCTTTTACCGATAGTAACATATGCTGATGGTTGCTTTCAGCGGTTATGGATACACTACCACCCGGGTATGTGAATTTTAGAGCATTATGCAGGAGGTTACGCAAAACGGTGTTCAGCATATTTCTATCAGCTACAACTTGGGCGTCTTCTTTAATTTCGGATTGTAAATTAATTTGTTTGTTGGTTGCATAAACTTTAATGTAGGAGATATTCTCCGATACCAATTCTTTTATATTTATAGCTTGGGGTGTGTAAGTTAAACTACCTGTTTGAGCCCTGGCCCATTCCAGTAAATTTTCCAAAAGGGCATACCCTTGTTTGGCCGATTCGTTCAAAATTTTGCTAAATTTTTTAATATTAGCAAGGTCATAGTTTTCCGCCTGGCTGGTAAGCAGTTCCGAGGCTCCGAGTAAGGTAGTAAATGGATTTCGAAGGTCGTGAGCAATGATGCCGAAAAATTTATCTTTGGTAGCATTCAGATTTTTAAGATCGGCTGCATATTTTCTAAGCTTTTCTTCATCTCTGGCGCGGGCATCGCGCATGCGAATTGCGGAAACTCCGTATGCAAGATCGTTTGCTATTTCGGAAAGCAGGTTTTTCTCGTCTTCTGTAAATGGGTCAGGATCCTTTGAATATATGGTGACAACGCCAAGAGCTTTATCCTCAGCTAATAAAGGGATTGCGATGCATGACATATAGCCCCGTTTAATGGCTTCTTCGCGCCATGGTTTGAATTTTGGGTCGGTTAGCATGTTTTTACACTCGACACTTTTACCCGTTCGGGCTGCTGTTCCTGTTGGTCCCCTGCCACGCTCCGTGGTATCAGACCAGGAAAGTTTCATTTTATCCAGATAACCTTTATCGAAACCAGCATGAGCAATAGGTTGAATACTTTTTTCTTTATTGTTTTCAGCAAAACCGATCCAAACCATCTGATATCCACAGTCATTCACAATAATTTGACTTACTTCTTTTAGATAAGAGATTTCATCTTTGGCGCGCGCCATGGCTTGGCTACTATTTCCCAGCGCTTTAAGCGTTTGATTAAGTTTTTGAAGTACTTTTTCCTTTTTCTTTCGTTCGGTAATATCGTGCAGAATAACCTGGATGGCTGATCCTTCGGCATCCACGATATGGGCTGCAACTACTTCAACATCGCGTATGTTACCATTCAATTGAATGATTTTCTCCTCAGCAAGGTCCACCGGTTTATCCTTTAATAACTTTTTAATATGCTTGCTGATCTCTTCATGATAATCCGGATGAAATACGTCAAAGGGTGATTTTCCTAAAATCTGTCTGGGATCCGTAGCTGCAAAAAGTTCAAGAGCTGCGGAATTTAATAAAACTATTCTATTGTTTCTGTTTAACAAAATAGCACTGGGCGACAATTCAATAAGTGTGCGATACCGTTCCTCGCTTCTTCGAACAATTTCCTCTATTATTTTTCGTTCTTCCAGTTCATCCTGAAGAAGGGTATTAACTTTGGAGAGTTCCTGGGTTCGTGCCAGTACTTTTTGTTCCAGTTCTTCATTTAATTCGCGGTAGCGTTTTTCACTTAACTTAAGAGCGTCCTGGATTTTCTTTCGTTCAATGGCATATCTGATGGTTCGTCCAATATTTTCAGCATCAAGTTTACCCTTCACCAAGTAGTCCTGGGCACCTTCTTTCAGTGATTTAAGCGCAATATCTTCATCGTCCAATCCAGTTAACACAATAATTGGGGATTTGACACTGGAAACCTTGATTCGCTCAAGTGTTTCCAACCCAAAACTGTCTGGTAGGCCCAGGTCCAGCAAAACAGCATCAAAATCGCTTTCGGAGAGTAGTTTTAAGGCATCCGTTAAAGAAGAAGAATGGGTAATATTATAATTTTTGCGCGAATTTTTTAGATGATCCTTAATAATATAGACATCTCCCGGGTTATCTTCAACCAGTAAAATATTTAGTGAACTCTCTTTGGTATGGTTTTCCATTTATTATTTATTTGTCACTCACTTTGTTGTCACTCACTTCGTTGTCATTAGCCTTCGGCGTCATTTGACTACACCGACGCACGCAGTGCTAATGACTATTAATGACGCGCAGCTAATGACTATTAATGCCGCACTTCGTGCTTTTACCCCTTTGGTGGCAGCTTTACTATTGAAAACCAAAACTCCTCAATTGATTTAACCACCTTAATGAATTGATTGAGGTCGATAGGTTTTGTGATATAGCAATTGGCATGTAAATTATAAGACTTGAGAATATCTTCCTCTGCTTGCGAGGTAGTCATGATAACCACCGGAATTTTTTTAAGCTCAGGATCGGTTTTGATTTCCGAAAGCACCTCGCGTCCATCTTTTCTCGGAAGATTCAGGTCCAAAATAATCAGATCGGGCACGGAAGCGTTTGCATATGCACCCCTTTTTTTCAGAAAATCCATGGCTTGTACGCCATCTTTGACATTGTGAAGTAAATTTGATACTTTCCCGTCGCTTAATACTTCCTTGATAAGACGCGCATCCCCTTCGTTATCTTCAATTATCAGTATATCAATGGGTGTAATGATGGTGCTTTGCATATTTTTTATTTTTAATTTTTTGGTATTTGAAAGTAAAACGTGGTTCCTTTATTTATTTCTGACTCCAGCCATATTTTGCCTCCATGGCGGTCGATGATCCTTTTACAAATGGCCAGGCCTATCCCTGTTCCAACATACGTTTCCCTGGGCTGTAACCGCTGGAATATCTGAAATATGCGATCGAAGTATTCCGCTTCAATGCCTATTCCATTATCTCGTACAGAAAAGACGAAACAATCCTTATCCTCTTTTGCAGAAATATGTATTTTGGGTAGGCCATCGCAAAATTTAATGGCATTTCCCAGGAGGTTTTGCAACAATTGAACCATTTGAGATTCATCAGCTTTGATCACAGGCAGTTCATCGTTTGTGATCAGCGCGTTCTTTTCTTTTATATCCATTTGCAGGTTATATACTGCCAGTCCCAAAACCGCGTGCATATCGAAATGGGTAAAATCTTTCCCCCTCGTATTCACTCTTGAGTACGTAAGCAAATCATTGATCAGTGTCTGCATTCGAAGCGCACCGTCTACAGCAAACTGAATAAAATCGTTCGCATCTTTATCCAACTTATCCTTGTATCGTTTTGACAGCAATTGAGTAAAACTTGCAACCATACGCAAAGGTTCTTGCAAATCGTGAGATGCTACATAAGCAAATTGTTCCAGTTCTTTGTTCGAACGCAGTAAGTCTTCATTGGTCTTAAATAACGCTTTTTCTGCCCCACGTTTCATTTCGGTAATATCAAAACAAACGCCCGTCATCTTAATAGGTTCACCTTCATTATCTTTTGTAACCAGCGCCTTGGCATTGATATGCTTAATATCTCCATCTTCCAACCTTATCCTGTATACAGTCTCAAATGGAACATCTTCTTCAAGCGCTCTTTTGATGGCATTTCGTACATGCATAACATCTTCATCCACAAGGCAGGCTTCAAATGCGTCATAGTTTTTGCCAAAAGAACCAGGTTGATGTCCGAATATACGTTCCATTCTTTCATCCCACTCAATTTCATTTGTGGCAATATCCCAGGTCCATACACCTATGCTGCCATTTTCCAAGGCAAGATTGAGTTTTTCCTGCGATTCCTCCAATTCTTTCAGTACTTTTTTACGGATAGTTATATCGTGACCCTGAGCAATCGTGGAGATTAACGATTGATGCCCGATGTCATAAATATTGGCAGAATTCCAGAGGAAGGTTTTTATTTCGTTATTTTTACTTCGAATAGGTATTTCAACTACTTCCAGATTAGTGAGTAAGCTCTGTTTAATCTTTTCTTTTGCATCCTCCAGTGTTTCTTCAGGGAATAAAATATCGATCTTTTTACCTAAAACTTCTGCGGATGAATATCCGGTTAACCGTTCAAATGCCCTGTTGAATAGCTGAATTTCCGATGCTGGATTCCAGACTATTATGGGAGCATTTGCATAATCGATCAGATTTTCAAGATAATTCTTAGTGTCGTGGAGTTCCTTTTCAGCTATGATTCGACTCATCGCAATCGCTACCTGGTCGGCTACGGCTTTCATTAAGGCAATATCCTCATCGCTAAAATGCGTTCTGGATTTTGTGCCGAAAGATAAAGTGCCAATCACCTTTCCCTGGGCCAGTAGCGGATGGCATGCATACGCTTTGACGCCAAAAGACCTTACCAGTTCCGTTCTTACATCCGGAGTATCCGGAATATTTTCTGCTATAATTCTTGCACCGTCGAGAGCTACACAGCCGCAAACAGCTACTCCAAAATCGAGCCATTCGATACTTTTAGCAGTTTCATCAGGTATACCTGCAAATGCGTTCAAATGCAATTTTCCTGCATTGTTATCTACGATAAAATTAAAAAAGGTATGGCAATCGAGAAATAGCATAACCTTATTACATAACTCGTTAACAATATTTTGAGGGCTATTGCTTGCAAGTAGCTTGCTGGTGATATCCGATAGTAATCCGAGTCGTAAATTGTTTTTCTGAAGAGCGCTTACAGCGTTTATACGTTCCGTAATATCCGTTCCTATAGCTAAATGGCCTAAACGGTTACCTTTTTTGTCAAATAACGACTTGTTATGCCATTCAATCCAAACAAGCTCTCCATTTTTCTTAACATTTTCATTGATGTTGATGACAAATTTATCCGGGTCTTCGTAAATGTTATCCATCATCTCCCTCAGATCGCGTCCGGTAGTTTCGATTACCGGTACAATAGTTTCGAAAGGAGTTTTACCAATGATTTCCTTTTCTTCAAATCCGAAAAATTTTTGTCCGTATTCGTTGAAGTAAGTAAATTTTCCGCTCGTATCCAGTTTAAGAATAATGGTGTTGGCATTTTCAACGAGTTCCCTGTATTTTTCTTCGCTTTCAACTAAAGCTTCTTCTATTTTTTTCTTTTCTGTAATGTCGCGGCTGTAGGATGCAACATACATAACCTGACCCTCATTAATGCAAGGGAAAAAGTGATGTTCAAAATAAATTCCATTTCTTTCGTCCTCAAAGTGCACTGGTTTACCCGTGGTAAAAACAATATCTAATTTTTTTTGGCGATATGAAGCTAATTCTGGCGACATAAACGCTGAAAAATGATGACCTACCACTTCTTCCAGGGGCACGTTCAACCGTTGGATAGCCATTGTATTGGCGGCAACTATATGATATTCTTTATCAAATAGGTATATCGATTCCTGGGTTGCATCCAGAATATTTCGAAAATTTTGTTCACTTTGCCTAAGCGCTTCTTCAAATCTTTTCGCTTCGGTGGTATCTCTTCCATATAAATTGGCGTAGTTTTCTTCCCCAACCGCGGCTATTACAAAAGAAAAAACTTTTTGAGCGCTCTCAACGGTCATTATTTTTTGGGTGCTGTTTACAAAGGATGCTCTTATTTCATTTAACCAGATTTGCGGAATACGATCGCCCGCGGAAGAGTTCCAGGTTTGAAGTATTTCATTACTTGCCTCATTGGCATACAGTATTTTACCATCATAACCAATGCGCATAACAGGGTTGGGATTTTCGGCAGGAAATTTGGCAAGCGTTTTAATCTCTTTTTCCAGTTTTGTACGTTCTGTGATATCCCTGTTCACACTCACGTATTCGGTTACCTGACCCTGCTCATCCCTAATGGTGCTGAAAAATGATTCGATATTTATAGCCCGGCCATCCTTATGATAGTGAATTATATCCAGCTTGTAACTTCCCTGTTCCTCCACCAATTTAAAGGCTTGCTCCCTGGATGTATCTATTAATTCGGTTCGAAGCAATTCAGGTCCCGTTTTTCCTATGGCTTCTTCAGCTTTCCAACCATAAATTTTTTCTGCGGCTTTATTCCAGAAGGTAATAAAAAAATACTTATCAATAGCAATAACAGCATCACTAACATTATTAATCAGGTATGCCTGATGCGATAAAAGCTGTTCACGTTTTTTATATTCGGTAATATCTGTAGAAAGTATGATAATACCCTCAGGCACAGGCTCTATTTTAAGGTCAAACCAGCTAACCGAGCCATCGGGGTAAATAAATTCGTTTTCAAATTTTTGAGGGATTCGTTCGTTCATGCATTGTCTTAACCGGCTAAATAGTTCCGTTTCTTCAATGCCTGCAAACGTTTCCATGACCGTATGATCTAATAATTCCTCTTTGCTTTTACAGGCATGTTTTGCAGCAGTATTGTTAACAAATAAATATTTCCAGTTAAAACCAATTAGAAGATAGCCTTCCTGCATATCATCCAAAGTATGCCGGTAACGATCTTTGTTTTCTAGCAGCGTCTTTACCGTTTTTTTATGCACGGTGCTTTCAATGAGTTTCCAATGGCCGGTCCGTTTTATCAATGCAAACTGATGGTTAGTAACAACATCAATCACCTTATTAGCATCACATTTTTCAAGCGAATAGGTACAAAGCACAATGATATTATAATCGTCTATTACATTATTAATCTCTGCTTCGTATGCTGTAAAATCATCCCAATCTTTCATATTATCTATCCAGATCGGGTTTCCACTTACTCTAAGCCCATCATATCCTTTGTTTATAGCTTCGTTATGTTTTGTCACCCATTGGTTAAGGACCTGTTCCGATTCAAACCTACCTTCTTTCACATACCAATCCGTATAGGGAAAAATTTCAATTTGACCCTTTTGTATATAATCAGTAAAGTTGGGAACGGTTTTTTTGAGTGCAATTAAGGCTTCTTCCCAGTCAAGAAAATCAGAGGTAACCCAAATACACAATTCGTTAGATTCAAGACCATGTTTGAAGTAGGGCACTAAAACATCAAGTAAATCCTGTTTGGTTTGATAGAACTGGCAGAAATGAGTGCCCCAGGGAATATTTCCAATAACCTCAATTCCACTAATACGCAATTGCTTAATTGAATTAATATCTTCGTAATTGGTTAATGGATGACCCTTTTCCACGAATTCTGACGTGGTGGTATGTTTATTTACCAGATTTGAGGCATTGGTCATCATGGGGATCAATAATTTATCTTAATCCTGGCTACGTATTTTTTTCAAAAAAAAATAATTCCCGGTTTTTGAAAAGAAAGCAAGGCTCACCTTGGGTTGAATTTTATCCTGTAAATCCTAGCGTATATTATATATAATTTAAAAAAAATGGTTTTGTTTGTTTTTTTAAATAATAAAGCTATACGTTGTGCAAAAACAGTAAAATTGTGAATAAATGTTAAACAGTAAAGTTATAAAAAAAATTACAATATTTAATCAAAAACTAAATATCACTTTATTTCGAAAGATTTTTTTCTTAAATTTTCGCAAATTCTAAATATATCTTAATTTTACCCAATCAAATAAACATAAACATTATTATACCTATAGATGAAAGTATTAATGGTGGAAGATGATCCAAAAATATCATCATTTGTTAAGTTGGGATTGGAAAATAATGAATGTGTGGTGGATATCGCTTACGACAGCGAGATGGGGGAGAAGTTAGCCTTTAAAAAGAAATATGATGTCATACTGTTGGATGTGATTATCCCCGGTATTACAGGCTTTGAATTGTGTAAAAGAATACGTAATAATGATATCAAAACACCTATTTTAATGCTTACCTCTTTGGATTCGATCGATGATAAAGTAACCGGTTTTGAATGTGGAGCCGATGATTATCTTTTAAAACCTTTTAGTTTCCAGGAGTTGTATGTGAGAATAAAAGCTTTAAACAGACGAAATAAAGAATTAAATGTTAGTCCGCTTTTAAAAATTGCAGATTTGGAAATGAATACCGTTTCCAAAAAGGTTACCCGGAGTTGTACTGAAATCAAATTAACCAGCAGAGAATATAAAATACTCGAGCTTTTATTGAGTAACCAGGGAAAAGTATTTGACAGGATGGAAATCACCGAAAAAATTTGGGGAATATCCTTTAATCCCGGTACCAATGTAATTGATGTGCATATTAATTCGCTCAGAAATAAAATCGATAAAAATTTTACCCCAAAACTTATTCATACCAAAATAGGAATGGGGTATGTTTTAGCTGAAGAATAACTATTCACTTCCTTGTCATTAGGATTCACTTCATTTCTGTGTTTTCGAAACTCCATGTCATTCATATAAACTTTGTTTATTCTGGCGGAAGAGGCGAGGCAAATGACCTTTAATGACGCGCAGCAAATGACGCACGGAGTGCAATTGACTATCATACCCCGCAATGAGTAAATTTGGAAATATTATTTTCATAAAACTATTTAAAATAGACTGATAACGATCACAAATGAGCACTTTGCACAACCCGTGCAGAAAATAAAATTTCTTAACCCTATTTTAATTTAAGTTTAATCTTTTCTTAATGCAATTCTGTTTTTAGCGGAATACCTTTGGTCATAATGAAAAATCATATTTTTTGCGATTTTAATGTTATAACCCTCACTCCAAAAATTACCTTATATGAAAACTAAATTCAACGTTCGGGCAAAAGCAACAGACAAAGAATTATTTTTTGATAGAAAGAAATTAATATCCATGCTAAGTGAAGCTCTTAGTGAAGAGTGGTTGACGTATTATCAATCATGGATAGGAGCTATATTGATGGAAGGACCCATGAAAAATGAGATTAAACCTGAATTATTTATCCACGCTACTCAGGAACTTAATCATGCATTGGCTTTAAAGGAAAGGTTGCATCAACTTGGATTTTCAAATGAATATACCAATTCCGATCAAAGAAAACAAGCTCGTTGTCAGCCGCCATTAAATTATTATATCGAATCTATCCTAAATAAAAATCTGGATAATGAACGGATTTCAATTGAAAGATATCAGCAACTCGCAGATTACACAATCGAAAGAGACCCAATGACTTATCAGATGATAAGTAAAATATTGGATGATGAGTTAAATCATGTCAAAGCCATTGAAGAATGGCTTAGCGATATTAGTACAGTAAAGGAAAGAAAACATGAGTTTTCCTTTATGGCGTGACAAGTTGTTATAGTTCTACGAATCATCCATGATTTGCATCAAAAAGTATGACATTTATTTTGGATATGCTATCTGACTCAATAATTTAATACCAATATTCAGATGAAAGACATCGCAATCGATATTAAGGAATTAAAAATGCTAAATACCCTTGGGAATATGGGTTTAAATGACAATGCTTTTAAATTGATAAACGATATCGATCTTATCTTGGAGAAGGTAATGTATAACACATTAAAATACAATAAGTTTACAACAGTTGAAGAGATATTTGATAACCAGGAAACTAAAAATATTGATGTATATACTATTGAATCTATTTGTGAAGCTCTTTCTTTTGACGGAATGCTGATCAAATTTATAAATGGCCATAAGGTCAGTTATAAGCTCAATAGTAAAATATATGCGTGAGTTATTCTAAATTAATTGCATTCTAAAATTTGTGAATTATGAAAACAAGTCAGATTAAAGCTGAGGTGATAAACCTGAAAGGTGAAAAGGTTCAGATTAGTAAAGATTACAACAAAATGGATATTTCAAAGTTAGCCCATGATATATATGTGATCAATTACATAGATATAAATGGAAAAGTTATCAAAAGCGAGCGATTCGTCAGAGGAAGAAAAGTAGAAAATATTATGGAAACCGTTTAGTACTTTTACATTAAGTGATCATTAAATATGGCAAAAGATTAAAACCCTTTTGCCATATTTAGTTTTATCAAAATTGAAAGATTTTTTTAATAATTTGCGATGACTGTCGTTCCTCTGGAAATAAAAAAAGAGGTCGTTTATCGTTTTCTACTGTCGTCGCTCTGCGACTATAACATACAAACATGTGTATTAGAGTGTGAAAAGAATCCTGAAGGGATGGCCAGTATGGTAGAACAAAATCCATTTGATGTATTGATGGGAGCTGCGTAGCTGCGGCAGAATTTCAGATATCAAACATTGCTATAGCAACATCGCGGGGTATTAGATATGCCCGAAAACCGTTAGTTAAGTTTACTTCCTTTTTTTAGTTCCTTTTATTGCGGTTGCCGTCCAGGGATCATCGGGCCAGGAGTGTTTCGGATATCTTGCCCTTAAATCTTTCTTTACCTCAAAATAGGCATTAGCCCAAAAACTACGCAAGTCTGCCGTAACTTGTACCGGTTTAAACCCTGGGGAAAGCAAATGGAGTAGTACTCCTGTTTTTCCTTCATTAATGCGGGGTGTTTCGGCTAACCCAAATACTTCTTGTACTCTAACAGCAAGTATTGGCGAGGCTCCATTGCCAAAATATTGAACCTTGACAGCTGAGCCGCTTGGCACAGTGATTCTAACAGGAGCCAACCGGTCAAGAGCTGATTGTTTGTCCCAATCAAGCAAGAGAGGAAGTATCTTTAATAAATCTATTTTTTTTAAATCTTCAGGCTTTTTAACCTGCTTTATGTGGAGACCAAGCCACTCCATGTTGGTAATTAGTAGCGTAGGGGTGCTTACGTCGGGCCAATTTTCCTGCGGCCTCCATTTACGCAAACTTAAGACCCTGCTTTGCCATTGAACAACTTCGTCGTTAAAATCCAGTAGTGTTTCGCCTTCTTTTTTTATAGCATCCGATATAGCCAATACCATATGTTTTAAATCGGGAGAAAGGAGTGGCTTCGATTGGAGCACAATGCTTCCAATTTTTAGGTCTTTTGTTGCAACCAAGCCTCCTTTTCTGGTGTCCCAAGTAATTACTTCTTGTTCCTTTACAAGCGGAGCGAGATCCTTCGGGTTCAATGGTGAGGCCATGAATATTTTGCCTACACCATCCCGGGCATCCACATGTGAAATGGCCAACCATGGCTCATGTGCCAGATCGTCCTTATGACTGGCCATGGCAATATTTCCATTAGAAAGTTGAAATTGAGCGTTATTACCGGGTCGTGCATGTGCAATTCTTTCCGGATAGGCGTGTACCAGCATAACACCTGTTTCATATGAATCAATAGTACTGTTATCTTCAGCTATGTTGAACATTTTTCGATAGGAAGCAGCAATTTTCTCAATACGTTCCATATTCCTTTGTAATTTTTGGTCTAAACGTTGCTTCCGAAGGGTTTGAATTCTAAGATTAATATCAATGCCTGCATCTTTAGGAAGAGGATCTCTCACTTCCAATAAGGCAGCAATATCCGTGGCAAGTGCTAGTGAATGATGAGTATCCTTAGCCATCAGGAGCATGTGAGCAATGCGGGGGTGACATGGTAATTCATGCATTCTTAGCCCTTGTGGCGTTATGCGCCCGTTTTCCAAAGCCTCCAACAAATGCAATGTTTCTGATGCTTGGGCTAGTGAAGCTTTGGGCGGAGGATTGAGCCAGGTCAATTGTAATACATCTATTATGCCCCATTTGGCCATATCTAAGACAAGTGGCGCCAAATCAGCTTCCAAAATCTCAGGAGTTCTATGTTCAGCTAATCTTTCATGAGTTGCTTTGGTCCACATCCGGTAACAAATTCCGGGAGCCAATCTGCCGGCCCTTCCAGCTCTTTGGTCAGCCGAATCTTTTGATATTTCAATAGTCTCCAGACGTGATAAGCTTGATTTCGGATCAAAACGCGATGTACGCCCGTAACCTGTGTCAACTACTATTTTAATGCCCTCAATGGTTAAGCTTGTTTCTGCAATAGATGTAGCCAGTACAATTTTTCGCTTCCCTTGTTTGTTAGGTGTAATAGCACTGTTCTGTTGATTCTGAGGCAACATACCATACAAAGGGTGAATAGCAAAATCCGGAAGTTGTTTTCTCAGTATTTCTTCGCATTTTCTGATTTCACCCTCGCCTGGTAAAAATACCAGGACATCACCATCCTTTTCACCCACAGCCTTGATCACGGTTCTTGAAGTTATTTCGGGGAGCAGCATCAGATCTCTGTTGCCAGTATAAATAATCTCTACCGGATATTGTTTCCCTTTGCTTTCTACAACAGGAGCTTTCAATAATTCAGTTAATTGAGGCATGTCCAAAGTTGCAGACATGATCATAATACGTAAATCGGTTCTGAGTATTTGTTGTGCTTCCCTGCATAATGCTAAAGCGACATCGGCAAAAATACTTCGTTCATGAAATTCATCAAAAATCACTAATCCAACACCTTCCAAAGCATTGTCTGCCAAAAGCATCCGGGTAAGAATCCCTTCTGTTAGGACCTCGATGCTTGTAGACGAACCTATGCGGTTTTCAAAACGGATACGGTAACCAACAGTTTGCCCTACCTCTTCACCCAGCAGAAAAGACATGCGCGACGCAATTGTTCGGGCTGCTAAACGACGGGGTTCTAACATCAATATCTTTTTGTTTTGCAACCAGGGTTCGTTAAGTAAAGCAAGCGGTAAGAGCGTGCTTTTGCCGGCACCCGGAGGAGCACTGACAATTAAAGTGTTTTTATCGGCAAGGTGACCACGTACGGGTTGGATTGCTTCCTTTATCGGTAAGTCTATTGCAAAAGGGTCGAATATCAAACGAAAATATTTAAAATAATTTCTGAATTGTCTAAAAAGTATCCCTGTTTATTAGCCTTAAATCCCCTAAAGGAGACTTCCTTACTCTCAAGCAGTTGTGTGAGCCTCCGCCAGATAGAGAAGTGGGGGCAAATTCAGAACATACGAGACAACCTCTTCGCAAAGTTAATAAACCTGATCAAAACTAATTCGGATATTCAAAACGTATTACTCAGATTTGCGCCATCCCACGTTGGAGGCTTATTGCAAACCATCAAAAAAAAGATAAATTTAACATGGCGTTCTTTGTAACTTTAAAATTGTTCTAAAAACGTTTGTAAAATATTAAATTAGCGAAAAAATTGAAGGTCGTTGAGCATAGTCGAAACGTACTATACATTTTTTAAACTTGAACTAATTAATATACCCATATGACTAAAATAAGACTAATTTTAATCAGCATTGTTTTTGCCTTGGCAAATACGCAATGTGTTACCAATAAGGTAACGATAATTGATAACGGTGCTGTAGTGAAAGTACAGGACTTAAATGTAAAGGTGCTGTTTTATTCACCCGGTACGGTGCGGGTGGTAAAATGGTTATCAGAAGCAAAACCTGATACATCGAGCCTGGTGGTAATTCAAAAAACACTGCCTGCCGTAAAGATTGATGTTAAAGAGGATGACAATAGTGTTACCTTAAGTTCAGAAAATCTTAAAGTTATTATTTCAAAAACCGACGGACAAATAGCTTATGTTAACAAAGATAGTTCTTCCATTTTAAAGGAAACCGGCAAAGCTATTATCTTGCCTGTTACATTGAAAAATGAAAAAGCATATAGCATTCAGCAGCGATTTGAATTAACTCCCGACGAAGGCATTTATGGTCTGGGTCAGCACCAGGATGGTTACATGAATTACCGCGGGCGTACGGTTAAACTCGTGCAAGCCAATACCAGTGCGGTATCCCCATTTTTAATTTCGACCAAAAATTATGGTATTTTGTGGGATAACTACTCCAAAACCATTTTTGAAGATAGCCAGAAAGGAACCTCGATTTGGTCTGATGTTGCCAATGCCGTTGATTATTATTTTATAGCCGGAAACAATATGGATTCGGTTATCGCGGGCTATAGAAATCTTACAGGACAAGCTCCTATGTATGGCAGATGGGCATATGGATATTGGCAAAGCAAAGAACATTATGAAGATCGCAATGAATTACTGAGCATTGCAAGTGAATATCGCAAACGCCAGATACCCATCGACAATATTATCCAGGATTGGGATACATGGGAAGGTGTAGAGAACTGGAATCAATTGTTTTTCGATCCAAAAAAATTCCCCAATCCCAAGGAAATGATCGATATTTTGCATCATGAGAATTTTCATTTGATGGTTTCAATCTGGTGTTCATTTGGTCCGAATACCACTGTTTACAAAGATATGGAAAAAAGGGGTTTCCTCTATCCATCAGTTGGTTGGGCAAGCTTTAAGTATTTCGATGTTTATAACCCCGCAGCCGATGACTTATATTGGAAATATGTAAATAAGGGCTTCTTTTCCATAGGAATGGACGGTTGGTGGATGGATTCAACAGAACCCGATGTTGTAAATGCACTCACCAAAGAAGCAACTGAATATGAATTGAAAAGAATGGACGATAACCATCTGGGGTCTTTTGCCAAATACATGAATCCATACTCACTGTTAGCTACGGAAAACGTTTATAAGAATCAACGTAGAGAATCCGAAAAGAAACGTGTATATATCCTCACTCGATCAACCTTTGCTGGGCAACAGCGGGCTGCAGCTACTACCTGGTCGGGCGATATAGGTGCCAGCTGGGAAGTTTATAAAAAACAGATTACGGCGGGTTTAAATCATAGTATGTCTGGAATTCCTTACTGGACATTTGACATTGGTGCTTTCGTACTTGGCAGTTACGGTGGGGTATTCTCCAATGGAGGAAAAGATCCTGCTTACCAGGAATTGTATACACGTATGTTCCAGTTTGGTTCCTTCTGCTCCATATTCAGATCGCATGGGTCGGAAACGCCTCGTGAAATATGGCAATTTGGCGATTTTTCAAAATCCTTGATAAAGTTCGATAATTTGCGTTACCGCTTAATGCCTTATACTTATTCTTTAGCAGGCCAGGTCACCAATAACGGGTACACTATTATGCGTGGATTGCCCATGGATTTCAGTGCTGATAAAAAAACCTATGGCATCGACGACCAGTTTATGTACGGTCCGGCTATGATGGTTTGTCCTGTTACAGAATATATGCTTCACCGCCCACCTTCCAGTAGTGTGCTATTAACAGCGAATTATTTTAAAACCGATGACGGCAAAACAGGCTTGGATGCAAAATATTACAAAGACACACAATATAAAAAACTATCGAAAGAAACAATCGATTCCTGCATTAATATTAATTGGTATGCCACTGGTCGACCTGATTATGTAACCGATTCGACACTGTCAATAAAATGGAAAGGCAAATTGATACCTCCTCAAACAGGTAAATATCAATTTCATATCAAATGCTTTGGCCCTAAAAAGATATTCATTAACGGAAAAGAGTTGTCATATGTATACAAAAGCGTAGAAGTATATACCGAAATGATTGAGTTAGAAGGCGGAAAAGCCTATGATTTTGCATTGGAAACACAAAACTATACACCGGGGGCATTAAGGGTTGAACTTTACTGGAAGACACCTGAAATATTTGCACAAGAAAAAGTTGTGGAAAAAAGAGAACAGACCCGGAATGTATACTTACCGGCCAACAATCAATGGATCGATTTCTGGACAGGAGAAACGATAACAGGTGGACAAACCATTAAATCAGACGCTCCTATTGACAAAATACCTTTAATGGTGAGAGCAGGATCAATCATTCCCATGGGGCCATTTGTTCAATATGCCACTGAGAAACCTGCTGATCCCATTGAACTGAGAATTTATCCTGGTGCCGATGGCAAGTTTGAATTGTACGAAGATGAAAACGACAATTATAATTACGAAAAGGGAAAATATGCCATTATTCCTTTCTCCTGGAACGATAAGGACCAAACGATTACCATCGGTGACCGCAAAGGTGAATTTGATGGAATGTTGAAGAAGAGAACTTTCAACGTTGTAAAAGTTAATAAAGCAAACGGAACAGGAATTGAACCGGCAAAAACATTTAAGGCTGTGAAATACGACGGAAAAACTGTCACCATTAGCTTGAAATAAAAATTATAAAACAAATGTCGTTTCGACTCCGCTCAACGATTGGGAGCACTGTACCCTGAGTATTCGAAGGGCGGTCCCTGAGCGGAGTCGAAGGGTATTTACTTAACTAAACGTCATTAAATTATAAATTTTAACAGAGAATTAACATGAAAATAGTTTTTATTTTTTCAGCACTCATCTTTACCTTAAACACTTACAGCCAGAAATTCGAAAATCTGGCATTGACCCCTCCGATGGGTTGGAATAGCTGGAACAGCTTTGCCGTGAACGTTAGCGAAGCGCTTGTTAAGGAAACAGTTGATATTATTGTGAAAAGCGGCATGCGCGAGGCCGGTTATGATTATATTGTGGTTGATGATGGCTGGGAAGCTTTAGAGCGTGATAGCGAAGGCAATCTGGTTCCTGATCCGAAAAAATTTCCCAATGGTATGAAAAGCCTTGGCGAATATATCCATTCCAAAGGATTGAAATTTGGTATTCATAATTGTGCCGGCAATACCACCTGTAATGGCATGCCGGGAGGAAGGGGGCACGAGTATCAGGACGCACGGCTTTATGCATCTTGGGGTGTCGATTTCCTTAAATATGATTGGTGCGACCATGGAACTGCCGATGCACGTGAAACCTATAAAACTATGCGTAATGCCCTGTATGCAACCAAAAGGCCTATGGTTTTCAGTTTGTGCGAATGGGGAAGCAACAAACCCTGGGAATGGGCCGGTGAAGTCGGGCATTTATGGAGAACCACCGGCGATATTACCAATTGCATCAATTGTCAGGGCGAATACGACCTGGGCATGCGATTTATCCTGAAGTTGCAGGAAGGCCTTGAAAAATACGCAGGACCGGGACATTGGAATGATCCTGATATGCTTGAAGTTGGAAACGCTGGTTTGACACTAACCGAATCGCGTTCCCAGTTTAGTCTGTGGTGCATGCTTGCGGCCCCCTTAATGGCTGGCAACGATTTACGCAAAATGACTCCCGAAGTTTCGAAAATTCTTACCAACAAGGGAGCTATAGCCATCGATCAGGATTCTCTCGGAAAACAAGGCTATTTATACATGGATCATTTAAGTAAACTTATTTATGTAAAAGAACTTAGCAAAGGTGATTGGGCTATATGCTGGTACAATTCCGGCGATCAGGCTTATACACAACGTATGGATTGGGAGCACTTTACATTTTTAAAGGGGAAATATGAAATCAGAGACATTTGGAAAGACAAGATTATCGGCACTACCGATAAAAACATGGAAGTAAATATAGATAGTCACGATGTTATTCTTTACCGGTTTAGCAAAAAGAAGTAATCCGTAAATCTTTCATATTAAAATAAATTTCATGAGAAAAGCTTTTGTTTCCTATATATTGACTTTGATGATTTTCTTTCCTGGCGCAGGTTTTGGTCAGAAAGGAACGTTTACCAGACAACCCGATGGTATTCTTGTAACGGTAAATTCTGAAAAAATTCAACTACGTGTGATGGGCGAAAAAACCATCAGAGTCACCGTCACTCGTTTAGGAGAATCATTATCGCATAAAGGCCTGGTGGTTATTAATCCATTAAAGGAAAACGTTAAATGGGATATAAAGGAACAAACCGGAACGGTTGTGTTTTTAACGCCATCGCTTCAGGTGAAGGTCAACCTTACTTCTGGGCAGATTCAATTTCTGAACAAAGAAGGTTCCGTTCTTCTGCAGGAAAACGGACGGGAAATAACTCCAGCCGTTGTTCTCGATGAAAAAACAAATTCAATCGTTCAGAAGTTTAAACTTTCAGATAATGAAGCTCTCTATGGCTTAGGTCAATACCAGGATGGAAATATGAACCTTCGGAACAAAACCGTTGAACTGTACCAGTTTAATATGAGAGCTGCTATTCCTATGCTGGTTTCTACGAAAAACTATGGACTTCTTTGGGATAACTATTCGTTGTCCAAATTCGCTGATGGTCCTGAGGGAATGTCAATCTGGTCGGAAGTTGGCGATGGAATTGACTACTATTTCTTTGCAGGTAATTCTATGGATGATGTTGTTTCAGCTTATAGATCATTGACTGGGCAGGCGCCTATGTTCGCAAAATGGGCATATGGTTTTTTTCAATCAAAAGAACGATACCAATCACAGCAGGAAATTACTGGTATTGTTGATGAATTTAGGCGACGTCATGTTCCTCTCGATGTGATTGTGCAGGATTGGCACTACTGGGATCCTTATAAATGGGGTTCACACAATATTAACCGGTTAAGATATCCTAACCCGGTGAGTATGAATAACACTGTTCACGCCAATCATGCCAAAATACTCATCTCCGTGTGGGCAAAGTTTGATTCCACCAGTTCCAATTACGCCGCATTGGACCAAAAAGGGTATTTGTGGAAATCATATACTCAGGATGACAGGTATTATAACGCCTATCAACCCGCAGCTCGTGAAATGTACTGGAAGCAGATTTATGATTCGCTCTATGTTAAAGGCTTTGATGGGTGGTGGCTCGATGCCAGTGAGCCTGATTTAGGTGAACTGAGAACCGAAAAAGTTAAAAGATTCATGAACAATAATCTGGGCACTGGTGCCCGGTATTTTAATACCTATCCGTTAATGACCACCACTGCTGCTTACGAAGGACAACGTAAGGTAACTCCGGATAAACGGGTTTATATTCTTACCCGGTCAGCATTTGCAGGCCAGCAAAGAAACGCAACAACAAACTGGTCGGGCGATGTCACTGCCACCTGGGATGTTTTTCATAAACAAATTCCGGCAGGTTTAAATTTTTGCTTTGCAGGACTTCCTTATTGGACAACGGATATAGGCGCTTACCAGGTTACGCTGCCGGGAGGCTGCAGGAACGATTCGTATAAAGAATTATTTACACGTTGGTATCAGTTTGGTGTATTTTGTCCTATTTTCAGGGTACACGGAAGCGTCACTCCACGCGAAATATGGCGATTTGGTGAGGCCGGTTCATGGTCATACGATGCCCAACTCAAATTCGATAATCTTCGCTACCGATTGCTACCTTATATATATTCGCTGGCCTGGAAAGTAACGCATGGGAATTATACCATTATGCGTGGCTTAGCTTTCGATTTTGCATCGGATCCAAAAGTGTACAATATTGACGATCAATTTATGTTCGGTCCGTCCATACTGGTTAACCCTGTACTGCAGGCCATGTATTATCCGGTAACACCTACCGATACCGGAAAGATTGTTCCATCGGAATACTTGATGGATCTTAACAATAAGCAGGGTTTAACAGGTGATTATTACCTGGGCATGAATTTCAATAAGCTCTTTACCACCCGCACGGATTCCAAAATAAGTTTCGACTGGGGCAACGATGCGCCCATGAAAGGAATGCCGCCTGACTCGTTTTCAATCCGCTGGAGAGGATATTTAATACCTGATGAAACCGGTGAATATACTTTCAACACCCGTTCCGACGATGGTACCCGTTTGTATGTCGACAATCAGTTGGTTGTAGATGAATGGCAGGATCAGGCTCCCGTATTAACACCAGGTAAAATACAGCTGCAGGCCGGTAAGAAATATGAAATAAAACTGGAATATTACGAAAATGCAATGGGTGCTGTTGCTGAATTATATTGGATTAAACCTTCCGCAAAGAAAGTCTCTACGGTAAAGCTTCCTGAAAAAACCAGAGAAGTCTATTTACCGGTTACAACACAATGGGTAGATTTCTGGACAGGTGAAACATATAAAGGAGGACAGACCATCATAGCCCCTGCGCCAATCGACATCATGCCATTGTATATAAAGGCGGGTTCGATTATCCCAATGGGACCATTTCTCCAGTACACCAGCGAAAAACCTGCTGATCCTCTCGAAATCAGAATTTACCCGGGGGCCGACGGAAGTTTTGAGTTGTATGAAGACGAAGGCGATAACTACAATTACGAAAAAGGAACCTGGGCAACCATCAATTTTCAATGGAACGATACAAAACACCTGTTAACCATTGGTCAACGCAAAGGCTCTTTTCCGGGAATGATTGAAAAACGCACGTTCAAAATAATTATAGTGAATAAGACAAAGGGGGACGGTATCAGTTTAACCGCAAAACCTGACAAAACAGTCCAATATAATGGTAGCGAACAGGTAGTTCAACTTTAAAAAAACATCCATAAAAAATAACACTGTGAAAACGCAAGAAAACAATAAAATGGTTTTTCTTAAATGGTTAGGTTCGGTAGTTGTATTATTATTAGCTTCAATTACCCTGGTCTCCTATAAAACAAATATTAAGACCACAACGAAATCCATTGCTTCTCCATACTATAATTTAATTGGTGCGGATAACAGTAATATCAAGTACGTCGGACGAATTGATATGAGTAATCCGACAGCACCCAAATTTTCTAATCCGGGCGTATATTTCAAAGCAAAATTCAAAGGAGAACATATCGCTATCGATATCGAAGATGAAACCAACTTGAATTATATTGCCATAGTGATTGACAATGCTTCCCCTGTGCGGTTATTGATTGAAAAAGGGAGAAAAACCTACACGGTGGCAACTGGATTAACCAAAGGTGACCATACTATTTTAATCTGTAAAGAAACTGAATCAGGCGTTGGTTCTCTGATTTTTTACGGCCTCAGGTGCGCGGGTCTTGCTGAAGTAACTGATGTGCCTTCGAGAAAGATTGAATGCTATGGAAACTCCATAACCTGTGGTGCAAAAATGCTCCTGGGTATTCCATGTGATTTAACTAACAACAATACCAACTGGAATGCTGCCAACAGCGCTTATTTATCCTATGGAGCACTTACCGCCCGAAGCTTAAATGCGCAATGGCAACTTACTTCTGTTTCAGGAATTGGTCTGATTCGCAGCTGCTGTAATATGAAGAACACCATGCCTATGGTTTATGATCGCCTTTCCCTCAATGACGCCTCATCTCCCAAATGGGATTTCAGCAGATATACACCTGATATAGTTACCATTTGTTTGGGACAGAATGATGGTTCTCTGGCTTTGGCATCACAGGAATTTAAAACTACTTATGCTGCATTTATCAAAACTATCAGAGGTAAGTATCCTCAAGCTTCTGTTTTTTGCCTTACTAGTCCAATGGCAGATAGCAGTAGTTCCAGTACATGCCTCTTCAGGGTAATGAAAGAGACACTTGCCACTGTGGTTGATTCTCTGAATAAGTCCGGAGATTCCAAGGTATACTGGGTAGCCTTACCTCACGATATGAATAACGGTTGTCCAAAACAAGGTCATCCGGGAGAAGCAGAACACCGGCAAATAGCTGTTGTTCTGGAAGCTGCTATTAAAGCTAAAATGGGCTGGTAGGATTACAAGTAAGCTATACCATGAAACATTTATGCAGAAATACTACGATAGCATAAAGCAATAACGTTTTTGGACAAAATATGCCCAGGGTTTTTCTCGTGTGAACGATCTCAATTAAGATAAAATATTTTTATGAAAACAATCTTATCATTTTGCATTTTCTTAACAGTAATAGCAACATTGACTGTACAATCCCAGGAAGCGAAGCGGTTTTTTCCTGAAAAAGATCTCATGACGGTAGGTATTTATTATTACCCTGAACATTGGAAGTCATCACAATGGGAAAGAGATTTTAAAAAAATATCCTCCATGGGTTTTGAATTTGTTCATTTGGCAGAATTTGCCTGGACACAGATGGAACCTGAAGAAGGAAAATACGATTTTACATTTCTCGACGAAGCAGTAAGTTTATGTAAAAAGAATGGGTTGAAGGTATTGATGTGTACGCCAACGGCTGCAACTCCTGCATGGATGCGTTACAAATATCCCGAAACATTTATTATGGATGGTCACTATATCAGGGCTGAGCATGGTACCCGAGGGCTTGGTTCCATAGTAAACCCCGGTTACAAAAAATTTGCAGAAAAGATAGTGATGGAAATGGCCAAACGTTATGGCCAGGATCAGGTTATCATTGGCTGGCAACTTGATAATGAGCCTGACGCTAAACCTGATTATAGTCCTTCTTCGCAAGAGGCGTTCAGATCGTGGTTAAAGGATAAGTATAAAAGTATTGATGCTCTGAATATAGCATGGGGTGCTGCCTTTTGGAGTCAATGGTATGGTAGTTTCGAAGAGGTAATTATTCCTAATACTAACATTGTAGGGTGGTGGGGAAACAATCCACACGCATTACTAGACTTTAAGCGCTATTCAGCTGACGCTCAGGCAGAATTTTTAGATTTCCAGGCAGCTATCTTGCGTAAGTATATATCTAAATCACAGTATATTACGACCAATTATACGGCTGTTTGTCAGGGTGCTGACCCACATCGTACAAAACTACTGGATTTTGCGACTTTCACTGCGTACCCAAATGGTGGACAACATAACCTGGGCGATCAGGGATTTCGGGTTGGTGACGGCAGGCCAATGACTTTTGCCAATGACTATTACAGAAATATTACCGGTGTTACCGGAATTCTGGAACTACAACCTGGGCCGGTAAACTGGGGTAGTGTAAATTCGTTGCTTCTGCCTGGTACAGTTCGTATGTGGTTATGGCATAATCTTGGAGCCGGTAGTATTCTGGCATGCTCTTATCGTTTCAGGCAAATCCTTTATAGTACAGAACAATATCATTCGGGAATGATCAAAACCGATGGCGTAACTCCATCCCCTGGTGGTGAAGATTATATGCAGTTTATTAAGGAGTTAAAACAACTCAGAAAGATCTACAAACCTGATTGCAAAATACCTGAAAAAATAGCTTCCCGAAAGACCGCAATTCTTTGGAATCATGAAAATTTTTGGTCGCTCGATCGTCAGAAACAGACTACTCAATGGGATGCATGGGGTTTCCCCGGAAAATACGAGGAAATTTTGAAATCCTTTGGAGCCCCTGTCGATATTGTTACCGAATCAGCCGATTTGTCGGCATACAAATTTGTAATTATCCCTGCATATGAGCTTGTGGATTCAGCGCTGGTTAAAAAATGGACTGATTATGCAAATAGGGGAGGAAACCTGGTTATAACTTGCCGTACAGCAACCAAAGACCGCAACGGTCATTTTTGGGAAGCCGAAACAGCTGCCCCTATTTCCGGTCTTATTGGGGCACACATCATTGCCACGGATATGCTTCCATCCGATGTCCGAGGCGAAATTTCTTACGAATCCGCTCATTACAATTGGAATAATTGGGCTGATTTGCTACGGCCAGAGGTTGGTACGGAAACTCTGGCCGTTTACAGTAATCAGTTTTATGCCGGGAAGGCCGCTGTGGTAAAACGCGCACTTGGTAAAGGTTCGGTAACATATATAGGTGCAGATACAGACGATTCAAAACTAGAGAAAGACGTTCTTAGAAATATTTTTCACCTGGCAGGAGCGACAACCGAAGAGTACCCAACAGGAGTTTATGTTTATTGGCGCGATGGCTTTTATATTGCAGTCAACTATTCTTCCGATAACTACTCTTTAAATATACCTGAAAACGCTCAACTATTAATTGGCGAAAAAAAATTAAAAACTGCCTCTGTTTCAGTTTGGAGCGAGTAGAGCGATGTTTTACTTGAATATTTATTACAAGAACCGGCAAAATTGTATCTATGAAGTATTTCTACCCAAAGTGCATTAAAGTTTACATTTCAGTGTTTTTTCTCCTGTTGTCTGTTGTTCAGGCTTATTCATCAAATCCGGAGGACACTGTAAAGCGCACTCCAAAAAAACCTTTACGAATATACAATACGGTTCGTTTAACTACAGAGAAGCCAATAATAGATGGCAAACTTGATGATGCCTGTTGGCAAGACGGTGAATGGGCAACTGATTTTACACAATGGGTGCCTAAGGAAGGTGCTAAACCCAGCTATCCAACCTATTTAAAGATACTTTATGATGATAAAAATATTTACGTTGCCATTCGCGCTGTGGATAAAGAGCCAGGCAAGATTTCACGAAAAGCAGGGCGCAGAGATGAACTCACCGGCGATATGGTTGGGATAAATTTTGACAGTTATCATGATTATCGCACAGGTTTTGAATTTGACATAACCGCTGCCGGACAAAAAATTGATCTCCTTTTAACTAATCCTTCAAATTCTGACGTTAATTGGAATGCAGTTTGGTCCGCTAAAACAGGTATGGAAGATTCTGCGTGGGTTTCGGAATTTGAAATTCCTTTAAGCCAACTTCGCTACGGCAATAGTGAAGAACAGGTATGGGGTATGCACTGTTGGCGTTGGGTGGAACGGTTACAGGAAGAGAGTGATTGGGAGCCACAGTCCTCTACTGGTCCGGGTATATTGTATCTGTTTGGCGAATTACATGGTATTAAAGGGTTACGGAAATCACAACGCATTGAAATTATGCCATATGCTCTTGGTAAACTGAATACTTTTCGGAAAGAACCTGCAAATCCTTTCGCAAATAATGGTAGAAATTGGGCTGGAAATGTTGGCATTGATGCAAAAATAGGCCTGACAAGTAATTTTACAGCTGATCTTACGGTGAATCCCGATTTTGGCCAGGTTGAATCTGATCCCTCCGTAATGAACCTTACTGCATTTGAAACTTTTTATGATGAGAAACGTCCTTTTTTTCTGGAAGGGAAAAATATTTTTAGTTTCGATTTTGATAACGTCAACCTTTTTTACAGCCGGCGGATAGGTCATAGTCCCAGTTATAGTCCTGATTTAAAGGGTGATGAATATATGAAATTTCCGGATAATACCTCCATCCTGAGCGCTGTAAAATTAAGTGGTAAAACAGCAAAGGGGCTTTCCATTGGCATATTGCAAAGTATTACGGCAAGTGAATATGCAACCATTGATTCGGCTGCTATAAAAAGAAGATTAAATGTCGAACCCTTAACCAATTATGCCATAGTCCGTGTACAGCAGGATTTCAAGCAAGGAAACACAATGCTTGGCGGAATTCTTACTTCAGCTAATCGATTTATTCACGCACCGCAACTGGATTTCATGAATCGTGATGCATACACAGGCGGTCTCGATTTACTGCATCAGTGGCACGATAAGGAGTTTTATGTTGACACAAAATTAGTGGGTAGTAATATTCAAGGGCGCACGGAAGCAATCAACGGACTTCAAAGTTCGTCCGCCCGGTATTATCAACGCCCTGATGTAAACTATATTCATTTCGACACTACCCGCACTCAATTATCCGGCTATGGAGGAAGAGTTAAAGTTGGTAAAGGAAGCAAAGGTCTGTGGCGCTATTCAACGGAAGTCAACTGGCGTTCGCCTGGACTCGATCTGAACGATATTGGATATATGCAAACTGCTGACATAGTGAAGCAAGTTACCTCACTTTCCTATTTTATAAACCAACCGGTTTCCATTTTCAGGACTTACAATTTTGGAATAAGTGAAACTAATAATTGGGATTTTGGAATGCATTATTTATCGTCCGGCGGCAGCTTAAGCGCATATCTCGAATTTAAGAATCAATGGGCCATCAATACTTCTGTCTCTTATACAACACAGGCCTTGGATACCCGCATTTTACGAGGAGGTTATGCAATGCTGGTACCTGCTGTATGGTCGGGTTATTTTTACATTCACTCCAATTATTCCGAAAAGGTTTACTTCGATTGCAGCACGAATATTTCAGCAGCAGATAACCACAGCAGCAGATACTATGCCATACAACCAGGCTTTTATGTAATGCCGTTAAATGCATTAAAGATATCGGTAAGTGTCAACTTTTCGAAAAATCTGGATAATCTACAATATATCGACACAAAATCTTTCGATGGCGAAAACAGATATATCCTGGGAAAAATCGATCAACATACTTTAGGTGCTACATTCAGGATTGATTATAATGTAACTCCCCAATTTTCCATTCAATATTATGGAAGTCCTTTTGCATCTGTTGGAAGATATACCGACTTTAAAAAAACTACAATTCCAAGAGCTTCTTCTTATAATAACAGGTTCGAATTGCTTAACCCAACATTGAATGAGAATGACTATGAGGTTTCTGAAAACAATAATTCACAAATTGATTATACCTATTCAAATCCCAATTTTAACTTTACCCAATTCAGGTCAAATCTTGTTTTCCGGTGGGAATATCGCCCCGGCTCTCAACTTTATTTAGTTTGGTCGCAAGACAGATCTGATTATATATCACCGGGCAATAATTCGGTAAATGAATCTTTTGGCAATTTTAAAAACATTTTTCCGAAAAACATCTTTTTGATAAAGTTCAATTATTGGTTTTCAATTTAGTAACGAGAGTTAATTCTAACAACTAATTTCTAAAACGATGACAACTAAAAATTTAATTTTACTATGGTTGCTGTGCGTTGGTATTCCTGCATTTTTAAATGCACAGATTCCCAACAGACCCGGTCAGCCCCAGTACCTGCTTAATGAACCTATTGATATCAGTGGTAATTTTAATGATTTTACAAATACCTATTATCTTGCGGATAGCCTGGCAAAATTTGATCCTGCAACAGGAACTGGAGTATTAGTTTATAAACGTTATCAATATTTTACACGCCAGGCATTCGATAATATGCTGGGTACATTACGACCGGTTCCGGCAAATGAATTTCCCACAACAGAGTACGCGGAATCCCCGGCTTTACCTTTTTCCATTGAGTTTGTATCACCACGTACAATAAGAATCAAAGCAGCATCAGGGTTTCAAGTTAAGCCTGAAAATGAATCATTAATGTTGGTTAATGGCAAAGCACCTATCGATAAAAGTTCATGGAAATACAGTAAAATTGACAAAGGATATAAGTACACAAGTAATTTTGGGTCCGTTACTATTCATACCTTCCCCTGGCGAGTTGAAATTTCTGATGCCAATGGCAAATTACTTACGGAATCGGTTCATAATAGCGATTTTAATACCTCTACCTATACCCCAGTTCTGCCGTTTTCTTTTGTACGTCGTGCAGCAGATTATTCCCGTAGCATGAATGCCGCTTTTGCACTCTCACCTAATGAGAAGATATTTGGTTGTGGTGAATCATTCACGCGTTTGGACAAACGCGGTCAGAAGGTAGTTTTGTGGGCTGATGATGCCAATGGCGTCCAAAATGAGGCTATTTATAAACCTATTCCTTTTTTTATGAGCAGCCGGGGTTACGGCATGTTTATGCACACTTCATCTCCCATTACATGTGACTTTGGTAAATACTTTAACAGTGTAAATTCGATGATGATTGGTGATGACGAACTCGATCTTTTCATCTTTTTGGGTGACCCAAAGGATATACTTAACGAATACACAAACCTCACCGGTAAGGCCGCCATGCCTCCACTCTGGTCGTTTGGCCTTTGGATGAGCCGGATATCCTATTTTACTCAGACCGAAGGACTTGCCATTGCCGCCCAGTTACGCAAAAACAACATTCCCGCAGACGTTCTTCATTTCGACACAGGCTGGTTTGAGACAGACTGGCGTTGTGATTATCAATTTGCTAAAAACCGCTTTCCGGATCCGGTTAAAATGATTGCCGATTTGAAGAAACAGGGATTTCATATTTCGGTTTGGCAACTTCCTTATTTTACGCCAAAAAACAGTCTTTTCAAAGAAATAATCGACAAGGGTTTGTATGTAAAGGATGCTAAAGGTAATGTGCCTTATGAAGACGCTACACTTGATTTTTCCAATCCGGCAACCGTATCCTGGTATCAGGATAAAATAGGAAACCTAATAAAAATGGGAGTGGGTGCTATAAAAGTCGATTTCGGAGAAGCTGCCCCAAATACAGGCATTTATGCTTCCGGTAGAACCGGTTTTTATGAGCATAATCTGTATCCCTTACGATATAATAAGGCAGTTGCTGAAATTACAAAAAAAATTAGCGGCGAAAACATCATTTGGGCTCGAAGTGCTTGGGCGGGAAGTCAACGTTATCCTATTCACTGGGGAGGCGATTCCGAGAATTCGAACAATGGCATGCAAGCTGAATTGCGAGGTGGTCTATCCTTTGGGCTGAGTGGTTTTTCTTTTTGGAGTCACGACATTGGTGGCTTTGTGTTAAAAACACCTGAAGATTTGTATCGCCGTTGGTTACCTTTTGGTATGCTCACATCACACAGCCGTTGCCATGGAGCTCCTCCCAAAGAGCCATGGGAATATGGCGAAGCATTCAATAATGATTTTCGTCTGGCAGATGAAATGAAGTACAAACTGATGCCGTACATTTATGCACAGGCTAAAAATTGCACAGAAACAGGTTTGCCAATGGTGCGGGCTTTATTTGTGGAATATCCTAATGATCCCGGTGCATGGTTGGTTGAGGATCAATACCTGTTTGGGTCCGATATTTTGGTAGCTCCTATGATTGAAAATACCGATAAAAGGGATGTTTATCTGCCAGGAAACAAATGGATCGACTATCAAACCGGGCAAATTTATAATTCGGGCTGGCATACTATTAAAGCAGGAAAGATACCCGCTGTCATCTTAGTTCGCGAAGGTGCTGTAATTCCTCATATTAAACTTGCTCAATCAACCACGCTAATGGATTGGTCGGCTCTTGATTTGGTTGTATTTGCTGCAGATTCTGATATTGCTAGTGGTTTAATTTGTTTGCCTACCGATAATAGTTTGCATGAAGTAACGGTATCAAAAAAAGCAAATGAGTTAAAATTGGTCAACGATCCGTTTGCAGGAAAGCTTAATTTGAAAGTAAAGTCTTACGGTGATTTTTTGAAATGAAAATTGCATTACTATATGTTCGGAAAGACCTCAAAGGTTTCATTTATAAAAGGAAGTCAACCTGCTAATTGCAGTGCCTCTTGCAAAAAAACCTTTGAGGTCTGAAGTGCAACCGAGTTTAAAGAGTTTTGAAATCTTTGAGGTTTGAGATACAGTTAATTGAAGTTGGCAGTTAGGGCATGTTCCTCAAGGCCCTTTAAGGATTTCAACAATAGAACCATCCTGATTTTGCAAATATGTTCTTTTATGCTATTTTAGCATTGTACTTCAACAGTAACAATTAACTAACAATAATTCACCGATGTTTAAAATTTCTTATTGTAATTGGGCTGTGCTCTTTGCATTAATTCTTTCAGTGGAATGTAATTATTCATTTTGCAATGCGAATAGAGCTAATAGGCAAATGCTCACCGACACAAATTGGAACCAATTACCGGTAATTCTTAGCCGCATAAAAGCACCATCATTTCCTGATAAAGATTTTAATATTTTAAATTATGGAGCTTCAACAGATGGCGTTAATCTTTCGACCCAATCTATTAACAAAGCCATTGATGCTTGTTCAGCCTCAGGAGGAGGCCGTGTTATCATTCCTGCAGGAACTTTTGCGACCGGTGCAATCAGGTTAAAAAGTAATGTGAATCTTTATATTACCAAAGGAGCAATGCTCAATTTCAGCACATCCTCTTCCGACTATCTGCCGGTTGTATTCACGCGTTTTGAAGGGGTGGAATGTTACAACTATTCGCCGTTTATTTATGCCTTCGGGCAACAAAATATAGCTATAACAGGTGCAGGTACACTTAACGGTCAGGCTTCAAAACTGAACTGGTGGGGATGGAAGCAAGATGAAGGTGTGGATGCAAAATCTCTTAATGCTAAGGGACAGGAGGGAACTCCTGTAAAGGAAAGGATTTTTGGAGATGGTCACAAGTTACGTCCAAATTTTATCCAGTTGTATAGTTGTAAAAACATTCTGATAGACAGTGTGTCGATCATTAATTCACCAATGTGGGAATTACATCCCGTATTAAGCCAAAACATTACCATCAGCAATGTAAATATTAATTCCACAGGACCCAATAATGACGGTTGCGATCCTGAGTCCTGCAAAGATGTTTTGATTTCTAATTGCACGTTTGCTACCGGTGACGATTGTGTGGCTATTAAATCGGGGAAAAATAATGACGGACGACGTGTGAATGTTCCTTCCGAAAACATTGTAATACAAGGCTGTACGTTAGCAGACGGACATGGCGGTGTAACCGTTGGAAGTGAAATTTCAGGGGGTGTGCATAATGTATTTGCCGAAAACTGCAAAATGAACAGTCCTAACTTGCAACATGCGGTTCGCATAAAATCCAATTCGCTTCGCGGGGGTACTTTAGAAAATATTTTTGTTCGCAATATCACCATCGGACAAGTTAAAACTGATATTTTCCAAGTTGATATGTACTACCAGGAAGCAGATGCCGGTAATTTTACACCTATCGTCAGAAACATAGAACTACAAAATATAAGCAGTGAAAATAGTCCCATGGTGTTTAATTTGAATTGTTATCAAAGAGCTCCTGTTACGAACATTAGAATTATTAATTGTAAATTTAATAATGTTAAAAGCAATAGACTGAACAACGTATCTAAACTGCAGATTATAAACACACTGATCAATGGAAACGTTCCTTTGGTATCTGCATCTGTCGATGATTATACTGAAGCCGAGGATTATAGCAAAAAATCTGCATGGGGATGGTCAAACGTATTGCAGGGCTTCTCAGGAACAGGATACATGGAACTTGTAAGTGGTAGCAATTTTGTGGAATGGAACGTTCAGAAAAGCCTGGGTGAGAAGGATACACTTATTATTCGTTATGCCAATCTAAATCAATATGATAAGCCATGCGAATTATATATAAATGGTAATAAGTCAGGGCAATTCGCATTCGAATCTACACGTTCATCCTGGAAGACTGAAAAAAAGATTGTTTCATTGAAACCGGGACTGAACACAATCAGATTAGTTTCTACCGCAGAGCAAACAGGTGCATTTATCGACAGATATAGCCTGGTTACG
>CAYZNC010000026.1:6592-32040 GCA_964478555.1 uncultured Bacteroidales bacterium | reverse complement strand
AAGGAATTAATAAAAACATACAATTTGGCAAAGGCGAATTTTATTATGTAAATAACGATAGTTGTTATATTTATGATTTCCCTAACTTTTATACGGCAAACAAAGTTAGTAAACTCATGTTTTCAGATTCCATTTACGTTTTTAAAGATACTAATAACAAACCTTTAGGTATACTCGTCGCTGGTGATGGTTTTGGAGGAACCTATTATTATTTGTGTGCTACAAACACAGGTAAATTAGGTTTATTCAAGGATAAAGATTGTATATCATTAAATGATCTTATAATATCTCCTAATCCGGATTTTTTTCTGACAACAAATGAGTTTTCCAGCTTACTTATTTCAAAGGATTGGAATAAATATTTTAAAATACCGACCTCTCAAATATTATGGTTCCCTGACAATTTTCGGTTTTTATACAATAATTGCAACGTTGATTGCGATACGAACTCACGAATAATGAAATTTGATTTAACAACATGGACAAGCACTTTTGTCTGCAAAGGCGTGTCGCCATTATTTATTTCTAATTATAAGGCAATAATGTATTTTAGAGATTCAACGATAAATGGATTAAAAAAGGAGTGTATATTCCAACATGATTTAAATAGTGGAAAGTCAGTACTTTTTTATCAAATTCCTGATAGCATGTCTTATTGGATAAATGGAGATGATTATAGGGAACCAAGTAGAATTAAACTAGGCCAAATAAATGATTCTACTTTGTGTTTTGAAATTTATTTATACAAAAAAAGCGATGATTTAAATTACGATTTTTGCTATATCTTTTATTTTAATGAAGTGAAAAAATTGATAAAGATTAAAAGGATGTAACAGAAAAGGGTATTATATACTACATTTTGGATGGAGTTCTTAGTTATAAGTATGGCACTTTTTAAATTACATAAGGAAATTAAAATTGATGGAATGAGCATTAAATCTGAGAAGGATTTTGTTGATAGCATTATGTCTTGTATGGGAGTTGTGAATTGGGATATAGGGTTAATCTCTGAATTAAAAAACTACTTGGTTGATAAAAACGAAAAAATTAAAGTAGTATGGTTGAATTCTCAAAAATCAAAAGAATTAATGGTAAGAATATCTGATGTCCCAATAGAAGAACTGCCAAAAGATGGTTCCTTAATGCAACGTGATATTTTACTGGAATTGATTTGGGAAAAGCAGAGTCTTTATGACAAAGCAATTTCATTGCTAAAAGGAATGAAACAACTCGACTTGAAACTAAAATAAGCTTTTCGATAACTCCAAATCAATCATGGGCTCTACAAAAAATAAAACTATGCATTTATTTAGAATTTTAAATATCGTATGCTTTTTGATTTGTTTTTCTTGTATAAACTCAAATAATGAAACAAAAAAGAAGGCAGTAATTGATATTGTCGAGCAAAATAAATTAAATACCCAAAAAGTACCATTGAATCCACTGCCCAATAATAAAACATGTACCTCTCCATCAGCAAAAATCCCCGCCCCATTTCTATTGTGTTCACTTATCCGGTTTATTACTTACAATTTGTAAATTTCACCTCAAACGTTAACGAAAAACATTTTTTCATTTTGGCAGAACCTACGGTTCAAACCAATAGTCAGAATCAGATAGTTTCTATTTCGGTAAAATACTTAGATGTCGATAAATCATCGTTTAATGCAGAAAATTTTGTTTATCAAACCATGGTTGAGGTTGAGGGTATGAATAGCCGCATTGCTGAAATTGGTAAATTATGGGAAGATTCCTCCTCAAAACAACACACGGAGAAATATACGTTTACATTACCAACTCCCGTCGCATTATCCGAATTAAGGGAGATTGTGGTAAGTTACCAGGACTTAATCGGGAATGTTTATAATTTGAAATACCATTGATTGCCGTATCCAGTTGAGCGTAGCGTTCGCTACACTTACTACTTCAAATGATTAATATTACTTGATATTTATATATCGCTCATCGGACTGTTTGCTCAGAATTTTGAATGTGGTTACAGCCTCAATCTTATAGCTGTATTTCCCAGCTTCTAAATCTAAAGATGTCCAGCTTCGTTGCACAGCTTTAACTACCGTTTCGTTAACCACCAACACCCCATTCTGATAAATTCTGAAACCCTCCAAATCAGGTATATCACTGGGGTATTTCCAATAAAAAGTTACTTTTTTGTCTTTGCTTTCTATGGGCCATATTTTTATATTGGGCAATTGCAGGGAAGGTACCATCACAGAAAGAGTATCGCTGCTTTGGGTCATAATCCCATCATTGTCCACAGGCGCTATCGCAAACAGATATTTGATACCTGAGACCCCTTCAACCTTATATTTATAATCAAATCCACGTACCAAAGGTATTCCGGCTTCGCGCGCTAAAGTACCCCATGCCCTGTCGCATAAAATAGCATAACCTTGAATAGAATTTAAAATTTCAGAAGGGCCATTCCACTTTAAATGAATAAATACAGTGTTGTCTATAATTTCAGGTACGGCCATAAAACTAGCAGGTTTGGCAATTTTTTTTCTGGGATGATAAAACAAGAGAAGCTGATTGCTAAGCAAAGGAAATGTTTCTTCCCTTACTGCACTGACCCGGTAAATATAATATTCACTTTTAGGTGCAGGAACTTTATTGTCGAGATATTTCCGGGTAGTTAAGGATAATGTATCGGATATCACAGTAAATCCATCCTCAGGCTTTAATTTCCGTTCCAGAACGAATCCTGTTATGGATGGTTCTTGTTCCATTTTAAATGTCCATTCCAGTAAAACTCCTTCCTTTACATAATCCGAAGAAGCCTCATTATTGCATTTAATAATGGGAGGCCTAAGATCTTCGCTATCGTTCTGCGATTTACAAGCTATTTCATACTTTTTACCTTCGTTCTTAAATATTGAAATGGCCGCAACACCATATAAGTAGGTGCCGTTTTCATCCGGAATGGTATCGGAAAACATTAATGAGCCATCGTCTCCTTTTTTATCTATCCAAATCGTAGTATTGCTAATTTTTAAAAAATCGTTATCTCCTGATTTCCTGTATATATTAAACCCAATCAGGTTTTCTTTTTTTCTAAGATCTTTGTTATCAATGGTCCATTTTAGATTTACAACCCTATTTTTTCGTTTAATTTTACTCTTCTTTACGATAAAACCTAAATCAGGCTCATTCCCTATTTTATACTCAAAGGTTTTAACGGCATTGTTTGTAATAGTGCCATTGATAACAGGGAAAATTCCATACTCAAGCTTATCACTTTTAGGGTATTGCGTATCCACGTATCCGAATCCGGTTAATAACGCTAAATCATAATCGAATGAAAACATGAGTATTAAACTTTTGACGGATTCTGGAGTTTTAAGCTCGTTTTTTAAATAATTTTCCTTTATATCTTTTAACTGTGTAGATCCCTGTTTAGTGTTATTAAGAAGTTTTATCCTCAGTGTTTTGAGATCGTTTACCCGATTAGCTGAATTTGAAACATTAGAAAGATCCTTTTCTAGCCAATTTCCTGGATGAATTGCGGTTTCGGTAAGCGAAACCCAATCCTTTTTAACGCCTCCTTTGGAAATTTCCCGTCGCTTAATAACCACACCATCCATGCCTTCGTACCATTTTTCGGGTAACCAAAGCAGTTTAACCTGTTGTCCGGTTCCTTCCCCGATAAATTTAAAGTTGTACTGGGCGGTTGCCTGGATTCCCATTAATACCGCTGCGATGATGATAAAAATACACTTTCTCATAATGATAAACTTAGGCAATGTTGTTCATTCGGTAAACTATTCAAATATATGTTCAAAACTGCCTTCCAGGCTATACGTTCCCAGAGACTGAGTACCCACGTCAAATGTATAACTTGATGAAAGAGACCAATTAGTTGGTTGCTTTTGAAGCTTGGCACTGGCATTAATAGAATAATAAGGGCTTACAACCGATTCGCCAAATACTTTAACATCAACGGATCCGTTCGATGTAATCTGGCCATTAATAACCGAACTGTTTAAACCATCGTTATTATAGGTTGTATTCAAAGCTGCAGTGAAGTTAAATTTAAAATTTCCAGTTATGGAGGCAAGTTTAATGCTGGTACTAAACGATTGGTCCAGTGAATAACTCAGATCGCCATTCAACGAACCGGTATAACCGGATGAAATACCATTCTGATCAAAATTCTGAGTATGCCCAAAGTTGCCTTTAAATGTCAACTCATTGAAAACTTTTCCGGAAATGTCAGAAATAATAACCTCTCTTTTTTGTTGGGTTAAACTAAACTGACCATTTCCGCTTGCATTAAAAACTTTTCCGGTTGAGGATGGTATTTTCACGTCGGCGTTCACTTCCCCTGAAATGTCATAGGAAGGAATATTCAGTTTCACATGTGCTGAAGCCTTAATGATAGGGCTATTTTTGGGTATATTAAGCGTTCCGACCAGGTCGAGTTGTGCAGTTGAACCTCCCCATTGGAAAACCGCAGGATCTATAGCAAGTTCAACCATGCCAGTATTATCCTGGATGCCAAAAGATAAACCTGCCACATATTTTCCATTCTCCGGGTTACCTTTTGGCACTTTCGAACCAAAGTCTATGGCATAATTATAACCGAACTGTCCCCCTAATTTAGATATAGCAATAGCTGGTGAAATCGGAATAGTTGCCCCTACCGTTAATTGGTAATAACCAAAAGGGAAAGCACCATTTGTACAACTTGCGCACAGTTCAGTTCCCATATCAACTGTACCGCTTATTGATATTTTAGAAGCTAATTTGGCATCAAACGTTCCGGTAAACCTATCGTTGTTTAGTGAAGATTTGAATTTGATTGACATGAGATTATTGGTTATATTGGCTTCACAATTGCCAATAGTTACCTCCCCATCTTTGTGCATTACGAATTTATCGACTGTTAAAAAGCTTTCAGACAGTAGTACTTTAGCGCTGCACGTAAATTCTTCGTCCTTAAAGCCAGCCTCAGTGAGGATAAATTTAAATCCTGAGTACTCAATATTTCCATTGATGTTAAAGCTTTTTAGTCCACCATCCTGTATCAGAAAATTACTTATCTTCAAAGCAGCGTTAAACTTCGGATGCTTTGCAGTTACATTCCCAGCTATTTTCGTCACATTAAATTCAGGGTCAATAGTTGCTTCCAAATCCAGGTCTGAAATTGTCATTCCGCAAACAGAAATGTTGCTTTTCCCGTTCTCAATACTTGCATTCAGGTTTTCATTCTGATAGGCCAATTCAGTTACCAATGTACCGGTAACGCCCTTTATATCTGAGATAGTAGCTTTCCCTTCTCCATCCATAATTTTGAATTCCGATTTTCTTAGATCGTAAGAAGCACCGAGATCCAGCGAATTCAATGTAACCGTCAACCCTGCCGACTCATAAGGAATATTTTCTTTCCCTTTTAACCGGCCGGTTATTATTCCATTTTTATCAATAGAACCTGTTAAGCTTGCAACAGCTTTATTGCCCTTGACCAGATCTATTTTTAAGCCTTTTAACGCTGATAAATCAAAAGTTCCCAAGGTTCCGTCAAAGTTGAACGCAAAGTCGCCGGTAATCCCTTTTCTAAGTATAAGCACCGGATTAAGTTGTTTGTCTTCGACCAGTGAAGCTGTAAAATCAACCTTTCCTGCAAGATTTATATTACCATCTTTCTTTTCATACAAAACTGAGATACCGGTAGCGATGCTTTGAACCCCATAGATATCGGGGAATTTATTGTTTAAGCCACTAAGTGTTGTTTTCAGGTATGTAAACCCCTGATCGGTTTTTTTGTAATCAACTTTGGCATCAAAGGAAAGTTTTTCGTTAACCCCCGCATCGGAAATTTTTATGGTTACTTTGGCATCAGCTGTTCTTATGCTTGACGAACCCGACGTAGGGACCGTTTTAAATTCGATGGTAAGCGGACCATAAGTAGTTAACAAGTTGGCATTAATTTCCCCTAAGGTTATGGTTCCATCGGTTGCAATACTTAAGTCTTTAACAGTAGTTAAAATTTTTGTTGCACTCGTTGACAGATTTGCGTTTGCAGAAAACGAAAGCGTTGATTTATCCTGATTATATTGCCCATCCTCAAGGGTTATTTCAGCATAAGGCGGATAGGCTAATTTGCCAGAACCTTTGAGATCACTTATGCTGCCATTGGCTATTAAAAAATGAGCGATGTTGATGTTCCCACTTATATTTCCGTCCTTATTGGAACCCCCATAAGCGGCTGTGATATCCGTTCCTTCAATTTTTTGAATATCAAACGTTCTGGAGAATTCGATTGTTAACTTTTCCAGTCCCATTGACAACCCGAAAAATTTGAACAGTTCGTTATCCTTAGAAGTAGCTGTTGCAACAATTTTCTTTCCGGCATCTTTCATCGTGATTTTCAAATCTGCTTTGGTACCTGGTAAATCCTTAATCTTGGCCTCACCATCCAGTGAGTTAAAAATGATAGAATCGCCGAATAAAGAAACCGTAGCATTTGAATTTAACTTATTGAGCTCGAGTCTGGTCTTATTCTGAGTAATAATAATTGGTTTATCGAGATTAAAATCGCCTGTTAATCTGCCTTCATTATCCACACTGCCATTGGATAAGCTTGCCATCAGTGTATTATTCTTTCTCAGCTCAATATTCAGATTGCTTATTCCTTCCATGTTAAAACTTCCATCCAAGCTGCTGGCTGTGGCTTTAAAGTCAAACTTAAAGGAGCCCTTTACTCCACTCTTCACATACACAAACTGGTCAATGCTTTTATCCTGATTTAGCAATGCGTCAAAGAAAAGGGTTCCGCTCACTTTTCCTGTATTATCAATCGTGAGACTGGCTTTTTTAATCAATGCATCGATAACTCCTATTCCGCTGAGTGGCAAACCTGTATTGTCGGTCCACTCAATGGTAGCGCTTAATAAATTGCCTGAAGTACAATCGTTTGTATATTTAATGGCGGCTTTGTCCAGGTTTACCTTGTACAAACCAACCCTTTGATCCTGAAAGGCCAGTTCCAGCAATACACTTTCAACTTTATACGTACAGCTATTAGGGGCAGAAGGTTCATCAGTTTGAGGGGCTGTAATAAACTTAACCTTAAATGGGCCAAATTGTACCTCATCGCCGGCATTATGATTGTTGCCAATAGCAGTATTTGTGGTGGTAGTACCCGAGGATGTCCCGGATGAGCTGCCAGTATTGTTGTTTTGGGTAACCTGGGTACCGCCAGTTGTATTATTGCTGCCCGTAGTCTTTTCTACAGTTCCGTTATTCACTTTATAGACATTTCCATTGTTATCAGTTATGGTAACCTGTTGGTCCTTCGCCGGTGAAATAAATGTACTATCGCCGGCTTGTGAAATAATTAGCACCTGACCTGAAGGCGTAGTGGTTACTTCCTTTATCCCTGTTTTAGAAACAATAGCTGTGTCTGAAGAGCCTGACGTTCCTGAGCCTGGATTTTTGTTATTGACAGCGTCCCTTAAAACAAATATGCTGTTAGGATTATAAATGGCAACCAGCTTGCCGTCGTACATCTGGTTCAGCTCGTTAATTTTTATGTTTTCGAAACTATGAGGCACTCTTGCCTGATTAAAGAGGGGTATCACCACTTTGCCTTCTCCTGAAAAAATGCCATCTTTACCTGATATTTTCGTTATTAATACGGTATATCCACCGGCAGTAAATTGATCATCTACCTTCAGCGTTTTTTTAGGATTTGTATTGTTAATGGCTGCAAGCCCATTGCCACTTCCGCATGAAAAGTTACGTTTAACATCAGGCATTGTTTTGATGGTTGCTATTTTCGAGAAATCGCTTTGATAACCACCACAAGTTGATTGCATCATATATTCAATCACCGTATTACCCGGAAGGTCGTATATACTGGCATTATCAATAAACGATGTTTGTACATTCCAACTGCTGCTACCTGACGTTCTGTAGTTAATGTTATATCCTGTATTGGAGGGGGCTGTTTTCCATTTAAGTTCAATGCCACCACCGGAGAGCGAGTCTCCTTTTATATTTTCCGGGGGCTTACATTCATCTCCCCATGTAAATTTAAAGACTTCGCTGTATCCGTCGTTTTTAAACAGATCGCGTCCCTGACTGTCGATTGCACGCACGGTAAAAGCATATTCGTTGCCAGGGATCAATGCTGGCATGCCGACATTATAATAAAAAGATGTTGCTGTTAAAGCAGGAATCGCTTCGTAAAAAGGTTTGGTAACACGAACTACTTCATAAGGATCTCTTCCCTTAGGTAGGATGTCGTATAAACGAAATTCATATAGTGTTGTAAATGCGGAATTAGGCGAACCCAAATGACGGGGTGCCCAATTAAACAATATACCTTGCGGATCATTAGCCGTTAACTTGGTGTAGTTTAACGGCAGGTTAATAATTGGCGGATCGTTCAGGACAATAAAAGCAATAGCCACAGCTTTGTTAGAAACCAACGATCCCCGGTTATAGTCAAGTACTTCAACATAAAACCGATAAAACCCTTCGGGCAATTTGCGGGTTCGTAAATAATCATTTTTGTCGAGCCCATTAAAATTTAAATTCTCTGGTTGAAAATAAGGCTCCAGATCAGATGATCCAAGTATTTCAGGAATACCGCCCTGTAATGTTATCGGAGGAGGTATGTATAAATCCTTTGTAACTAAAGTAAATCCGCTGCCTTCGATTGTAAATCGAAGTCGAACCTGATGGGTTATAACATTTAAATCTTTGAGCAATATCGTCACCATTAACTTGTTGCTCCCGGGTTGGGTGTAATCATAAAGCGAAAGGGTATAGGGTGGTATAAGATTAATATTGGTTTGTACAGCAATATCTTGCCCCATACATACCCGGCATATCGATAATAATCCGGTAATGACGTATACTCTTAGCATGTTTATCATAAGTTTATGCTGTAATTATTAATAGCTGCATCTTCAATTTTCTAAAAGTTATAAGAATAACCCATGGTACCTGTAAATTCCCTGCGAACAGAAGTAAGGTTCTTTATGTCAGCAAATACCAAACTTGTCGTCAGGTTATGTCGTTTTTTATAAGTGTAATTCATCATCAGTCGTGAAATAAACGAAACATTCATAAATGCCCCGTTCGCGTAAGACCGGTTATATGAAAGGCATATGGTTGGCCTAAGCGTTCTTTTGAGCATTTGTTTACTTACCGAAATACTTGGTCCGACCGTTAATGACTTTGCCCCTGGCGCATCAACATCAGTAACATTAAAGGATGCAGAAGATGTAAGACCAACGGGTATTATGGTGTGCGCATAACAAAGGTTACCGTTTATAAAATCGGAGCCTGAATATTTTGAAGCTTGATTATCACTAGCCTTCTGGTATGATAGGTTTAAACTCAGGAAGCGCTGACGTTTTTCAGTTCGGGCAAAAGCATATGAAACATTGGTATTCAGCGAGTTAGTTAACTGAGTATACATTAGCGTATCAATATATTGGTAAGGATTTATTCTGTTGATATCTTCAAATTGGGACCGTATGCGGGTATATGTTTGAAATCCGGAATATGAAGTATTGATGTTTAACTTCTCATTGACATTATAGTTAATGTTGGTAGAAGCTATAAATCGTCTTGTATTGCTCGTTTTTTTCTTATCCAGATCATCCTGTTGGACACCCGCAGATAAGGATAAACTTATTTTGGTAAACAAAGATGTGGCTAAATTCAGGGTGAAGTTTTCAAAGTCGCTGTTTGAATAGTATGCTCCCAGTGTTTTGTAGCCAGGATCAACCCTTTCATAAGCCAAACCAACCATCGACTTCTCATAAGAATAATTCAAAGAGGTTTTTAACGCCTTATAGAACTGCGAAGAAGCGTGTGTTTTATAAAGTCCCGTTAAAGCATATAGCTTTCCAATCCCGCTCGCAGCTTCACCCGAATCATTGACGTCGTCTGTTAATGCGCTTCCGGCAATTTCGGCATTCAAGACAAGACCGCTCAAGACACTTACTTTTCCCCTCAATGAAAGTACAAGATTTTCTTTGGGTTTTAAGGATGAATCGACCGTAACATCATTGAGAGACCTACGATTGTCGGCCGCTTTAAACAATATGAATTCGAGCAAATTAGATGAGTTTACTAAACCTAATCTCATCCCATATCCAATCCGTTGAAAGGAAGGTACAATATCTTTATTGGAAGTGTCGGGCCGGATAGCACGAAGCAATCGTCCGTACATAAAGCTTGCACGAAACAATCCATGAGGTGCCAAATCAACCCCTGCGCCCAGAAAAGTATGCCCGCTAAGTGAATATGGTGAAAAATTCATACTGCAATAACCGGCGTGTAACGTAACCCATTTGTAAACAGGGTGTATACTGTACTGGTTAAAAGGTTGTTGGTATGAATTCTCGTAATTTGAAATGGTATACGAAAAAGGCACATTCCAACCGTAAATATTAAAATTAATGTTTCCGGTAATTAGCCAGTTATATGGGTCGCGGCGTCTAACCGTATCGTTTGAAAGATACAAAACCTGATTAGCCGATATAGCTCCGGAGAGCTTTAAAGGTTTTTCTTTGCCGATCATTTCAAGATTTTGGCCAGTTAATGGCATCCAAAATCCCAGGAAAGAAAGAGCGAAAATAAGAATAAGGTTGATGGTTTTTATATGTAACATAATGCCTAATTCAATATTATAAATTCAACCCTTCTGTTTTTAGCCCTGTTTTCCGGAGTAGTGTTCGGAAACAGTGGTTCAGTATCCATTTTACTTGAAGTGGACAATCGTTTTCTTTCAATTCCATTTGATTCCATATAATCCGCAACTACTTTTGCCCGTAAATTTGAAATTATCCGGTTTCCTTCCTTACTTCCTACATCGTCCGTATGACCAATAATTTCGAGGGTTATATTATTATTCCTTTTCATAAGGGCTGCTAATTCATCCAGGTATGCTTTGGCCTCACTACCCAATTCGGCATCATTAAATGCAAATCTAAAATCGTGTTTTAAGGCCAACTTCATAGGTACATAATTCTTGTTTGTTGTGTCACTGACAGATTCTACTTTTCTAAAGGCGATGGTGTCTGACGTGGAGCTTTCAATAACTTCAGTTTTTCGCTCTTCGGTAAACACTCTTTTTTGACCCGCCTGGTATCTTGTATTCGCAACAATAGGGGTGTTTTTACTTTTTATACTTCGTCCAAAACGAGCCTTAAGAAATACTTCAAAAGCGTTGGAGCGACTGACAGTTTTATATGCCTGGCTGGTAGAAAAATCGTATGATAAGCCAATAGAAATCCACTTTTGTTCTAACATTACCCCTAATAGTAACGTACTGTTTGTATAAAACCTTGAATATACCGATATTTCGCCTATTCCTGAGCCGTTTGTTGCGTAATACATGCCCGTTCTTATGCCTGCACCTCCAACGTTTTGCCTCCCTTGAACAGAACCTAAGGCATCGACAGCAACATTACCAATAACGTTATCTGCCAATGTATATCCCCCATTCATAAAGTAACGCAAGGGTTGTCTCTGTACATTTTCGGTAAAGCTTTCATTGGGGCGGTTCAGATTGTAAACCGACAAACCTCCGAACATTTTTCGTTTGTTATTCCTATTAAACTGCCAATAAATTCCGGAATTTATGCTAAATCTGTTGATTTTGTTGTCAAACTGTGCTTCGCCGTTTGCTATTGAGGGATCGAAACCCAGATCGTTATTCCATTGACTGCCGGTAGTAAATGAATTGATGTCCAATTTTTTCTGATAAAAATTACCTTGTAAACCCAAACTAAGAAATGATTGGTTGGATACCACAATGGATTGACTATAAGCAAAACCTATTCCGGTAGTTTTAACAGAGGGAGCATAATTAGTGCGATCGTCGACTGTAGAAATACTGACAGTGCCGAGATTAAGATTATTAAAATAGGATTGTAAAGGCAATTGAAAACTTAACATCGAAGAAAAGGTATTTACATCACTGCTGAATCGATTATTGCGATAATTTAAAGTAACCTGTGATCTGTCAATGGATGATAACATGGCAGGGTTATACATTGCTGGCGCTTCATCGTAGTTGATAAAATTAATGGTTTGGCTGCTGCCAGCCATAAGATTACAACAACATAGTATGGTTGCAAATATGTTTTTCCAAATGGCAGTATGTGCTATTTTATGCTGATTCATCATCTTATCTTATTAAAGTTATTATGCCTGTATTTTTTCCCTTAACTAATACAGGCTGCCCGTCGGCAAAATGACCTCTAATCACCCACCGGTAAATGCCTGCTTCAAGAGGTTGTCCTTTGCAGATACCGTCCCAGCCTTGATTCATTATCTCTTCTTTATCAATACTTTCAAATACTTTATTATTATTCCTGTCAAAGATGGTGATGGAGAGCTCTACAATGCCAAAACCGTATATTTTGAACAGGTCGTTTTTCCTATCACCGTTGGGCGTAAAAATTTCAGGAATAAAAACTTCGTTGTGTACGTTCACCTGAACACTTGCTTCGGATGAGCATCCAAACGTATCTATAACCTCTACGGTGTAAAGCGTTGAGGCATGTGGGCTAGCTAATGGGTCAGGAATATCACTCCTATTTAAGTTATCTGCTGGTCTCCAGCGGTATTTAACTCCGCCTTCGGCATACAGTTGAACACTCCCTTCATTACCAATAGATAACGTCGGAGAAACATATGGTTTAGGTAATCCTCGAACTATGATAGTGGTATAGGCCGTATCTGCAGGGCACCTCCAGGTTGAGACAATTAACCTGTATGTAGTTGTAGCTAATGGCTGACCAATAGGTGTTTCAATGTTATATGCCGACAGGGCTGAATCCGGGAACCATTGAAAGTTGTAAGGAAATTTACTTCCTATGATCAGGGGATTTTGTCCGAGAGATACCTTTTGGCCTTTACAAATAGTAAATTGTTTGGCCAAATTTATTTTACCAGGCGAATTGACTTGTAAATGAACGCTATCCGTATTTTCGCAACCATTGCTATCGGTAAGTTTTAAAAGGTAAGTTTTGTCTTCTTTGGCAATAATCACAGGCTTTTCCTCACTATTTACATAATCACCGGTTTTCCATAAGTACAAAAATGGGCCATTGCCAGTGGCAACATTTTTACCACCCAATACAATTGAAGCACCGTAACAAACCAAGGTATCCAAGCCTGCATCAGCAATTGGCAGCGCATTTACTTTTACTTGAATGGTATCCGAACCCTGGCAGGTAAGTGCCCCTTTTGCAACCGCAATGATAGTATCCGTAGTTAAAGGTCCATATTTAGTAAGGGTGTTCCCGCTTGCAATAAGCCCGTCCCTTAAAGAATACCATTTTACATCGTAGTCTTTACTTATATTCAATGATATTGTGCTACCGCGACAAATGCTTGTATCGTTACCCAGGTAAAATTTAGGCAATTGGGCTACTTTTATCATCATGGTGTCCGCACCGTGGCAGCCATTTTCATCAACAACGTGAATTGCCAATGTGTCAGCAGAAGTATAGACATGATCATAAATGTAATTTGTGCTCAATACCGATCCTCCCGGTAACCTTGCCCAGGAAATGGTTTTCCAATAATTGCCAGCATCCAGATGGAGATTTGAATTATAGCAGGCAGTGGTATCGTGGTTAAAATCCAACCTGGGTAAAGCAAACATATTTATTTTTATCGTGTCGGTATTTGAACATGAATGAAGATCAGTTACTTCAGCAGAAATAATATCCTTCTGTAATACTTTTAAATCTATGCTGTTAGGGCCCGACAATATAATCCCATCCATTGTCGATTTCCAAGTCGTGTTTTTATAATCGCTCTGTGATGTAAGATGAATAATTTCGTTTTTACAAATTGACGTATCGTTACCTAAATTAAATACTGGTAATGGGTAGCTTGTTAATTTAACCGTGTCGTAATTGATACAATTATTGCTATCCATTACCCTCGCCCAAATTTTAGTGTTTTCGGATATGGTATGTTTGTAAAACCAATTATTTGCAAGAAGCAAAGTGTTGCCTGTTTTATACCAATCAACCCGTTTCCAACCAGGCTTCGCATTAAACAACACCTGGGTTCCAATGCAATTGCCGGTATCCGCACCAATGCTGAATACAGGTAGATTGTACTTTGTAATAAGGATTGTATCCACATTTACGCAACCAAAATTATCAGTTGCAATGGCCTTGACGGCGTCATTATTTTCTACTTTAAATCTAATGGAGGAAGTATCGTTAACCGGGTTGCCGATATTTGCTGAAAGCCACGAAATATGAAAAAACTTTTTATTAGCATTGATGGTAACTTCTTCGCCAAAGCAGATTGAAGTGTCTTTTGGGAGTTTTATATCTGGCAGAGAGCGCATGTTCACTACAATGGTATCGGTGTTTCTACATCCATTTGTATCGATGGCTCTTGCAACAATAGTATCTGTTTTAGACAACGGGAATTTATAGTTTAGCCCTGAAGCAAGAACATTGCTGTTCCTCATCTGATACCATTTAATTTCAGGAAACGATTTACTGGCAGTTAGTTTCGCCGTATCCTTAAAGCAGAGCCATTTGTCCGTTCCAAGGGTAAAAGATGGCAAATCCGCTTTTGTGATATTGATGGTATCACTATTTTTGCAGCCGTTATTGTCGATTACATCAACCGTAAAGGTGGCATTGGTATTAACATTGTATTTATAGGCTGGTACATTGCTGGCAATAAGATCGTTATTCATGAACCAGGAAACTTTTGACCATCCTCCTCCGGCATTAAGAGTGATGGGCTCCAGGTAACAGATGGAAGTATCATTTCCTAACTTAACAATGGGCAACGCCCTTATCTTTAAACTAATAGTATCGTGGAGGGTACATCCCAACGGGTTGGTCAATTCTACAATCACTTTATCGTTTGCGTCCACTTTGTATTTTAGGGTTCTCGTATTAGTACCAAGTACTCCTTTGCTCACCGAATACCAATTAACAATATCGCTGGCTGTTCCGGCATGTAACGTAACTGAATCGCCACGGCAAACGGTTGTATCTTGTCCAACTGATAAATTATGACAAATTGTAAACGACTTTTCAGATGCAAAAGCAGAGCCTTCAAAAGTATTGTCAATGCTTTGAACACTCCAGTAATATTTTCCCTCCGAAAGATTCTTTAATGTTAGAGCGTTAACCTGAAATGTATTTCCTGTTTTAATTATTTTTCGGAGGCCATTCGCTAATTCAGAACACGGTGCAGTCATATCATAGTTTCCGGATGATCTGCCAACATATAAATTATAAGACAATCCATTTGCGGGAGTCTCATTATCGGCGGCCTTATCCCATGTTAGGATTACAGAATCATTTGCTGAAAAGGCATTTAGAGAAGTGGGTATAGAAGGTGCTGTATTTGCAGTGAGGGCATTGTTTGTGTAAAGGTAAGTGTAATTTCCGGTATATGTTTTCCCGAAGAGTATAATGTCCATACGATGATCCTTGTCAAAATCGGCAATTGCAGCGCTAGCCATAGTAAATGCGGGAAATAGTGTGGCATTTCTGGTAAAAGTATTATCACGATTATTCAGGTAAAGAATTGTGTTATAAAAGCCCCTGTTATCGGTACCGGTCATTAATATATCAGGGTACCCATCACCGTCAAAATCGGCTATGCCAACACTACTTGAAGAAAGGGAATCGAGTCCTGCGGTTGCCGATCTTATGAACGTACCATTGTTATTAAGATATAGTTCAGAGACCTTTTTATTTAAATGATTGGTCCCGGTAATAATAATATCTGTAAACCCGTCAGCATTGATGTCAGCTGCAACCATACCTCCGTTGACAACTCTTTCAAAACCTGTATTTACATTTTCAAAATTAAAATTTCCCTTATTTTTGTAAAGGTATGAAACTATCTGGCCTATACTGTTATAACCGGTTAATGCAATATCAACCATCCTATCGTTATTGATATCGAGTATAACTGCACTCCCCGATGAAATTGAAGGGATTATTGTATTTACAAGGGTGAAAGTATTATTACCTCCTTTGTACATGCGCGATACGTATTTTCCAGCCTGGTTGATACCACATGTAAATAAATCAAGTATGCCATCGTTATTAAAATCGGCCCATAACACTGTCCCATATGCGACATCCTCAATTGGAGCATCTAAAACAGAAAACGTGTTATCGCCATTGTTCTTAAATATTTTGCAATATTTCTGTCCGGCATTTAATCCTGAGATAACAATATCCACATAACCGTCGCCGTTGAAATCAGCAACATCCGCTACCACTTGCGAAAGCTGAGGTATTGAGGACGGAAGTAATGAAAATGTCAGATCTTTGTTGTTAAGGTAAATTTCTGTATAGTCAGCTGTTCCATCATTCCCTGAAATAAGAACATCCATGTAACCATCATTATTAAAATCCGCTTCCACATGGTGGGAATTGTAAAGTTGCCTTAAATTGGAAACTCCATGATTAGTGAAGGTAATCGCATGAATGTTGGTCAGGCTCGTTAGGGTCATGCACAGATAGGCGAAAATTGATCTGATCATTTACTTTTATTCTATTTGTTTTTAGTATTCTTTTAATTAATCACCACAAACTTCACAGTTTTCCGGGAAGTGCCTGTTTGCACGTTAAGCAGATACACACCGGAAACAATACCAGGCAGGTCGAATGGCACTTCGTACAAATCGCTGTTCTCAGATTCCTTCACCGCAATCAAGGTATTGTCTACCATTTTGACTATCTTCAGGCTCACTTTACTAATATCCGTGAGTTTTATTTTGACGGTAAATGTTCCCTTGCTGGGATTAGGGTATAAATATAACTCCTCAATATCGCTTGGTGGCTTGATGGGCTGTTTGCCATCGATTTTTTCGCCCAGATTATCGTAGACTGTTATAGTCTGTTCGTCCTCAGAGACGCATAAAGCCTTGTGAGCAACCAACCTTATCGTATATTCCCCTGCATTTTTAAATACCAGTTGCTGCCTGTCAGCAAGCTGCTCAATGATTTGGGTATTATCCGAATCGATATACCAGGAAATGCTATCGGGAACAGGCCACGACACATCTACGATTTCTACGGTATCATCCGTAATCACCTCGTTTGGAACTAAAAACATGGCAGACAAGAGGTCTTTAGAAACCTGGATGTTGAACTCTGTGCTGTCTTTACAGCCGTTTCGGGATACTACGCTGAGTTTATAACTTCCGGGTTGATTGGCATTAAACTTACTGGTGTCACTTACTTTTATATTATTACGATACCAGGCGTAGGTAGCCCATGTCCCAGGATCGATGATATTTTGCTGACCCTCGCAGAGCGCAAATTTCACGGGAATGGCTACAATCGTTTCCTTTGCAGGATCTTCCACCGAAATGGCTCTAGAGATTGAACAGTTATTGGCGTCTGCAATGGTTACCGTATATTCTGCTGCTCCTAGTCCCTGGGCTGTGTTGCCTGTTTGGCCGTTGTTCCAGTTTATCGCAAACGGCTGCATCCCACCGGAACAGACAACTTTGATACTACCATTGATATCTCCTGCGCATTTCGGATTAGTAATGACAATGTTATCTAATGTTATGGGGTTAGGCGTCTCCATAGTTATAAATTTACTTACCTGGCAACCGCGACTATCGCTGATTTGCACATGTAAAATTCCTGCACACATGTTATCTCTTTCCAACCCCGTTCCTGCATCATCCCATAAAGCAGTGTAAGGCGCAAAGCTACCTGATACGTTCAGTTTTACCTGCCCATCGCATTGGTTAGCGCATTTTATGGGAGAAAGTATAGACTCCGTGGTCACCATTGGTGCTGGTTCGTTTAGCAAAATTATTTGTGAGGCGCTACAGTTGTTGACATCCTTCACCACCACACTGTACGTTCCTGCATTAATACCGGTTATATTCAATCCGATGGGTCGCAAATTGACAGCACAGGTATATGCTCCAGTACCTCCCTGAGGTGTGACTGACAATGAACCATCAGCATATCCAGAACACGACGGTTCCTGGGCATTTACCTTAAATTTAAGTTGCGCGGGGGTAAAAAGCTCAATCTGACTTGAGGTTTGGCAAAGGTTATTGTCGGTAACTGTAACACTGTAATTTCCACCTGCCAATTTAGTTGCCGTTTGTCCCTTTTGGTAGTCACTCCATTTATACACGTAGGGGGGAGTACCTCCGCTTACCACTGATCTTAACGATCCATCGGCAGTATTGCTACAACCGGGCATGGAAACAAGGAAGCTATCTGCTTTTAATGCTTTGGGCGATATTATATCAAAGTTGCCGTTTACTTTACAGCCGTTAGCATCGGTTATTTCAACCGCATAGGAACCGGCTAAAACATCAACCTTTAAACTGTTGGTATATAGTTCCGGAGTCCATTTTGCAGAATAACTGGGGCGACCATTCAGCATCATCAATGAAATAGAACCATTACTTTCTCCAACGCACTTCGGCTGTGTAATTGTAGGATCAAATTGAAGTTGCAATGGGTTTATTACGGTAACGGTATCCTCCAATTTGCAACCATTCGCGTCGGTAATGTTAACCGCATATTCTCCAGCGCTGGCATTATAATACACATTTCCAGTTACTAATGTACCAGTCCACCCAATGGTATAGGGGGCAGTACCTCCAATTGACGAAACATATATTTTCCCATCCGATCCACCATAACACACCGGCGTAATGACACTATCTGTTTTTAAGACAATTGTATTAGGCTGACTTGCTATCGCCACTGATTTTTTAAAGAAACAAACCTGGCCAGGAGCCGCGTTGTCAATAACGGTAACTGTATACGTCCCCAAACTTAAATTATCCAAATCTTTATTAACAGAACCTGTGGACCATTGATAACTGAAATTGCCAGATCCTCCCTGAATAGTGGTAACCTGTATTTTTCCGGAACTTTCATTGTAGCACTTGGGCTCTGCAACAAGCAGGGTAATATCTTTAATAGAATCTACAGGCTCGACAGACACCAGAATACTTGCCTCGATATTCCTGCTATCCCTTACATAGGCTGTATAATTGCCGGACAACAAATTGTCAGCTAATGAATCTAAACCAACTGTCGCTCCCTGGTCATCAGTCCACCAATAGGTATAAGGCCTGTTACCTCCACCAGCTGAGGCCCTGACAACACCATTGGCAGATAACCGGCAAATGGGCGATGTTTGGGATATTAAAGTAATGGACAGTTCATTTGATTCAATAATAGTAAAGGTTGAAGCATCGCTCAAGTTCCCCTCACTGTCCATAACAACTACAGAATATGTACCCTTGCCAAGTCCATCAGCTATGGAAGTATTATATTGCTTAAGCGTATCACCGGTTTCATTTGTCCAAATGTAGGTATATCCGGGCACTCCTCCCGAAGCAGTAACACTAATCATCCCATCAGTATTGCCAAAAGTGGCATTTCGTTTGCCCAAAATGGCTAGCAAAGGAGGCTGATGTTTAATGTTAAATGTTGTGGATGTATTACAACTTAATGAAGAAAGGTTGCTAATGGAGACTGTGTGACTTCCGGTTGCAATAGGTTCTGCTTTAAAAGACATATTTTCAAGTACAGCCCTTTGTGCCAATCCTCCGTCGATCCAATACAGAATCGTATCCCCAGTACCGTTAACTTCAAAAAAGGCTTTTCCATCGTTCATACCAACGCCGGATTCCGAAATAGTATTCATTACCGTTATGCTCATAGGTGGTGGGCTGGTAAATATCCTGGAATCGGATGATTCGCATTGAACCTGATCTTTCACTGTAACCGTATAAATACCAGGACTAAGACCAGTAACACCATTAGTGTTTATGTATTCTATACCGTCTTTGGGACCAAGCCAGGAATAACTGATTGGGCCCTGCGCATTTTCTACCTGAGATACTGTCATCGATCCATCGTTCGCCCCTAAACAGGAAATTGGAGAATTAATAATGTGGGGGGTCATCTTTTCTATGATGGGCAACATAACCATTTCATGCACAATACAGCTTGATTGGCTGGCGACATAATTATCATCACGGATATAAATGTGGTATTCCAAAGGAGAAGCACTGTTATATTGATTCCAGTTCAGATTGGACAGATGAAGCGTACTATCGCTCATTAGGGTAAAGCCCAAACTATCGGTACCAAAACGGTACGCAAATTGAAAATTACCATAGCCCTCCGTAGCTTTTACCTTTAATTGGGCAGTATTATCATTAAAACATTGATTTTGCGCAGAGGTTATGGTGTACTTTATTTGTGTTGCTGGTGAAATCGTCGAGGTAATGTTGTCGGTACAGCCAAATCCATCCATAATGTCTATCCTATAGGAACCTGCCGAAAGTGTATTGAACCTTGCTGTAGGACCAGTAACGGAATCGGTTTTAACACCGTCGTTAAAAAGCCTGAATTTATAATTACCATTTGCTGGGTTACCCTGATAACCTCTAACCTGGAGCCATCCATCTGTACCTCCATAGCAATGCGGATTCCCCTTATCAGTAACCGATAATGAAAGTACCGGATAATTTTCTACTACCACGGATGTATCGTGGGTACAACCATTAGAATCTTCTATACTTAAAAGGTACGAACCATCCTCTAACCCATTAAACAAAGCAGGAGTGGTATACTGAACATCGCCGTTCACATTGTTTTTATAAATATAGGATGGTACACCACCTAAGGCACTAATCTCAATTTGACCATCAGAGGAGTAAGCACACTTGGGCCTGGTTACCTGTGGGGTAGTAAAATAAACAGGGTTGGGTTGGTTGATGATTACGCTTGAATATGCCGGCGGGCAATTTCTATTGTCAGAAACAGTCAGTGTAATAAAACCAGCGCTTAAACCGTAAGCTGTTTTTGTGCTTTGCCCATTCGACCAGGTATATGCATAATTATTTTCGTTGTAGCTACCGTTACCACCAGTTACTTGAGGGGTTAAAGAAATAACACTCCCGTTGCAAGGAATATAATAACCGTTGTTGCTTGGTAAAGGCAGAGAAAATGCTATCGGTTGTGGTTCGGTAAGCACATATGTGGTGCTTTGGTAAGATCCGTCGGCAGGGAATTGGCATCCATTGGCATCGACAACACGTACCTGGTAAATACCTGCGCCCAACTGGTTATCGCCAAAAGTTACCGTTGAACCTGTATTGATTGTTTTTTGTATGGGAACAGTTGTGGTAGTTTTTTTCAGGTACACAATGTAAGGTAAAGTGCCACCGGTTATGGTGACATCGATTTGACCATCGGTAGAGCTGTTGCACGAAAGGTGGTAATCAGAAACAGAACCGTCCTGATTTATTTTATATTTGGGCATTACATCCGCTATACTTATTGAAACAGGTTGGTTCGTAAGGCTAATGGCCTGTATGGTACTGCAACCATTAGCATCTGAAACGGCCACTTTATAATTACCCAATGAAAGGCCACTAAATATAGGAGAAGGGGAAGCACCGGTTATGCCGGTTCTTGAATCTATGGCATTGCTGTAATCGGGAGCCGGAATATCTGTGGCATAGAACAAATATGCATTATAATTGGTTGTTCCTCCGGATATAGTTGCTTGTATGCGACCATCGGCAGAACCATTACAGCTTACATTGTTGCCGCCAGAATAGGTTAAGGCGACGGGCGAAACTGTGAGGGTTGCCGGTTGGGTTATCGTCTTACCGACAACATCGGAGAGGCATCCCTGACCATCCCTGGCCACAAGTTGATAAGTGGTAGCACTGCAACCTTCTTTATGATTAATATTATCAAAGCCATTCCCGTTGTCAAAACTATAAACATACATTCCGGTTCCTCCAGTTACCGCATTAATGCTAATGGTCCCATCGTTTCCACCATTACATTTTACGTTGGTAGAAAGGAGCTGAGCAGGTGTAATGGTAACTTTAGGCGGTTCAACAAGGCTTAAGGACACAGATGTTTTTGTACAATTATCTCCATCGGTAATTTTTATCTTATAAATACCTGCATTAAGAGAGTTAAACTTATTTGGAATTGTGTCATACTTAGTGGATATTTCAACATCATTTGAATCAAATAACTGATAAAAACTTATGCTTTTCGGAGTAGATGAAGCAGATATAGCAATGGCACCATCCAAATCGCCGTTGCATAAAAAGTGGTAATTAGTACTGCCAATGGTCTGTTTAACCACAGGTGTGCCAGTTATTGTGAGTATATTAGCATAGGCAAGCGTAGTACTTATGGTAATGGAAGGACAGCCCATAGCATCGGTTACTGACAGATTCATAACGCCTTCCTGTAAATAGGGAAATGTATACGAACCAATTTGATTTGGAACATCGGTTTGGCCCGTACATTTGTAGGTGTATAACGCCGGTCCGTGTCCACTGCTTACGTTCAAAGCTATGGAACCAAATTGCCCCAAGCATTTCGGCTGGGTGATGGTATTGAATGCTATAACGGGATCGTTAGATATATCGTAATTTAAGGCATCATTTGTTATATTTGAAGTACATCCTCTGTCGTCTTTTAACTTTACACTATACGGGCCCGGTGACAAAGATGAGAAAGGATAATCGGTTGGGGTATTATTCAAATAATAAGTATATCCGGCCTGATATGAATGTGGGGCACCACTCAGGTTAAGGCTTATGCTGCCATTATTATTCTGAATACAAGCCGGTTGAGAAACGTTGGTGGTAATATATGGATCCGTGCCAGCAATAATAACTACATTGCCCGGGGCGGCTTCGCATAACTTGGTATCCTTTATGGTAACCGGGTATGTAGCAGGATCCAAACTTGTAAATGTAAAATCATTGTTCAACGACAGATTGTTGACAGTTACTGTATAACCCCCATTTCCGCCCGAAGGATTAATCACGACAGTGCCTTTGTCTGACGAGCAAACAGGCTGGGTTATATTCGAACTAAATGTAACTTCCGTTGGTTCTCCAATAACAAAATTGTCTGTTGAATCAGCAGCTAAGTTGCTGCCCCAAACAACCAGCCGGTATGTATCTGCAGTCAAAGGAGATCCGGCCGGTGCATTATAATTTGTACTTTGATAAAATATATTGTAACCATCAGGAACAAAGGGCATCCATACTTCCCCTATCAACTTCTTCAATGTAAACCTCAACTCATCGCCAGTTGTCGCTTCTTGTCCGCTTTTCAGGACAATTTTTGTAATATTTATACCGCCATCACCTCCACCATGGCACGACACCTGATTGGGGAAAAAAACAGAAGCCGACAAGTCAACCTGGTCAATGATACGTAATGGTAAAACCACAAAATCACTGGTTGTATAGGGAACTGTGGGACTCAGATAACAAACTTTTAAGTAAAATTGCATACTAATTAAGCTCTGAAAAATCTCCGGTGAAACCTGGTCCGCAAGACTAAAGGAACTGACATTCGTTCCCAAATCAAAAGCAGTCATAGGAGTACCTGTACAACCAGCATTATCGTATATATCAATATGCAGATATTCCTGTAATCCCTGATCGAAATTAAGCCCACCGAACTCGGCATTACCCCCAATCTGAGCAAATAAAGAACCTAATGTCAGGTTGTTATTATGGCGAAATGCATAAGCACCATAAGTTAAGGTAGCAAGTCCACAGGGAGGATTAATGGACATTGTATGACTTCCGAAAGGCGTTGATGCAAAAGTATTATCAAAATAATAACTACATGGGTCAGAAGGAGCCGGATTGGGTCCCCAAACATGAAAACTAGTTATACCAATATCCAAATCAAATGCATATGGGTTACCTGGAGCACCTATTCCATTAATACTATAACTTCCAATATAAGAGGATCCTGACATACCTAAACTAAAAACTGCAATTACATTTGGGTGCTGGGCCATCATCAAATGAGCATTCGAACAAAGAACCCCAACGACCAACACTAACTTCTGAATGAACTTAAACATATTCTTTCGTTTTACATTCCTATTCATACTAATAATTTATCATCACCACATTGCTAAAACCTGATTCAGAACCATCTGCATAAACCATTTTTACCATATACCGGTAGGTCTTCGTCAGTTTAACTTCTTCATCCCAGAACAAACCCCCATCGGCACTGTATGTGACATATTGAGCTATGGGTTCTTCACCGGTTGCTTTATAAATAATCACAGAAACGGCACCGGCACGGGAAGTGGACCATTTAATCTCTATGGCTTTCTTTTCCATATCCTTATTCACTTCTATTAAAATAGCAGATGATATCGATTGATTTAATGCTTTGCATCTGATGCTTCGGGCAGGTATGGATTCATTTCCTGCCGAATCCACGGCCAAAACATTGTACGCATAGATGCTACCAAATACTGTTGTGCTGTCGGTAAAATCAAAAGATCCTATTTCAAAAGGCATCACTTTTTCCAATGCCCAAATGCTATCGCTGACTTCCTTACGGTACACCACATATTTTTCCACATCGTCACTACCGCTCGGTATCATGGAAATTTTAATACCCTGGCTAGTGGCGGTTACCGAACTAATAGCCGGAGCTGATGGCGGAATGATGTCGGGCTGTTTAATCCTAATGATGGTGGAAAACCCGGATTGGTTTTGGTGTGTATCTGAAGCGGTTATTTTGTAGTAAAGATATTTATTCAAATTTTTAAGCTTTATCTTTTCAGAGAAAGTGTTATTTTTAAACGGATTTGGAACAACCTGTACAAACTCACTATTTAAGAAATAAGAACGGTAAACGCGGTAACCAAGCAAATCGTCTTCCATATTGTTTTTCCAGATTAGTTTTACAAGGCCGGTAGAGTCAATTTCCCCTTTTAAACCAACGGGCGACATTGGAGGAATGCTATCTTCAAGCTGTACAAAATAAGGAAGCGAAGTATATTGAGCCCCTTTTTTATCCAATGCTACCACCCGGTAATAATTGGAAGGTTTTGGTGTAGTGTCCATAAAAGCAGAATCAGACGGAGATAACACAACTCTATTTAACCGGGTATAATTACCTTGAAGGGCAGATGCTCGCTCTACCTGAAAGCCCTTAATGGCATCAGTTTTCTTATTACGCATTTCCCATTTTAAGATCACTTTTCCACTTACAATTTCGCCTGATCTTATAGAAGGAGGGTTATATAATAATTTTTGGGCAATTATTTTAACAGAATCGGAAGGTGGACCCGTTTCAGCGAAGGATGTAAGCCCTCTGACGCGGTAATAATAAGGGACATTAAATTGTGGTATCGAATCACGGTAAAGGGCCCTTTCAGGCATATCAATTTCCTGTGAGCCAAGGTTAACAAACGGAATGTTTGACAGAGCATGAAAAGACTTTCCACTGTCATCAGAGCGCTCTACCTTGTAGGCTACATAATCCTTTTCGTACCTTGAGATTGTCCAGTTCACGAGGACTACATTTCCGGAAGAGGAGACAGAGACCTCGCGAAGCTTTGGAAGTTTATCCGGTCTGCCCGCATCCACAAATATA
>CAYZNC010000026.1:0-6492 GCA_964478555.1 uncultured Bacteroidales bacterium | reverse complement strand
ATCACTGGTATCTGCCATTGTTCTCCAATTTTCCAGGGGCCATGGCTTGATTGGTGTGGAGGTTAGAATAACCTTGGTTTGCTTAGCGGTAGTTTTTCTGTTTTTCAAAAAAGTGTAGCGCTCTATCATATAACCGAACTTGTTTCCAAGGAGCCATGCATTGGCATTATCGGGAGCCCATCGTAGGGTAACTTTTTGCATTGATACCCGTGCCAACACTTGTATTTTCGATTGGTTAATTTTATCTGTTTTCTGGGCATTCAGCAACAATGGCATACAAAAAAACACCAATTGTAAGATATGTTTTGTTTTTATCACCTTTTTTACCTTTTTAATTTTATCATGATTGATTGCTCCGGTCCAATGCATTTAGCTGTTATCTTATTTTCATATTTAATGGCACCGTACTGGTTACAATATCCTTACCTGGCAACTGATAAGAAACATTCACATAATAGTCACCCCTTGTCAATAAGGAGGGCGTATATTCCAGCATGGAACTGATTGTTGATGAAAGAGGGGCCCCATGCGCCACACTGTTGGCTGCCTTGCATTTCAACTCAAAAACATCAGCATCAACAGCGCTTGGTATATTATATTCGTATGCTATGAGCGGGGTGGTTTTATTCATCATTATTTCTTGAGCAGCCATGTCGTCTGAAATTTGAGTGTATGGTTCCATTTGGAAAAGGTCGATGGCTTTCGATGGGGGGATTCCTAACACTGAAACGTTACGATTTGTAATTTCGATGCCATTGCCAAAGGGGTAATCCTTATAAATTCTTGGATAAACAAGGTTGATAAACCAACTATTATTGTCAAGCTGAGCTTCAGCCTTAACCAGTGGTTTGAAATCAGCCATATTACCATATTTCTCAAAAACATCAAAAGGTTCAGAATTCTGGCTGTATACTAAGAGTGATTCTACGCTTACCTTTACATAGTCCAAATATGTTGATGAGTTAACAAACGCCTGCATTTTACTTTTAAAGGTATTATGCTTGCTTGTCCTGAACAAGCTTGCATAAAAAACCTTTTCTTTCACATCGGTTAATTCCCCTTCAGCTTCCTGAGTTGTAGTAGTTACTTCGCTCCCACTCCCTACTTCAGAGCTGTTTGTCGAAACTGCTTTCACGTTTGCGTCAATGGCTTTAGTGGCATTAGCAGGCATATTTACCAATTCCATGCGATAGGCTTCACCGTTGTTAAGGCCATCAGGCCTTTGAAAGGTAATTTCATTGGCAGTTTTGTCGTAGGAAAAATCAAACACAATTTTCTGTCCGGTGGTTAGTGATACAAACCGGCCTTTAGGAATAATTTCCGGCATAGGATCGAAAAGGTAATCCTGGCCTTGTCTGAGTTTTACATATCCCAGGGAAGTCTCATCCTTATAATAATTAAATTGATTTATTATAGGATAACTGAACTGAACATTACTGGGAGGGATAAAGTCCGGAGCTGCGCCGGTTTCAAATCCTACTTCTTTAGATTCTGTGAATTTTTCAGATTTTTCATATACTGGCGTCCAGTTGCCATTAACATATTCTTCAAAACTCACACCTACTTTTGCTTTATATTGTTTTTCCCCTGGTAAAATATCGGTTGGTTTCAGGGCTAAAACATTATGGTCAGCATTCCATTCCATTTTGCACTCAATAGAATTGGAACCGTCGGACAATTCAAAATAATCAAGTTTAATACGATATTGTTTACTAACATTATCAATATCCATCAATTCAAATGGTTTTTCTACCGCATAATTAAATATAGCCTGAGGGGCGTTAAACACGCTTACTTCTTTTTGTGCATTCGCTGGGGTTACTTCTGAAATAATTTCTACTCCTTTGAGGGCAGAATTGCTATCAGCCAATTTACATTCTTCGCCTATCGAAAATTCAAATCTGCATTGTCCTTTTACCACACCGCCCAACACACTAAACCGTCCACCGACGGCTCCATACAACCATGTAGGATTAGGCAATTTAGCCTGCAATAAAGTTGCCGCTGCTATATCAAGTATATGTATGCTTTTCGATTTGCCAAAAATTTTTACTCTAATGCCAATACTACCTTCCATATAAGCATAGGCTTGGCCATTTGCATACCAGCCTTGTATTCCAATTGGACTTGTGCTGCCCTTACAGGTGGTGTTGCCATAATCTTTCAGCATAACATCAAAGCCCAACCCGGCTTTAAAACTTGCATAAAAAATATCGAATGAAAGCCCATCCATATTTACCTTAAAACTCGAGCCAAAGGTGACACCTTTACCCTGGCCCAGGGCATTGAGATCTTTCATATAATCGGTTTGTACACTTCCCAAGATTTGAAATACCTCAGCTGGAGGGGCAGGGCTGCTGGGTATATTGGTACCCATCATAAAATAACTTCGCGTTTCCGCAATTCCCATAAATTGAAGCCCGATGGGATTATCAGGGGTTCCAATATAAATGTACCATTCTTCGGGTGAATAATGCAATACAGCTTCGCCAGCCGAATTGTTCGGCCCTATGCCGGTAATGATCCCTGCAATGTTTACAAATGTTTTGAGTTGTCCATGGAGGGTGCTGCTTGAAAAATCGTAAGATAGTAATAATGACGCGTTAATACAGCCTCTGTTGTCGGGGTCTGAGGAAACAGCTTCCTTTCCGGCTCCAATTTTTTCAGCACCGTCTGCAATTGCTTTTACAACATTGGGGATTGGTGGCGTAAGAAAGGCGGCATGTCCGGTAAAACAAATAAAGCGAACACCACCTCCTGAATTGAATGCTATTTCGAAACCGGCATCCCCGTTGAAGATCTCTTTTTTGGGACTACAGCCGATAATAACCATTGCCTTCAATCCAATACCCGTTTCCGCATCGGGCTTATATACCAAACCAGACATTGTTTTACCAAATTTATCGCTTGCTGTGGCAAAGCCAGCCTGTTTCATATGATAATAAGCACCTCCTCCGAATCCATAGATGGCAAGCCCGGTAAAAATTGGAATTCCTACTGGTAATTCGGCTTGGGCATCAACATACCAATAGCGCATACCTCTTACTTTGCCAAACATAGCATTGGATTGTAACTTTATTCCCATACTAAATTCGGCCTCGATGGCTCCCTGAAACCCATTACCAAAGGCAGTATCGTTTCTGAAAAATGCAATAAACCCTTTCATTTTAAGTGGCCCAACTTGCATATTAATGCTCAGTTGCTCGATTTCAACCCCTTTAAATCTCCATTTATCGTTTTGTTTCTGCTGGGCGACAATCCTGAAAGTGCCATCAGCTCCAAACCCTCCATCGGCAATATTCACAACAATACGAAGTTTCAAAGCCAATTCATCTCCGGACAAACTGACACCAATTTCCTTGATTTGTAATGGAAATCCTGCCATCATTTGATTGGCTTGCTCGGAACCAAACGAAAAAGAGCCAACCTGCACGTAAGGCTTCACCGTTTGCAGGTGTAAATCCTGAAATTTTATATCAGCTATAGAAACACTCTTGCTTTTGTCAGTTTCGCTTCCGGATCCGTTTAAACTAGCGTTGATCACTAACTCTCCATGTAAGATGGCTTCGGGTAAAAATTTCCCATTTACCTTCTTTATTTTAATAGTAGAGTTAGGGTTAAGTGTAAGGTCAGCCGCCCACAAACTGAATTTATTGGCTTTGGAGGTAGAAGCCGAAAACGAATAATCGCCGTCCATCCCAATAGTAGCGGCATAATTGAGGGCGGAGTCAAGCATAGGAACTGTCACTTTCCCACTGAATGAAGCCTCCTTAATACTATTAGCCTCAAGGGCCATTCCAAATTTTTCCACAGTGAAACCCCAACCGTTCATATCGCCAAAATCGATCAAATGATTCACTGAAAAATTTCCGGTAACGCCCATTTTATCAATAATCAAGTTATTGGCTGTAATAGAAGTACGCTGGGGGGTATTACTCCCTGTGCTATTGTTAAATTCCGAAGGTAAACGCACAGTGGCTTGCTGTATATAAAGCCCCCTCCAAAGGTTGGGGCTTTCACTTGCAAAATAGGTTGACTGGTAGGAGCTTGGAAAAGTAATGCCCACCGGATTTGTATAATCACTAAAATCTACAACTACACGCTTGGCCTCAAAACCAAAACCTTGTATTCCCTGAATCTGAAAAGGATCCAAAGAAACTTCAACCATTAAATTATTCCAGTTCTCAGTGGTTAAGGTAAATTCTGTTTTTAATGTTTTATTGGGAATTACTTCTCCTGTAACAGGGTTTTCAGGTAGAAAAACTGACTTTGCAAATTCTAATTCTCCCACAATGGTCATATTTTTAAACCCATTGCAATTAAACGTAACGAAAGACTTATTTTCTCCTCCCACAATCTTCAGCCGGATATTATTGCCGAGCATTATGTAGCTCGATGATAGCAGAGATAGCTTAATATCTCCACTAAAGCCACCCGTCGCTGAAAGTGGGATGCCTGTAGCTGCAAAGGTTAATGAATCTGAGCTCTGTGGTACACGAAATGACATGTAAGCTTCTATGGTACCTCCCTGAGGAGTGATCACATCCCGGTTAAGGAGCATGATGTAATTGAGATTTCCAATAGTTTTTGAAATCCCAACAGGATACTCCATCGTAGTGAACTCATCGAGTTTTTCAACAAGTCTTCTTTCCGATGACACGAGCTTTTCTATTGCCTTTATCTCTAATATCTTTTTCTTCACCTCTGCTGTAACATCCTCAACTGGATCCCAGTCGCCAGATGTTTTACCAGGAGTAATTTCTGAAGATGATATTGTTGAAGAAGCTGAAAAATGGCGAGTTTTACCTTCAATGTAATTAAAATGATTTGGAAGGGAAGCATTCAATGTAATATTAACCAGAAGCGTGATGAGTAATAGCGCAATACGGGCAAGAAGTCTCATATAGGTTCGATTTGCAGTAGTAGTTTAATTGAAAATCAGTTATTCCTATACGATTTTCAAACTTTTGTGTTTGTTTTTTTTGTAAAAATATGTTTTTTTATTACATATTATGCATGATTTTTAACGTTGGTTTGATGTAAGTAATCAAAGAAGTGCCCTTGAGGAGACAGGACGACAGTCCGCCGTTCTTTGCGGAAAACCTGGCGACAAAAGAGCAACTCCGGTAATCAGCACTATTTCGGCAAGTGATAATATGACTGTTTCATTGCCGGCTTATTCGTTTATGGTTATGAATAAAACAAGCTGAAATTCCGAATAAAAAGAAATAATTCGTATACTTATGCAATGAATATGAGTTCCGAATAAGGTTGTTTTTCAGTATAAAAATTATATAACCTAAATACTGTTTTTATAACTATTGCTATGATTTTCAATAAGATTAAACTTTTAATTGTAATTACCTTTTTGGTAAGCAACCTTTGTGCTCAGCAAAAATCGAAGTCTGTTGCCAAAAAGGACATGGCTGCGTACCTTATGGTTTATTTCAAGGATGACACACATGGATTATACTTTGCATTAAGTAAAGACGGCTACAGCTTTACAGATGTAAATAATGCCAAACCGGTTGTGGCTGGCGATACAATATCTGAGCAAAAAGGAATTCGCGACCCATACATCATGCGCGGCCCGGATGGAATGTTTTACATGGCGCTAACCGATTTGCATGTGTATGGTCAGAAGATGGGTTATCGCCAGGAGCTGTGGGAACGCGATGCTAAAGATTTTGGTTGGGGCAACAACCGAGGTTTGGTGTTAATGAAATCGCCCGACTTAATCCACTGGTCTCACATGGTACTTAGGGTCGATAAGGCTTTTCCTGAATTGGCAAACATTGGTTGTGCGTGGGCTCCCGAAATGATTTTCGACGAAGCCAGGGGCAAAATCATGATATATTTTACCATGCGTTTTGGCAATAGCAAAGCAAAAGTGTATTACGCATATATGAACAAGGATTTTAACCAAATGGAAACCTTACCCAAATGTATTTTCGAATATCCCGAAGGAAAGGAGTACATCGATGCCGACATCACACGGGTAGGCAACAAATACCATATGTTTTTCGCTTCGCATAATGGAGGCTCGCATGTAGAGCAAGCCGTGTCCGACTCGATTAATACTGGCTACACGTTAAACCCGCAGCGTTGCGATGGCGAAAAAGTTGGTTGCGAGGCACCAACCATATATAAACGGATTGGTGAAAACAAATGGGTGCTTATATATGATATTTACCGCATCAACCCTCACAATTTTGGCTTTAGCGAAACCTCAGATTTCGAGAACTTTACCTATTTAGGCCATTTTAACGAAGGGGTAATGAAGTCTGTCAACTTTACAATTCCAAAACATCCGGCAGTTATTCTAATTACGAAGAAAGAAGCCGAACGAATAGCAGCAAATTGGAATTTGAAAATGGAGTTTTAATACAAACGATTTGTATTTCAATGATACCATATGTATAAGGTTACCTATACAAAAAAAAGTCTTACGCTAACTATTAAATGTTTTAAATGACTTCAAACCCCTGCAAC
>CAYZNC010000025.1:23833-32391 GCA_964478555.1 uncultured Bacteroidales bacterium | reverse complement strand
ATTCTTGGAAGTAATAATCCCTTTGAAGTGCTTGATAAGTCCAATATAGCTGAAGCATCAGGTGCGCCTGCGGTTCCTATTCCGACGCTACCTATGTTACTGTTGTAGATATCATCTACTGAGGAAGTCCATTGACTACTGGTTGCAGGAGCAATCCATGCACGGGTTCCATCCGCAGCACTACTTAACAGATAGCCATCACTTGCCGGATTCCCAAGCAATTTTTCTTTAGCCGCAATTTCACTATGCAATATACTGGAATCCAATGCTGCCCGGTAATTAGTTTTTACACCTGAAGCTGAGGTTGTGTCTATTCCAACGGTTCCTGTTGTTGTTATGGTACCCCCAGTAAGGGGCAAGCTAAAGGCAATAGATGTAACACCGGTTGTGGTGCTTACCAATGCCCAGCTGCCATTATAACAATAAAACCCAGCTGTACCGCCGGTTTGGTAAACAATCATACCAGCCGTGGGGGTAGTAATATTCCCGGTACTTGTTACCCTTGGGATTAACAAACCTTTGGAGGTACTATTTAAATCGAGTATATCCGAAGCGTTTGGTGCGCCTGCCGTTCCAATACCCACGCCACCACTGTTAGCGTTATAGATATCGTTACCGGTAGTGGTCCATTGGCTGCTACCAGCTCCGGTGCTTATTAATAACCAACCGCTTCCACTGTAGTAATAAAAGCCTGGAGTATTATCTGTTTGGTAAATCAGTAGTCCTGTGGCAGGAGAGGTGGGTCGTTGAGCTTGCGTAAGCCGGGGTATTAGCACGCCTTTCGAAGTGCTTACAACGTCTAGCATGGCAGATGCATCGGCAGCGGCGCCGTTGGAGTTAATGGCCACCTGTGCCTGCAATAGGCTGCTCAATGCAAGAGCAACCAGTAATAGTACTATTTGTCTCATTTCTATCTATATTAATTCAAACAATTGTTTTCAGCTTGTAATTATTTTTGTCTTCAGTCACAAATTGTTATGAAGCAATGATAGGATAATGAGGAGCTTTTGGAGTTCAATGAACGGATGATAGTTGGCTTGACTATCATACATTTACTAACTTGTTATATAAATATAGGGTAAATTTGGGAGAATAACAAGGAAATTAAGGGGAATAGATTTTACATGAAGATAATTTAGGTTAATAAACCGCTGTCAGGGTTTGGAACCACTGACAGGGTTGTCCTGCCTCGAGTGATGGGTATGGATACCCTGACAGTGGTTTTTCACCCTGTCAGCGGTTTATCTATATAAATCAAATGTAATAATTTTTTAAAAATACAACTCCAAATTATTGACTATCTTTGCGCAAAATTAAAAAATCAATATGGCGCATAAATCGGGGTTTATCAATATTATTGGTAATCCTAATGTTGGAAAATCTACACTGATGAATGTATTTATGGGTGAGAAGCTTTCCATTGTTACTTCAAAAGCCCAAACCACACGTCATCGTATTTTGGGAATAGTTAATACCGACGATTACCAGATTGTATTTTCAGATACGCCAGGTATCCTCAAGCCACATTATAAAATGCAGGTGGCTATGATGGGTGTTGTTAGAACAGCCATTGAAGATGCCGATATGCTCCTTTATGTTACGGATGTGGTTGAAACCATAGATAAGAACGAAGAGTATATCAACAAAGTGAACAAAAGCGAGGTGCCTTTATTACTGGTAATTAATAAAATTGATCTTTGTAAAGAAGATGAGCTGCCCAACATTATTGCTACTTGGAAGGAATTGATGCCGAGAGCAGAGATTATACCTGTTTCGGCGCTTAAAAAATTCAATGTAGATACCGTTTTTAACAGGATACTGGAGGTTTTACCCGAAGGACCCGCTTATTATGAGAAGGATGCGCTTACCGACAGGTCGGAGCGTTTCTTCGTTTCTGAAATTATTCGCGAAAAGATCTTTTATAATTATAAACAGGAAATTCCTTATTCCGTTGAAGTACTGGTAGAATTATTTAAGGAAGAAGAGGGAATAATCCGTATTAAATCTGTAATTGTGGTTACCCGCGAATCCCAGAAAGGCATTATTATTGGTAAGGGCGGATTAGCACTTAAGAAAACGGGCACTCAGGCCAGGATAGATATGGAGAAATTTTTTGGAAAAAAAGTTTTCCTCGAAATTTTTGTCAAAGTTGAAAAAGACTGGCGCGACAGCGACCGGATGCTTAGACAGTTTGGGTACAACAATTAAAAAACAATGTGCCAATTTTTCAATGTGCCAATGTGCCAATGTGCATTGAAGAGGCATTAGCACATTTTCACATTAATATTTTAAGGTATGAGTAATATAGTTGCTATTGTAGGTCGGCCAAATGTAGGTAAGTCTACCTTGTTCAATCGTTTGGTAGGAGAAAAAGATGCAATAGTCGATGAAACATCAGGGGTTACACGCGATCGTCATTACGGAGTATCGGAATGGGCGGGCCGGGAATTTAATGTTATTGATACCGGTGGTTATGTAACCAACTCCGACGATATTTTTGAGGGAGAAATTCGTAAGCAGGTTATGCTGGCTATTGACGAAGCTGACGTCATTCTGTTTTTAGTTGATGTAATGAATGGCATAACTGATCTTGACGAAGGTGTCACCGGTATTCTCCGGCGTTCTGGTAAAAAGGTTTTACTGGTGGTAAATAAAGTAGATAATCATGCGATGCAATATGATGCCCAGGTTTTTTATAAGCTGGGACTCGGCGATCTTTACATTATCTCATCGATGAACGGTAGTGGTACCGGCGAATTAATGGACAAAGTAATCGAAATTTTGCCGCCCCAGGTTGAACGCGAAAGTGATGATAAGATACCACGCGTAGCCATTGTAGGCAGGCCAAATGTTGGTAAATCGTCGCTCGTAAATGCATTGCTGGGTGAGGACAGGAATATTGTTACGCCTATTGCCGGCACTACCCGTGATGCCGTGCATACCAGGTACAAAAAATTCAATTACGATTTTTTCATGATTGATACGGCAGGTCTGAGGAAAAAAGGTAAGGTTATCGAAAATCTTGAGTTTTATTCGGTTATGCGGGCTATTCATTCCATTGAGGAATCGGATGTTTGCCTTTTGCTTTTGGATGCAACCCAAGGGATTGAAGCACAAGACATCAATATTTTCAGGCTGATAGAGAAAAATAAAAAGGGGATTGTAATCCTGGTGAATAAATGGGATTTGATCGAAAAAGATACCCATTCTACCAAGGAATACGAAAAACTAATTCTTGAAAAGATTGCTCCTTTTACCGATGTACCCATATTTTTCACTTCTACGGTCACTAAACAGCGACTACAGAAGGTGTTGGAAACAGCCATGGAAGTTGCTAACAACCGGAAATTACGAATCACTACTTCAAAGTTAAATGAGTGTATGCTGAAGGCTATTGAAGAGCATCAACCGCCTGCCACCAAAGGGAAATATGTTAAAATTAAATATGTAACCCAATTGCCAACGGGAACACCCCAGTTTGCCTTTTTCTGCAACCTGCCACAATATGTAAAAGAACCTTACAAACGTTATATCGAAAACCGACTACGCGAGCAGTTCAATTTTAGCGGCGTACCGATTCAGATTTATTTCAGGCAGAAGTAGAGGTAGTATAAAGTACAAAGACATACTATACCTGAAATTAACAGCGGTATTTTGATGACCGTTCAGGAGAACGGTATTTAGTGCGGTGAAGTCAGGAGACGTTCGCCGAGCTTCGTAGATTAACGCTGTTTCGTTCAAATAATAAGTTTCCAAAATGTAGTAACTCTTCGGTTAGTAATGGGAAGGCAGTAGTAAGTAGGTTGCGCTAACTACTAGCTTCCTTATCTTTAGGTCCGCAATAGCCTATGGAATCTACAAGTTCGGATAAGAGTTCCAAAAGAAGTTGTGTTTTTGCTTGGCCAAGATGTTTTTCAAAATCCTCAACTATCAGATGGTTAATATCCCACATGCATATCAGTAATTCGGCTCCTTTATCAGTAAGTTCAATATTGTTGGAACGACAGTCACCTTTATCCCTCTCTATTTCTACAATTCCTTCTTTTTCTATTTCATTCAGGAGCTTACTCATCGCCTGCTTGGACACGCTTGCACGCTGTGCCAGTTCTTTATTATTTCCACCATACACATTGATATTTGCGAGCAAAGCAACATGGCTTGGTTTTATTTTGTAAAGATATTTACCCGGACATTTTTCTTCCTGCCATGAAACAAAGTACCGGTAAAGTTTGTATATCAATCTGCCTATGTTTTTGCTGCGTTCAGGTTTTTTTTCCTGCAGTTTCCTTTTTACATCATCAGTTAACATAGCGTTCCTTTTTAAACAATATTTTAACTTATTTGTCTAATAAGTCAACTTAGTTGACGATGCAAAGATAAAAAATAATAACAAACCTATTCACATGGAGGATAATTCTAAAAATCAACCATCAACAAATAAGAATAAGAAGTTGATAACGCGCGTGATTATTATCGCAGTGATTCTTGTAGCAGTGGTGGTTATTGGTAAAAAAGTTTTGTACGCGCTCAGGCATGAAGAAACAGATAATGCACAAATAGAAATGCGGCTAACTCCCATACTATCTCGTGCATCAGGTTATGTTGACAAGATTTTTGTAAATGATTATTCACCGGTACATAAGGGGCAATTATTAATGGTGATTGATTCCTCTGAGCTGGAATTACAATTGGAAGAAATGCAGGCAGATTACAACCAGGCACTTGCCGATATTGAGAATGCCAAAGCCTCTTTGGTTAATGCAGGAGCGTCCCTTTCATCTTCAAAAGGTAACGTTGATGTAATAGCGTTGCGTAAAGAAAAAGCGACGAGTGATTTTAACCGTGATAAGAATCTCTTTGAGGCGAATGCAATTACCAGGAAACAATTCGACGATAGCAAGTCGAACTTCGATATCACTATGAGGCAACTCCAAAACGGTGAATTGGATGTACGTGTGGCAGATACACGGTTGAATATATTACGCTCGCAATTGTCAAAAGCGGAAGCAAATGCCCAGTTAAAAAAGGCAAAGATAGACCAGCAAAAATTGAAAATTACCTATTGTCGTGTTTTTGCAACTTCGGATGGTAAAGTTGGAAAACGCGATGTAGATGAAGGACAGTTTGTACAAGCCGGAACGCCGTTGTTCACCCTTGTAAATGATCAAAATATGTGGGTAGTGGCCAATTTCAAAGAAAACCAAATTAAAAACATACGGGTTGGTCAGGAAGTAGCTATAAAGGTAGATGGGTTCCCGAAACTGGATGTAAGAGGCAAAGTAATAACGCTTTCGGAGGCAACAGGAGCGCGTTTTTCTTTATTGCCTCCTGATGATGCCACCGGGAACTTTGTAAAAGTTGCCCAACGTATTCCAATTAGAATAGAAATTTTGGACGAAGCAAAATATAAGGACATCCTGCGTGCAGGTATGAGTGTGGATGTAGCGGTTCCTATACTTTAAAAAAAAATGGTAGCGCCAAACAGAATAGCAAAACTGGTTATTGCTGTAACTACAATTTCGGCAGCCATCATGGAGTTGATCGATACTTCCATTGTTAATGTCGCGCTCAATGACATGGCTGGAAATTTGGGTGCATCTATTGATGATGTATCCTGGGTTATTACTTCATATGCCGTAGCCAATGTGATTATCATACCGATGACCGGCTTTCTTTCGCAATTTTTTGGCCGCAAAAGGTATTATATGGCATCCATTATCATTTTTACCATAGCATCCGTATTTTGCGGGCTTTCAACCTCTATATGGGAACTTGTATTCTGGCGGTTTGTTCAGGGATTGGGAGGAGGCGGTTTGTTATCAACATCTCAATCCATACTATTCGAAGCATTTCCTCCAAAACAACGTGGCATGGCGGGAGCTTTGTTTGGAATGGGTATTGTGCTCGGTCCTACATTGGGACCAACCATTGGAGGATTAATTATCGACAATTATTCATGGCCCCTTATTTTCAATATTAATGTTCCTTTTGGGATAATTGCCAGTTTGCTTGCCTACCGTTTTGTTGATAATGGCATTGAACCCGCTGAAAAACCAACCATAGACTGGTATGGAATTCTCATGCTGACGGTTGGTATAGGATCCCTCCAATTTGTTCTGGAACGAGGGCAGAGTGAGGACTGGTACGATTCTGCCTATATACGCTGGTTTACGTTTACTGCAATTGTGGGCATAGCCGGTTTTATATGGTGGGAATTGCGACAAAAGCAACCGGTGGTAAATTTGCGTATTCTAAAAGATCGGACGTTGACTATCACAACGGTGCTTACCTTTATCACAGGTTTTGTACTGTTTACCTCGGTTTTCGTTTTTCCGTTAATGTTGCAACGCGTTTTGGGATATACGGCTTATAAAACCGGAATTACCTTGTTACCGAGTTCGCTATTATCATTATTTTTCATGCCATTTGTTGGCAAGCGATTGCAGTTAGGGACGTCTCCCAAAGTGTTTGTTACACTGGGATTCGTGACTTTAATGAGTTATGGTATTTTAATGTCCATGGCGGATATAAATGCTTCTTCAGGTTTCTTTTTACTGCCCCTTTTGATTCGAGGTGCAGGATTGGGTTTATTGATGGTCCCTCTCACAGCCATGGCTGTTCAGGGGCTTAAACAGCAGGATATTCCTCAGGGAGTGGCCTTAAATAATATGATGCGTCAGTTAGGGGGGTCGTTCGGAATTGCTATTATCAACACTTATGTGGCCCATCGATATGCGCTTCACAGAAATGATCTGATATCTTACATTTATAATGGAAGCCCATTATTTGGAGAACGAAATGCCGCAATTATTCACAATTTGCAATCTCATTTAGCGGTTACAGCAAATGCTCAGCTGCAAAGCTATCACTTACTCAATCTTATGATTATGAAACAATCGTATCTTTTGACTTACCTGGATGCTTTTTTGTTTTCGGCAATGTTTGTTGTGTTTGCTTTTCCATTGATATTTTTTACCAAACGGATTTCTATATCTGCCGATGCCTCAAAAACTGTGGCTGAATCGGCCCATTAACCAATAATTACCAAATGGATTACTGTAAAATGTTTATTATGAACCGAGCATGTTTTTCAAAAAGCACAACTAAGCGTAAGCGTTCTCACGAACGAAGTGAGCTAAACTTGCATGAATCCGCCAGCTGGCGGACGAGCATCCGACCATTAAAAAATAATTTTGTGAAAAAAATAATTCTTCTGGCAATTTTATTTACTTTCCAAAAAACGTTTGCGCAAACTATTACGGTCCCTTCGAATTTAAAGACATTGGTTGAACACTCGTTTCAGAATTATCCAAGGGTAGCATCGATGACCGAACTGGTTCATTTAAGTGAAGCTAGAGTGAGTCTCGGGAGAGCAGGATATCTCCCAATCGCCTCCGGAGATTTTTCTTATACAAGATTATATCCAACACCAACCATAGGCCTTCCGATTGGGAATAATCAGGAATTGAATGTACAATTCTTTCCCGCCGATAATTATAATGCACAGATCAGTGTTAAACAACCTATCCTTGATTTAAGTGTGGCTGCAAAAGTAGGTAAAGCCAAAAGCGACCTGGCAACTTCTTCCGACAATCTCGAAAGTTTTAAAATGCAATTAGCATATCAGATAGCCCAGATTTATTACAGTATCATATTCTTGAATAAAAGTCTGGTAGTGCAACAGGATCAGCTAAACTTATTAAAATCGAACCTTCAGCAGATTGAAGTTATGGTGAAAAACGGTGATGCGCTTAAATACGATCTTCTCTCAACAAATGTTCAATATACCAACACGGAAAATTCTTTTACGGATTTGCAGGAACAATTGCAAAAGCAATACAACATGTTAAATATGCTTACAGGCAAAAAGGGTCAGAATTATATCACCGACTCCATTGACTACCATACTTTTGACCAGGTTGCCGATTCTATTCTTGCTTCTGCTGCCAACCGTAACCCCGACCTCAAAATAGCTAAGGATAAAGTTGATGCGGCCAATTGGGATATTATTGCGGCCAACAGAAGCCGTTTACCAACAATGAATCTGCAAGCAGCAGCTGGTTACAAAAACGGATTCATCCCCGATATAGGAACTATACAATTCAACTATGCAGTGGGAGTGGGAATTACTATACCAATTTTACCTCCATCGCGTCCGGGCATTCAAAAACGAATAGCAGAGATGAATGTAAATGCATCAAAATTTGATCTGAACACCCAAACCCTCACCTTAACAAAAGATTTGTTAAATGCATTGGGGGATGTTAAAAAGAATGAAAAAAAACTGACAAGTGCTGATACATTAATACAACAAGCACAAACAGCACTTGAAATTGCCAATGAAAGGTACAAAAACGGGGTGAATACAAGTCTCGATTTACTGACTGCACAAACCAATTACCAAAACGCTTTGCTTAGCAGACTTCAGTTCGAATACAACCTGATACTTTCTAAAATGGAAGTTAGCCGGTTGGCCGGGAATAGGTGGTGGTAGGAGTGGATTGGCGGTTTCGACTCCGCTCAACCACCGGTTTCGTTCAATTAAAAGACTGTTAGTA
>CAYZNC010000025.1:0-23733 GCA_964478555.1 uncultured Bacteroidales bacterium | reverse complement strand
GGTTTCGACTCCGCTCAACCACCGGTTTCGTTCAATTAAAAGACTGTTAGTACTCTGTAACTCACCGTTCCTTGAGCGGAGTCGAAAGGAGTTTGGAGTTTTTAAAATGAGTTTCATTTTTACATTCGGACAAGACTTGTAATTTCTCGTATTCTCTATTTATTAATGCCTCTTTTTTCTTTCTACTCCAACCTTGTATTTGCTTTTCTTTGCGGAAGGCTTCGTCAATCCTTTGAAATACTTCATAATATACTAATTCAAACGGCAGATGTTTTTTTGTAAAATTAGCGCCTTCCCCATTTTGATGTTCTGCTAATCTTTTTTCGAGATCAGTGGTACTACCAGTGTAGTATTGACCATTGGAACAGCGTAATATGTACACATAACCTTTCATATTATTGTATTTTATCTTTTCTAAGGTGATCAATTCTTATTTGGCGGTTTCGACTCCGCTCAACCACCGGTTTCGTTCAATTAAAAGACTGTTAGTACTCGGCAACTCACCGTTCCTTGAGCGGAGTCGAAAGGAGTTTGGAGTTTATGTATTTCACACTGTCAGCTAATGAGTGGTTTCGACTCCGCTCAACCACCGTCTCCGTTCAATCAAAGGGTTTCGTTCAACTAGGCGGTTTCGACTCCGCTCAACCACCGTCCTAACTAACGAAGTTTTTTGTTTTCCAAAATAAAATATAAATGTATCAAAAGAGGTTAAATTTTAGGGAATTGACCCCAAATTTTTCAAAAAGACATATGAAAATTCTTAAATTTGTAAACAAACCAGATTGGAGTTTTAATCAAAAGGGAGAGAAGCCAACTATTTACTAATGGTTCTTAGTTTATCTTTAATAACTTCTTTTTAAGAATATTGAAACAAAACTGGTGTTTTAGCGTTTTAAAAAGGTCGGGTTTATAAACGATTTTCAGTATATGAAATATTTTTTTGGGTTTAGCATTATTTTTATGATCAGTCTTGCCGTTAGCTGCGACAAAATCAAATCATATTCAGATGTGCCCCATATTGATTTTTTATCCTATCAGTTACTAGCTACGACCGATCCGGATTTGGGAAACCCACAGAAAACGTTGGTTATCAATTTCAAATTTGTAGATGGCGATGGTGATTTGTTCGATCCTGACGCACCTGACTCAACAAATATTAATAAATCCAAATTATTCTTAACTATTTATCAAAAGTTGAATGGCGTATTTATCCAGGTACCTGATTCCTTCTTTCTTACACCACTTTCAGCTCGTTTGCCATACGATCCGGTAGAGGATCGGACGGGGCAGGATAAAACGCAGAAAGGGACTATTCAATATCGGTATTCTTTTGTATATCCTATGCCATTTGATACCATTCAGGTGAAGTTCTACATAACGGATATGGCTGAACATCATAGCGATACTATACAAATACCAAACGAAATAGCGTTGAAATAGAATCTATATTCTGTTATATTTTTATTCCCATAAAAAGCACATCATCCACTTGTTCGAGGTTGCCCTGCCAAAGCTGGAAGTTAGATTTTACATAATTGTATTGCTCTTCCATGGGTTTTTCGTGGATATCCTTCAGGAGGTTACGTAAGCGAACCATTTTGAATTTTTTACCTAATGGCCCGCCAAACTGATCGGGATAGCCATCGGAAAACATGTAAATCAGATCGCCTTTGGTAAGTTGGAGTTCAACATCGTCGAAAACCTTCTCTTCCTTCAACAGTTGCCCTCCTATGGAACTACGGCTACCTTTAAAGTAAAGCTGCTCGCCATTCTGATAAACAATAAAGGGACGCATGGCAGAAGCAAATTTTACGTGATAAGTTTGAATGTCAATTTCGCAAACGATGATGTCCATACCATCATTTGGTCTTTCTCCGTCCACATTCTGGTTTAATGTTGACCGGAGCTCATTATCCAGATGCCTTAGAATGTCAGATGGTCTGGTAACATCGGGGCGCGGGAAAATATCTTTCAACAGTGTGGTGCCAATGATGGACATAAATGCGCCAGGTACGCCGTGTCCTGTGGAATCGGCGCAAACCAGGAGAAACTTGTTACTTTGAGGAAGTACATCAAACCAATAAAAGTCGCCACTGACAATATTTCTGGGTTCGTAAAAAACAAACGATCCGGTGAAATATTGTTGTAGTTTACGAAGTGATGGTAATATACTGGCCTGTATGCGCTGAGCGTAATTAATTGAATCGGTAATGTCACGGTTTTTCAGCTCTATCTCTTCTTTTTGAACACGAACTTCGCGGGTTCGTTCTTCCAGCAGTTTTTCAAGATATTCCTGGAATTTTTTATGTTTTCGTTCTCTTATCGCGATGATGAGGTATACCGATGTTACTAATAAAATGCCGGCCAGGGTAAAAAACCACCAGGTTTTCCAAAAGGGGCTACGGATTTTAATGATAAAGGAAACAGGGTTTTCGGTGCATGTTCCATCGCCATTGCAGGCTTTTATCATAAATGTATAGCGGCCGTCGCCGATATGCGAGTATGATGCAATTTTATCTTTTGAAGCCTCTGACCATTCAGTATCAAAACCATCTAATTTGAATTGGTACGTAACCTGTTCAGGATTACTGTAACTCAAGCCGATATATTCGATCTTCATCCGGTACCGCCCGTAGGGCAGCACTATTTTTTCCGAAACATCGTAGGACTTATCATTAATTATTACCGAAGTGATGTTAATGATTGGCGGCGCGATTGATTTTCTTGCCTTTGATGCTTCGTAAAACACCAAACCATCGGTTGTACCAAATAACATATCTCCTTCGGAATCTATCGCAACAGCGTTATGGTTAATATCTCCCGTAAAATATTCGGTTCCATACACTTTAATCTGATGAGATTTGCTGTTGATGCGGCTCAATCCAAGACGATGTCCAACCCAGATATTACCAGCTTTATCGGCATTTAAGGAATAGCAGTAGTCGGATTTTAAGCCTTGGCGCATCGAAAAGAAGGACAAGGTATCTTTTAGAAATTCAAATACCCCGTTACCATTTGTACCAGCCCACAAGTGCCCTTGGGGGTCCTGCGCAATGGATGTAAATTCGAGCTCTACATTTCCTTTGTTTCCATCAGCTGTTATTTTATAATGAAGTGAGTCGTTAAAGGAAAATAACATATTGCTTCGTGTGGCTATCCATGTATTTCCTTTTGCGTCGATAAAAACCTGACTGATGTTATTATGCGGTAATCCCTGTGAGGTAGAATATTGTTCGTGCTTTTGAGAGAGCATGTTGAATTGCAGAACTCCTTCTTTGGTGCCAAAGTATACTAAATTTCCAGCGCCAGCTATTGAATTTATGGAATTTCCCATGGAGTTATTGGCCCTGAAAAAACTTGTGGCCCTTTTTGCTCCGGATGTTATCTGGTATACTCCGTTTTTGTCCGTACCAATCCATAGTGTATTGCTTTTGTCGAGGTACAAAGTGTTAATTTTGTCGGCTGGCAACCCTGACGATATTCCGAAAACCTCTGTAGTTTTTTTGAGACCGGTGCTGATGTGCAACAATCCATTTTCGCCCCCTATCCAATAGCCATCTTTGTCAAAACAAACGGCAAGTATGTTGTTGCTTTTTAGTTCCTGTTTAAAATTGAAATATACAAAGGATTCGTTTAGCAGTATTGCAATGCCATTGCCATAAGTTGCCACCCAAAGATTTCCTTCGTGGTCTTCATAAGTATTTTTGATGTAATCGTTTCCTAAACCATTAAGCGAATTGTAATTAATCAGGTCCTTAAGTTGTGTTCCGCTTAGTTTTACTTTGTAAAGTCCTTTTCCAAAGGTAGAAATCCAAATATTGGATTCTTTGTCTTCAAAAACCGACAGAATATTCTCTTTCTCAATATGAATAAGGCTTCCGAAGTTATCAACCTTGAATTTTCCATTTCCAACAGCAGTTATTTTAAACAAACCGGCATCTTCAGTTCCAACCCAGAAGCTATCAGTATTTCCGTGCTTTACAATTGTAGTTACCTTGGTCAGCGGCAGACCTTCAACATTCGAAATGAGTTTTATTTTAGAAATATCCTCCCCGTAACTATATATTGAAACACCTTCATCTGTTCCAATCAGGAGTTTATGATCGGATGTGAGATTAAAAGTATAAATTAACTTAAACTTAAAAGGTTCGTTAATCAAAGTTTTTTTGAATTCTTTGTTGAATCTGATGATTCCTGAATTTTGAGAAGCAGCAAGTATGTTACCTTCAGCATCGGAAATGAGATCAGTTATTTTGTTTAACTTAGTTTCAGCTGGTCTAAAAATTTTGAATTTTCGGCCATCATAAAACACAACGCTACCGTCGCTATGACCAAACCATAAGTTATTATCCCGGTCTTTAAGACTAACTTCAGCAGACGATTCCGGCAGTGAATCTTTAGAATTTGATGAAAATACCGATCCGTCGAATTTACATAGTCCGGTGCCCGTGCATGCCCATATAAAACCATTTTTATCCTGATTTATGGAATAAACAAAAGGATGGCAAATTCCTTTCTCCACGCCAAATTTTTGAAATTTGTATTGTTGTGCATGGGTAGGAAAAGGGAAAGATAGGGCAGTAATAACAACAAGACGAAAGGTTAGTGCCAAAATTTTCTTCATAGAAGATAAAGGATTAAAGGTCATTCAACTTTGTGTCCACTGATCTTAAATTTATATTTTGGCACTCCACCAATAGGAATGGTGAAAAATCTCAGTAATTCGCCATATTGGTTGTGCACATTAATAACAACATTATTATTTTTTACAACAGGGTTGCGGCGTTTGATAAATTGAAAGTCAAGCGATGTGTTTTTTTCGTCATTCAAAACGGCAAACTCATCCTCTTTCCATGTGGCGTCGCCTGATGTTTGTAACACCTGGCCTTTACGAGCAACAGACACAATGCGAATAACTCCGTCGTTATCCCAGTCGAAATTTGCTACTTTGATAGACACTGTGCGGTCGTCAACATAAGGATAAATGTGCGATACTTCATTAGGATCGTCCCACATACGGAAACAGTATTTATAGGCAAAGGCAAAGGCACCCTCGATGGGCTTGTTTTCAGAGGCCCATGAACTCAGGTAGTACTTATATAAATTACCGTCATCTCCGGAAATACCTTCGCATATCACTTTGAAGATGTATCCTGAGAACTTTTTTTCATACTCTCCTTCGGTGGGATTAAAGGGGCCAAATGTATACCAACTCTTATCAGTTTTAGGATCTACGCCAAATATTTTGGTTTTTAACAGATTACCGCTTTTGTAGTTTCCTTTGGGCTGTGTTTCTTGCGCATCGGGGTCGGAATAAGCGCCCTTACCGCCATATACGGAATAAGCCATTTTAGTATCCCATTCAGCATCCAATTCATCTAGGCTCCCTCCTACATCGGGGTCATACACTCTAATGTATATAGGGCTTTTGAATGTTTCGGGAATTACAAAAAAGAAAGTTTGTGAATAACAGTCATCACCCCATGACTTGTCTGCCTTAGGACCAAAAGTAACCAGGTATGGAATATTTTCATCGTCGCCCGGAACTGGTTGTGCCTGAATTTTAATCGTGCAAATGGATAGAATAAAGCCAATAATGCAGAAGCGTATCATCAAAAGATTATTAATCCTGTTGAACAATTGATAACAAATGTGATAAATTTAATGCTATTTACTAAAAAAAATCGAATTGTTTGCTATGAAAGGGAATTATTGAGCGGAAGCCCCTTTAATAATGATTATTCGCGAACGGCAAAATGTAACGGATTGTCTTTTAGCATCTAATCCGGTTACTCCCAACAGAATTGTATAAGTCCCGGGTTCCAGAAATTTATGTTTGATTTCTTTGCCTACATCAAGGATTCCGTCAGTGAAATCCCAATAAAACTTTAAATTCTTAATCTGTGGCAGATAGGTTTCTCCGGCATCAAATAAAATATCTTCCCCAACGGAGGCTGTATCTTTGCATGTAATAAAAGGTTGTTCTGTTTTTCTAACAGGGAAAAGATTTGCTGCCTGATTTAAATAAATTTGATTCGTTAGCGTATCGATAACATTTAATTGAATGAGATAATCTCCTGGTCCAGGGAAATCGTGTTCAATTTCAAGTTCTTTTCCACGATGCTTAGTGCCATCTCCAAAATCCCATTCATAACGGTAGGTAGTTGAATCGGTATTAACGGAGCTAGCTTCATTGAATCTATATTTATAGGAAAATTTTTTCTGGGGCCCGCATAACGAATTATTCAATGCAGGGAAGTCCATTGAAAATTCGAAAATATCTGTCAACCCGCTATGACTATTTCTATCCGATGAGAAATAGCCATGTCTGTCTGTACTATCGCTATAGAAAGCGAAATCGTTTTTGCTTGTATTTATGGGCGAAGGAAGGAACACGGGTGGTATCCATTTGCCATTTATTTCTTTGCTGTAATAGATATCTAAACCTCCTAAACCGTTCGGTCTTTTAGAAGCGAAGTAAAGTTTTCCGCTGCTACTATTATAAAAGGGATATAGTTCATCATTGGAGGTATTAATTTCCGGCCCCAGGTTCTTTGGCCGGCCCCATTGATTATGGTTGAGGGTGCAGACATAAATATCAAAGCCACCATATCCGCCATGTTTGTCAGACACAAAAAATAAATATTTTCCATCGGCGCTTAAGCAGGGATGAGCAACCCTGGTGTTGGGTTCGTTATAGATAAAAGGAGTTGCTTTCTCCCAAGTGCTTCCATTGAAGGTTGCTGAAAATATTCCTGCAGTTTCGGCATCGTTACGTGTAAAGTAAATGACTGTTCCTTTCTTTCCTAAGGTCATTGGCCCCTTATGAAAATTGCCGCTCAGTTCTTTACCCAATAATTCGGGAGTGCTCCATTTTTCTTTTTCTTTTTTCCTGGCGTAATAAAGGTCGAGTAGGGGTATCCCCAGGGAGTCTAATTTTGCAATAAAAATATTATGCAAACGATCGGAACAAAATACCAATCCTTCTTTATAAGGAACTGCTGAAAACTCATTGTGATCGCGTGTGTTGAAAGGGAGTGAAGATACTGAATAAAGGTCCTGCCCCCATATATTTGGACAAGGTATGTTTGTTAAGATAAAGTAAATTATCACTAACACAAGGGATGGTATCTTCTTTATATACTTCAAAAATACTTTGGATTTATGGCATTAATTTTATATTTGAACTCATAGCGGACCACTATTTCGTGTGCGCCATTGCTGTATTTGCTGAGCGGACCTAACGTGTAATCGTAAGAATATCCTAAACGTAATTGCTGGTTAATCTGGTATTCCAATATACCTACAATAGCCTCCTTTCCCCTGTAAGAGGTCCCTATCCATAAATTGTCCCTGAATAATAAAACATTGCAGTTAATATCGTACTGGAATGTAGAATTAATCTGATAACGTATTAAAGTTGATGGTTTAACTTTCAGATTATCGTTTATTTTGAATAATATTCCGGATGATAGGAGAAAATTATAGTTTTTTATGTCGTTGTAAGGTTTAAGTCCTTGGCCCTCGTGTTCGCGGTAGCTCAAAAATTCGGGAATAGAGGCACCCAGAAAGAACTTTGAGTTATAATAATAGGTTCCAAAACCAAAGTTAGGAAGAAAATATCCTCTGTCGGTATTGTTAAACACATTATCAGCTTGTTGTGTTATAATTTGGGATTGATCTTCTTTCAACATTTCGAAACCAACCTTAAGTCCAAATGCTAATCTACTTTTACCTGTGTTGATGCTGTAAACGTAATCGCCAAAACAACTGGTATTATTTGTAAATCCTATCTTTTCATTGATTAAAAGTAATCCCAGGGCTATCGATTTATTTTGTAAAGGCATATGTGCTCCGAAAGTAGCTGTGACCGGAGCCCCTTCGAATCCTATCCATTGGTTGCGGTACATGAGTGTTGTACTCAATACATCACGACTTCCGGCATAAGCAGGATTTATAACCAACCCATTCAACATGTATTGACTATAAATCGGGAAATGCTGACTGGAGGCAGCTATTGATCCCAAAAGCAGGAAGATCGAAAAAATATAACGCATTATCTTTTAATCACAATGTAACCTTTATGACCTTTATTACCATCAATTTTGAGTATATAAAAATACGTATCGTCGGGTAAAGGGTTACCGCTTTTGTTAGTTCCATCCCAATTATTTTGATAATTATCGGACGAGTATACTTCATTTCCCCACCGATTAAAAACGTTTAATTCCTTCCGGTACTCATCGAGGCCTTCAATTACAAAATAATCATTTTTACCATCATTATTTGGCGAGAAAGCGGTATAACGCATCCAAAAAACAAGTTCGACAGCGGCACTATCCGCACAAAACTCGTTATTTTCAATCCATATCAAGTGGTGTACTCCATATTTGTTTACTGTTACAACAGCATTATGGACTGTATCAGAAGGTTGAAATGTGACCTGGTCATCTTCCGTTGTTTTCCACTGTCCGTAACCTAAATCGCGAACTGCAGAAAGCTTGTATTGCTTCCCTTCTACCAATGCACTCTCCCCCACCACTGCTTGGGGTACAGCAACAATTCGTACTTTTGCGCTGCCTTCTTTTTGAGTAGCGTAACAACCCTTATTGTCCATTAGAGAAAGGATATTGTAAGTACCGCTATTTTGCGGTATGAAATCAGCTTTGTTGAATCCCTGATTTAAATCCGGTATGGTGTCCTGATTATTTCCATCCGATACTTTTACCTTAAAGGGGGCATTGCCCGAAGAAATGTTAAATGCGACCTGCATGGCGCCGCCCTTACATATAGCTGTGTCTATGTTAATAAGAAGTCCAACAGGTAACGGATTAACGCTAATTGCAAAAGGATTGCTTGAACTAATGCAGCAATCGTTTTGTCCTGATTTTACAATTCTGCGAAAATATGTTTTTTGGGAGAGGATGTCAGGGGTAAAATTGTTTTCGTTTGAACCGGATTTAATATTCCAAATACCGGATGCTGTGCTGTCCTGCCAAACATAGCGATAAATACCTTGCTTACCACCTGTTACATTTGTCCCCAATATTTCTGCGGGAACTTGGCCGTTGCATACTTCCGGATTTCCTGATAGGGTATTACCAGTTATAGCAGGCAGTACAGTTGTAGTCAGTGAGTCGGAATAATTTATACAAACGCCGGCCATTGTCTTTCGCCGGTAATAGGTTGTTTGAGTAATCTCTCCTGGCTGATATTCAACCTGATTTCCTGAAGTGATAATGTCGGACCAGGTTTGGGTACCGGTTGGGCGTTGTTGCCATAAAAAGGTAAAAATTCCATTTCCCCCGGTTAAAATTCCATTTCCTTGAGTTAAGCGAGCAGGAGTTTGTCCGGTACAGATTTCCTGGTCACTTGCTATGTGGTTATTTTCAATTGCCGGTTGTACAGTTGCTTTAATAAAGTTGCTGGTGTCCTTGCAGCAATCGAGGTAACCGGAACGTACAATCCTTCTGAAGTATTTGGTATAATCCAGGATTCCGTGTTTATAGTTTTGAAGGTTCGTACCAGTACTAATGGAATCCCAGTTATTTCCGTTATTACTGGACTCCCACTGAAAGTTAAAGACGTTATTACCTCCGGAGGGTGTCTGACCTGTGAAGATTGCCGGTGATGTGCCTCCGCAAATAGTCTGATCCTGTTGTATTTGATTTTGACTTATTGGAGGTGTTACCGAAACTTTGAGCACAATCGATGTGTCTTTACAAGTATTTCTAAGGCCTGAGAAAGCTACCCTTCTATAAAATGTTGTATTTACCAGAGGTCCAGGGCTATAATTTTGAAACGTATCGGGACTACTTGTAAATGTCCAATGCAAAGAATCTCCGTTATTTTTCAACCAGCGGTAATGGTATATATTATCGCCACCGGTTGGTGTACTTCCGGTAAGTTGTTTTGGCGGCAGGTTCTTGCAAATAATTTGTGTCTGCTGAATGACATTGTTTCCGATTAACGGATTAACGGTTATGTGAACTACGTTGCTAATGCTTATACATATATTGGAGAATACTTTACGCCTGTAATATTTACTTGTGGTGTTGGATGTGTTGGAATAGTTGATTTGGTTATTGGTTCCGCTGGCGGTGCTCCAGTAGCTATTATCCGGACTAGTTTCCCATATGCAGGTGAGCGTTCCATCGCCTCCTGAAAGTGCCGGACCACGAACAGTTATAGGGCTTTGTCCATAACATATGGTAGTATCTGGGGCAGTTGTATTTGATTTTATATTAGGTATTACATTTACAATTACCCACTTGCTGGTGTCTGCCATACCCCCTGATTTAACAATTCGCCGAAAATAGGTTGTATCTGTTAAGGGAGCCGGCAACAAATCCCTTTGTGTCTCCCCGGTAATATCTGCCCAGGAAGTTTTTAAATTTCTTTTTTGCCATTGATAAGTATATGACGCAGTTCCTCCACGTGGATTTGAACCGGTTAAAGTTTGTGGAGCTGTATTGTAGCAAATGGTTTGTTTTTGCCATATCAGGTTGTAGAGAAAACCTTTCAACACGGGGTTGAAACGATTAGCAGAATCACCAAGTGTACCATTAGTAGCAATAGAGCTTTTAATACAGGTAGATGCTGTGTCTGCTCCCGGGTCGCCTCCAGTTAAATTCAGTGTTCCGAAAGTTAAGGATTGACCCGAGAACCACAAAAAACCGCCACCACCACCGCCACCTTGGCCTGAGCAATGGTCTGTATTGCCACCTTTTCCACCTTTGGCTTCAATATTTAAGTTGCCAACTATTTTCTCCAGGGACAGAAGAATGGAACCGCCGCCGCCGCCACCACCGCCGCCGGCCTCATTGACGGCTCCTTTAATTACGGATTCGCCATTGGATCGTATGGTGTAGTTATTGGTTTTTAAGGTGTTTGTAATTATAAATACAATACCCCCTCCGGAACCCCCATTGGGTAAATCGCTTGTGTTTATTCCACGACCACTGCCGCCGCCACCACCCAAAAATACTCTGTTACCAAAACCCGTTCCTCCAAAATATTCGGGCGGTATTTTACCACCAATGCCTCCAATCATCGAGTCATTATTAGCACAATACAGGGTGCTTCCTGATACTCTTCCGCCATCGCCCCCTTTACGTGAACCTCCGCCTCCTCCACCGCCAGATCCAAAGCCATTTCCTCCACCGCCAGCATTTCCGATTGCTCCGCGGCCACGTTTAAAAGTAAAAGCTTTTTTTACGATACCTTGGCCTTTTAAACCGGCACTATCTGTAGCAGTAACCAGATAATTTAATTGGTTGGGAAATAAGTAACAGGCAGATGAGCCTACTGTTTTACTTCCTCCGGTAAATCCTTTGGCTGAGGCATCGATATTCGCATTTAATTCGAGGGTATCACTGGCGATCAAGGCTATCACACCTCCTGTATTTCCATCCCAGGCTGAACAGTTAAGCTCGCCGTTAACCCGGGCGTACTGATAGGAGGGAACCCTTATCAACTGCATTGCCTCAGCCGCATTATATTGATTTACCATGTTGGAAATAAATTTTATTTTATTTCCCGAGATGCTTTGAATAATATTGAATTCGTAAAGACCGGTTGCAAGCATACTGTTTAAACTGTTCGACAGACTGATATCTGCCCCGATCATTTGGACGATCATAACGGTGTCGCCCTTTTTAAAGCCTGCAGTATTATCTTTGACAATGGAATCAGTAAGAGAGGGAGTGCAATAAGCGGTTAACACTTTTGCATAAACATTTACCGTACCGGAAATATTAGTTTGTGCAAATCCCGGTAAACTATAAAAAACAACAACTAACCCTATAACAATTTGGTTTAGAGCCTTCAAGACGAATTTTTCTCCGGTTAGTACTTTAATATACAAATATAAAAATTATTCTGCACATTAAATGAAGACGGCTCAAGAAATAAGGGGAAATTGCATTGTTTGAAAATCAATTAAGGCCGCATAAAATTTATATTTTTCAGGCATCAATACTAACGGAGATTGAGACTAGTCAACTTGGTATCGGCTGATAAGAAGTTTGCGTATTTTAAAGACAAAAAAAAAACCGGCAATGCCGGTTTTTTATTCATAATCTTTTAAAGCGTCCATTAGTTTTTTGCGGGTAAAGAAAATTCGACTTTTCACAGTGCCTATTTTCAATCCAAGCTTTTGAGCTATTTCTTTATACTTATATCCCTCTGTATGCATTTTGAAAGGCAACCGGAATTCATCATCAAGATTATCGATAACCTTGTTTATTTCAAGGGTAGCATATGATGTATCAGGTGATATATTTGAAGTGTCCTTATTTTGATTTAGCAAATAAAGGTCTTTTGTATTATCAAACGTAGTATTCTGTCGAACACTACGACGATAATTATTAATAAAAGTATTTTTCATGATTGTATAAGTCCAAGCCTTCAGATTGGTATACTGCACAAACTGATCCTTGTAAGTAAGAGCTTTTAACATTGTTTCCTGAAGTAAATCTTTGGCATCTTCCTTATTTGTGGTCAAGCTTAAGGCAAATCGTGCCAACTTTGTCTCTAAATCTATGAGTTGGTGATTAAATTCTAGTGCTGTCATGATCGTATTTTTTACTTATTTTTATTTAAAACAAATCTAAATAAAAATTACCCGGCAAAAAAATATTAAATCTAAAAAAATGTTAAAACGATATTAAGTTTCGATTAACAATAAATCATGCAGTTGAAAATTAATGTTTTATAATTATGCATTAATCTTAATATAAATAAGAAATTTTTTAATGGTTTAATATTTATTTAGGTTAGTTAAACAAAAATAAATTATTTATCTGATTGAAAATTAAACAAAAAGCAATTTAAGATGCTTTTATCTTAAATCAACATTAAGAAACGATTAAGAAGCTTTTAAATTATTGTATTTATGAAAATTAGGATTTTTTTAAGAAAAATAGAATTCTTAAAAAGCTAAAAACGGATAAAAACTGAAATATAATTAGCGGTTATTTTTCTATTTTTTTAATCTTCCCTAATTCTTCAATAAAAGTTTCAGGAGATCTTAATTTGATAATATTTGGAACCCGTTTTAATTCCAATTTGGTAACCAGGTCACCAGTAATAAATATTTTTTGCTTTTTAAAAGTCTTGGATAGCAGTGTTATATACTCAACAACAGGCATCTCCAGCATATTTGTAATAAATGATGCAAATAAATAGTTTGCATTATATGACCTTTGTACGGCCACAATATCATTTAAAGGTACCGTTTGACCTAAATATATGGGGAAATGACCATGCTTTTTGATTAAGTAAGTATAGAAGAGCAGGCTTATCTCATGCAATTCACCCTCCGGCAAAAACATAATAAATTTAGCACCTGTTTCGGTGGAGCCGATCGAATCGATGGCCGAGAAAAGTTTTTTTCTGATGATATTGGTTACAAAATGCTCCTGTGCAGGGTTAATACTTCCTGTCTGCCAAAGTACCCCTATTTTAATTAAAAAAGGATATACCACACGGGTCATAGCATCCTCAAAACCAAGCTGGTTCATTAACCTGTTTAAGAGCAATTCAAAATTACTCTCTTTGAGCTCTATCATACCCGCAATCAGGCTTTCCACCTGACTATCGGTATTCAAAATATCCTGCTTTAGCCGGAGAACCTGTTCTTTGATCTCATCATCATTGAGCCTGGCTATTTTAGATATTTTTAGTCCGTTGTGATTGAGAAGAGATATATTTAACAGTCGCTTCAGATCCTCATCATTATAAATGCGGAGGTTGGTGGGCGTACGTAATGGTCTTACAACCCGGTATCTCTGTTCCCACATTCTAATTGTATGAGCCTGAATGTCAATTAATTTTTCAAGGTCTTTTATCGAATATTTTGCCATAATACACATTTTTAATATTCCTTAAACAACTTTACTCAACATAAAGTTTAACAATATCATGTGTAATTATCTGAAAATTTTTTAAATTAGTGATTTAAGCGTTTCCTGTTTCAATCTCTTTTATTGTTGGATTCCACATCTGACGGGTTAGCTGTATTGCAATATGACTAAGTTTTTGACGTTCATTTTTTTCTGAGAAGCATTAAACCATCGCGTATAGGTAAAATTACTTTTTCGATCCGAAAATCTTCACGAATAAAATCGTTAAACATCTTTATACCTTTTGTAAAGTGATCATTTGATGCTTCATGTTGAAGTACCTTTCCGTTCCATAGTACATTATCGGCTATGATAAAGCCACCTGTTTTAACTTTTTCAAAAAACAACTGATAATATTCCACATATTCACTTTTTTCTCCGTCCATAAATACAAGATCAAAAGGTCCGGCTAATCCGGAAATTATTTCTTTGGCATCGCCTACATGTAAGGTTATTTTGTTGCTGAGACCAAATTTCTCAAAATATTTCAATGGAATATCGGTAATCTCGTCATTAATTTCGATGGTGTGTAAATGACCGGTTTCGGGCATCCCCTGGGCTAGGCAGATAGCCGAATATCCGGTAAAAGTGCCTATTTCCAAAATTCTTTCTGGCCTGATCATCTTACTGAACATGCGTAAAATTTTTCCTTGCAAATGGCCCGATACCATTCTCGGATGTACCATTTTCAAATGTGTAAGCCTGTTAAGCTCCAACAACATGTCATCTTCTTTGTCAATATGATCGAGAATGTATTTTTCCAAGTCAGGATCGTATGCTGTCATCTTTTTCAATTATTTGTAAATTAAAACCGATAAGCGATCCTTATCCAATACTTCATTGGCTATGTCCAATAGTTCAACAGAAGTGATCGATTCAATTTTTTCAAATATTTCTTCCGTGGAATCAACTTTATCATAAACCAGATAACTCTTACCAATGGAAAGCATCTGATTTTCGTTACTCTCGAACGAAATTGCCAATTGTCCTGCTATTTGTTGTTTTGCTTTTTTTAATTGAAGCGTACCCAAAGGCTTATTTCGCAGAGCGTCGAGCTCTTTATGAATAATGTCAAAACATTTTTCGAGATATTCTTTATCTGTACTGAAATAGATGTTAAAAATGCCTGTATCTGAATATGGGCTGTAGGAAGATTCAATGTTGTAGGAATAACCTTTTCTTTCACGCAGAGCCAGATTGAGGCGGGAGATCATACCAGGCCCACCTATTATATTTGAAAGCAAATGCAAACCCATTCTTCGGGAATCTTTCAGATCGTATCCCAAGTTGCCAAGGATCGCATGCACTTGAAATGTATTTCTTTTGAGAGCAGTGGTAAATGGCTGGTAACTCAGGAATGGCGTTCTTGTGGTATCACGAATATTCGATGGGATATCCTTAAAATGTTTTTCGAAGAATTTGACCAATTTGCTGAATGTGATATTTCCAACCGATGTAAATACCATCTGATCGGTGTTGTAGGTTTTATTAATGAACGCAAGAATATTAGCGCGTCCATATTTTTTAAGGTATTTTGCTTTACCCAGAATATTTCTTGCCAGTGGGTGATTTAGAAAAAAATATTCCTCATATTCATCGAAAATTAATTCGGAAGGACTGTCTTTATAAGAATTTATCTCATCCACAATTACATCTTTCTCACTTTCTATTGCTTTTTCGGGGAATGTAGAATGAAAAACGATGTCGCTAATAAGTTCAATGGTTCTTTCGTAGTATTCTTTCAGAAAAGACGCATGAACACAAGTCTCTTCCTTAGTTGTATAAGCATTTAGTTCGCCACCGACATCGTCAAGACGTGATAGTACATGGAATGCCTTGCGTTTTTTGGTGCCTTTGAACAGCAGATGCTCAATGAAATGAGCCATGCCATGTTCATTGTCATCCTCATCACGAGTACCTGTATTTATAAAAAACCCACAATGCGCAACTGGAGAAACTGTTTGAATATGAATAAGTTTAATGCCATTGGGTAAAACAAAAGTGGTATATTCCATGCTTAACAAATTGAAGCACAAAAGTAACAAAGAATCGATGTGTGTTTATAGAAGATTTCGAAAAAATATACAAGAATTTTCTCAATTCGTTTTTATATAATGTTTTTTTGCATATTTTTGCACCGCCAAATAAATGGTGCCATAGCTCAGTTGGTAGAGCAACGGACTGAAAATCCGTGTGTCCGCGGTTCAATTCCACGTGGCACCACCTCGAAAAGCCGGAATTTTTTCCGGCTTTTTTTCGTTTCGACTCCGCCCAACGACCAAACGTTTCGACTCCGCTCAACGACAGGACACCACCATTGAATTAGAACCTACACTCCTTTCGACTCCGCTCAAGGAACGGTGAGTCGAGGAGCACTAACAGCTCTTGTAGCTGAATGCACGCTGATAAGTGGACGGAACTGGTGGTTGAGCGGAGTCGAAACTACCATTGAGAAGGGGACAGTCATTATTTCGAATATACCACTATCTTTGCATCTTATTAATTATAACTTTGTAGTGAAAACATTCTCTGAATTAGGCATTTCCGACACTTTTTTAAAAGCGCTCAAGGAAAATAAGATCGAAACCCCAACTGAAATACAAATAAAGGCCATTCCATTTTTACTGGAAAAAGGCACTGATTTTATTGGTCAGGCCCCCACAGGTACGGGAAAAACAGCTGCTTTTGGATTACCTCTACTGCAGGCAATTGATTCGAAAAGCGATCAGGTTCAGGCATTGATACTGTCACCAACACGTGAATTAGGCCAACAAATTGCCAAACAATTATTCCTTTTCACCAAATATGTACCTGAGAAAATTTTTGTTGAATCAGTTTATGGAGGGGCACACATAGACGAACAAATACGGGCTTTAAGACGGCCTACTCATATTGTGGTAGCAACGCCAGGTCGTTTAATCGATCTGCTGGAGCGGAAAGCTGTTAATCTCAGTAATATAAAAACCATTGTGTTAGACGAAGCAGACGAAATGCTCAGCATGGGTTTTAAGAAAGAGCTTGACGCTATTTTGAAACAAACAAGCGGTAAAAGGCATACCTGGCTTTTCTCAGCCACCATGCCACAGGAAATCAAAGCCATTATAAAAACTTATATGTCGCCCAATGCCTTTAGGATTGAGGTTGACAAAAAAGATGTGGTTAATAAAAATATCGAACATACCTATGTAATTTGTGATGAAGCAGAGAAATTGGATATTTTACTTCATTTCCTGAAGACACAGGGTAGCAATAGGGGAATCGTGTTTTGCAGAACTAAAGCCGGCGCCCAATCACTGGCAAAACAATTAATCGACAACAAAATTTTAGCAGATGCCATCCATGGCGATTTAATGCAAAAGGAGCGAGACAAGGTAATGCGTGCTTTTAAAAAACAGAAATTAAAAATACTGGTAGCGACCGATCTTGCTGCAAGAGGAATAGACGTAGATAACCTAGCGTACGTTGTGCATTACCAATTTCCTGAGCATCTTGATTACTACACACACCGTAGCGGTCGTACAGCAAGGGCCGGAAATACGGGTCTTTCGTTAAGTTTGATCAATAACTCAGAACTGAATGATTTGAAAATATTAGAACGCAAACTGCATATTAATATAAAAAAAGTAAATAGGTAGTTGAAATGAAATTAGCGTTTCTTTGATAACCTCGGTATCTCTGTTAGGAATATTTCCTTTATATGTTAAATTTAATTATCTTTAAAGTAAAGAACCGAATATTTTAAAATTTAAACTGTTAATTATAAGTAAATTGAAAAGACAAATATTCAAAAAGCAGGAAGCATTTTTTACTTTTTTTTTATTGTTTTTTTTGGCAAACACATATGCTTCGTCTCCCAACGGCCAACTTAGCTCACGTATAACGGAATTATTTGATCAGGATTGGCGATTTCTGAAGACCGATACCCAAAACGCGGAAAAACCTTCATTTGACGACACGCAATGGCGTCGCCTCAATGTACCACATGATTGGAGCATGGAGGATACGTTTGATCAAAATAATAAAAGCGGCAGAGGAGGAGCGTATCTTCCCGGAAGAATAGGTTGGTATAGAAAAACCTTTATTTTACCTGATAATTATGGGTTACGCCGGATTTTTATCGAATTTGACGGAATAATGGCTAACAGTGATGTGTGGATCAATGGTTTCCTCCTGGGTAAACGTCCTTATGGATATGTCAGTTTTAGTTATGAACTTACAGGTCATCTGAATTTTGGTAAGGTTAGCACAAATATAATTGCCGTCCGCGTAGATAATTCACAGCAACCTGCCTCGAGGTGGTATACAGGGTCAGGCATTTATCGTCATGTGCGACTTGTAGTAAAATCGCCAGTTCATATTGATCAGTGCGGTGTTTTTATAACTACACCTGAAGTTACTGTTGATAAAGCTCTTGTAAGAGTTAAAACTACCTTAGTTAATCAGTCAGTGGTGAACAATAAGGTCATACTCAATACAAGCCTGATAGGCCCTGATGAAAAGATAGTTCAAACATCTGAATCTACTGAAACGATTTTTGCCGGGAAATCTGTGGTAATTCAGCAGGACATCACTATTAAAAATCCTCAACTATGGAACCTGGATAAACCCAATATTTATAAGGTGTCGAGCAGGATTTGTATCAAAAAAGAGGTTATTGATGAAGCAATTAACACTTTTGGGATACGCAAAATCAGGTTTGATGCAGCTATGGGTTTTTATTTAAACGATAGTAACTTAAAGATCAAGGGAGTCTGTCTTCATCAGGATGGAGGCGCATTTGGGGTAGCAGTACCTTTAAGGGTCTGGGAAAGGCGGTTTGAACTTCTTAAAAAGATTGGTGTCAACGCTATTCGTACTGCTCATAATCCGGTTGCCCCCGAATTTCTAGATTTATGCGACCGGATGGGATTTCTTGTAATGAGTGAGTTTTTCGATACCTGGACTGCACTTAAAAAACCGGCAAATTTTGGTTACCACCTGTATTTTAAAACTTGGTGGAAAACGGATATGCATGACGTCATTATTCGCGACAGGAACCATCCTTGCATAATCCTTTATAGTGTGGGGAATGAGATTCATGATAACCTTAATAATGAAGAGGGGTTTAAAAGATTTATCGACCTGCGGGATTTAGCACATAGCCTCGATTCAACTCGTCCGGTTACGATGGCTCTTTTCAGACCTAATAACTCCAATGTATATAAAAATGGGTTTGCTGAACTTATGGACATAGTTGGTCAAAATTACCGTGAAAATGAATTGATAGATGCCCATAACGCCAAGCCGGAACGAAAGGTTATTGGAACCGAAAACGGTCATTCTCTTAAAATTTGGAGTACTCTTCGGGATAATCCCTTTATGATTGGACAATTTCTTTGGGCAGGGGTTGATTATAATGGTGAAGAGGATTGGCCTTATGTTGTAAGTGACGCAGGTTTAATGGACAGGACAGGTGCTTTAAAGCCTCGTGCATACGAACGTCAAAGCTGGTGGTCGGATAAGCCAATGGTATACATAGCCCGAAACGTTGAAAGCACTGAAATTATGCAAAAAGATGGTAGTGACGCTACTGATTTAATTAGTAAGCTTGTGTCTGATTGGACTCCCCGCAACATAGAAACATATAAAACGGCAAATGTCCAAGTTTTTAGTAATTGCGAAGAAGTTGAACTTCTTTTAAACGAGCATTCACTTGGCTCCAAAGCACGACCAAGTGATGAAAGTCCATATAAATGGAGCATTCCTTTCGAGCCTGGCACAATCAAAGCAATCGGAAAAAATAAGGGACAGGTTTTAACGACCTATGAACTTCGTACGGCTACCCAGCCTTTTAAAATTTCACTTACCGCTGATAAGTCAGGAATAACTGACGAATGGGATGATTTGTCTTATATTACAGCCACAATTGTTGACAAAGATGGAATTCAGTGCCCTGAGGCCAATCTTTCTGTAAAATTCAATATTTCGGGGCCTGGAATAATTCTGGCGGTTGATAATGGAGACCGTGCAAGCAAAGAACCTGTGCAAGCACAGGAGCGTCGTACTTTTAAGGGACAATGTATAGCCATCGTTAGAGCTATGGCTCCTAATGGTAAAATTACCATAAAAGCAACTGCAAAAGCACTTACAAGTGGTTCAGTTATTATAGAGGCAGTGAAATAAACAGGTCTTCATGTTAAACCTACCGCATACATCGATGCAGGTTTTGTTATATCGTCGGAGGATTTGTTATTCAGGTTAACTACATCTCCTATGATGATTGTAAGTGGCGTTGGATAGGTTTTTAAAGTATAGCAAACCTCCCCTAAGGTTGTGAAGTATTTTTCCTGGTTTTTTCCTGAGACATTATATACCAACAGAACAGGAGTATCCTTTTTCCAACCTTGTTTTATGGCTTTTTTAGCAATTTCATGAAGGTTGGAAGCTCCCATGTAATAAACAAGCGTACCCTCTTCCGGAATTATTATATTATTTTTTGAATGTCCTGTAAGGAAGGTCACTGACGAGGCAATGCCCCTATGGGTTAAGGGAATATGCGCAAAAGCAGCAGCAGCAAGAGCCGATGTAACGCCAGGTATAATTTCTACATCCACAAAGCGATTGCGCAGATATTCAATCTCTTCACCACCATGCGCAAAAAGCATGGGGTCTCCACCCTTTAATCTTACAACGGTTTTTCCTGCAATGGCAGCATGATACATATACCGGTTAATTTCACTTTGTTCTGCACTATGGTTGCCCTTACGTTTTCCTACATAAACTTTTTGTGCTGTAAATTTTTTCAGGTAGGTTTTGTTCAGCAGATCATCGTAAAAAATAATATCTGCCTTTTTGAGAATTTTCAGTGCCTTGATGGTCATCAAATCGGGGTCGCCCGGGCCAAAACCAACGAGCCACACTTTGCCGTATTCATTACGAATGTCTTTTGAAGAAAAAAGAGCCTTTAATTTCTTATTTCCTGATATGGCAATCACAGCCAGGAGTTCTTGCAGGGGAATTGTGTCCAAAGATAATTCTTTTGCTTGGCCAGGTAAGACACTCGAATTTCGGTGATCAGACCCATTGAGCAATGCAATAAGTTCCAGACCCTGAGGCAAAGGGTAGGGCAAGTCTTTGACAGAGTGAACTGCCAGATCAGCTTCTCCATTCAACAAAATTGATTCCAGTTCATTTGTAAAAATATTTTTTATTTTTTTGTCGATGAGCTGATTATCCATAAAACTGTCGCTAAAAGACATGACCGGCACAATTTGGTAGGTCACCTCAGGAAATTGGGCGAAAACTTTCTCTACTTGCCGATACGCGAGATTGTTGTTTCGGATCACAACTTTAAACTTTGTATTTGCTGATAAACGTTGCATGTCGTTGTTGTTTTTCAAAATAATTTGGTTTAGCCCTACCATTATTGGTTTATATTGAAAATAGCCGGATCATGTTCGAGTATTTCTTTTATTTTGTTACGTACTTCAATAGCCTTATAAACATTTTGAGCATTTGAACTGACCGCAACTGCGATATTATCGTGCTTATAAATTGCAGGAGAGACAAAATCGCACAACTTAGGGTTATCCACTACGTTTGTTAATATTCCCAAGCTTTGGGCATCTGCTTTAACCTGCCGATTCAATTCGATAATGTTGGTGCAGGCATAGACCAGGAAAGCTCCTTCGAGATCTGATTTATCGTAAGGCTTTTCTTTATATTCGTAACCCATTGCTTTGATCTCATCAAGCACTTCCAAGGCTATCACCGATATATTTGTTGCGAAAGGTTTGAGAAAACCGATTTTATGAAATGCAATCCTTCCTCCGCCGATCAGCACTATTTTTTTGTTGTCAACATTGATGGATATGGGTAAAAAGTTCATCTGTTTTAATTTAATCGTGAAAATTTATTCCTTCCGTTGTCTCCTTTACATAGCCATGCCGGATCACAAAATCGCCTAATCGTTCCCCTGCATTACGGGATTTGGCATATTCCTCCAGAATAGGTTTAAGGGCCTCTATTATTTCAACTTCGTTTATATTTTCTTTATAGAGCTTGTTCAGACGATTGCCCGAAAAGCCGGCGCCCAAATACAGATTGTACCTTCCTGGCGACTTACCTACAAAACCTATTTCTCCCAGATAAGGTCTTGCACAGCCATTAGGGCACCCAGTCATTCTGATGACAATGGGCTCCATTTCCAAATGATTAGCTACAATCACTTCATCTAACAGATCGATGAGTCTTGGCAGATATCGCTCTGCTTCAGCAAAGGCAAGTCCACAAGTATTTAGCGCAACACAGGCCATGGAGCTGAGCCGCAGACCGGTTAGCTTTTTATTCGGTAATACATGATGATCCTTAAGAATTTTTTCAATTTGTTTTTTGTGAGCCGATGAGATACTTGCAATAATCAGGTTTTGATTACCCGTTAAACGAAAATCGCCCTGGTGGATTTCGGCTATCTTTTTTAGGGAAGTTTTGAGCTGAACATCTGCTGTATCTCGTACTCGTCCTCCTTCAATAAACAGGGTGAGATGCCATTTGCCACTGCTATCCTGAGTCCAACCGTATGTGTCGCCATTAGTAATAAAGTTAAAAGGCATTGCTTCAGGAAGTTCATATCCAAGTCTTTGATGTAGTTCTTCTTTAAATTTAGCAAGTCCAATACGATCTATGGTATACTTAAGACGAGCATTCTTTCTGTCAGAACGGTTCCCAAGATCACGCTGCACCAAAACAATTTTTTCTGCTACATCAATCACTTTTTCCTTCGGGCAAAATCCAATGAGGGATGCGAGCCGGGGATAGGTTGTATTAATTCCGAACGTCATGCCCATGCCACCTCCGATGGCAACGTTAAAACCTTTCAATTTCCCATTTTCTTCAATGGCGATTAAACCCAGATCGTTGGCGAATATATCCGTGTCGTTATGAGGAGGGATAGCCAGTGCAATTTTGAATTTTCTGGGCAGATAAGTTTTTCCATAAATCGGTTCTTCGTCTTTTTCGCCGCCCGCCAGCAGTTCCTTATCTAACCATATTTCATGATAGGCAGTTGTTTGAGGAGTCAGGTGTTCGCTCAGTTTTCCGGCGATTTCATAAGCTTCGGTATGTATCGGTGATTGATAAGGATTTGGGTTACACATTACGTTGCGATTCACATCGCCACAGGCGGCAATGGTATCAAGCAGCGCATCATTAATTGCTTTAATGCTTTTTTTCAGGTTCCGTTTCAAAATACCATGTAATTGGAATGCTTGGCGGGTTGTGAGTTTTATGGTGCCATTGGCATACTGGTCTGCTATGTTATCTATGGCCAGCCAATTTGCCGGCGTAGCTATTCCGCCAGGGACACGTACACGGGCCATAAATTGAAATAATGGTTCCAGTTTTTGTTTTTTCCGTTCGCTTTCGAGGTCTCTGTCAGATTGCTGATAAGAACCGTGAAACTTAAGCAGATTGGTGTCTGACGCCGCAATGCTACCGGTAATTTCGTTTTCGAGGCCTTCTTTGATAGTTCCTCGGAGGTAATTGCTATTTTCTTTTATAATTTCAACCTCTGAAAGGTTTTGAGATGGATCGCTCATAGATATGGTTTAAATAAATTATAGAAGCAGTTTTAAATCTGCCTTACCCCCGGCCTCCGCCAAAAGTCGGACAAGCTCTCTCCTGAGGCGGGAGGGAAGTGGCTCTGCTTTAAGTTTAACACCATTTTTAAATTTTTTCCCTACCGATGTTATTTGTAAGAATACTACTCATTGAAGATAAGAAAGTTACTCCCTCTCTCTTCAGAGGCTGTGTAAAAATTAAATATTTTAAGTTCTTTGACATTTTTGGTTTT
>CAYZNC010000024.1:19099-32789 GCA_964478555.1 uncultured Bacteroidales bacterium | reverse complement strand
ACCAAATTCTAAAAAAGCAAATGTATCAATTGCTGACATTAATAATTTTAAGGTTGATACATATCTTTGGTTATTATATAAAAGTTGAATTGCTTCAAAAAAGTCTGAATTAATCAATTTACATAATTCAAACCCGTCATCTGTAATATATTCGGTCAAATAGTGATTTGGTATTTCTTCTGTAATTCTTGTAGTAAATTCAGTTTTAGGAATTGTTGTACATTCCTTCTGTTCAGTAATTTTTATTTTACCATTTACAATCATCGTTGAAACGGATAGTGGAAACTTTGGCGCATTAAAAAGCTGAAAAATTGGTTCATAAAGTACTCCCTCTGTGCCATTGTGAAGAAGACTATTATATCTCGTATGGGTTAATCCATTTACTTCTTTACCATTTGGCAATTTAACCTTAAAGTTTTCAGAAATTTCCGCAAATGCCATTTCCTTCGAATCCTCCTCAACTCTTGAAAGTAAAAATTTAATTTTCTTATCGTCACTTCCAGAATATTCATGGACTCGAAATCCTATACTTGTAATAACCTTATCATTACATATAGGGAAAAAATTAAATATAACTTCCTTTTCCATCTCAGAATTCTTTTACAACAGTAAAACTCAACTCACAGCAGTCCTTATAATTGCGATTAACATTACACCCTAATATTGCATATAAATCCATGTAAGAGGGTTCAAAGTTTCATCATTAAATAATTAAACATACACATTTTTGCACATAAATCCAAAGGTCTTTAACCTAACTTCTTACAAAATCAAATAAACATAAGCTTGCGGGAAGCTTCTTGACATTGGAAACTGCACAAAGTAATATCAAAATAATACAAAATGAAAACATAGTAAATCCTTATTTCATACCAAATTTTTTGAATATATTGCTGCGGTTTTTAAATCAAATGCTTTTAAAACTATGAACGAGATACTAACAAAACTTACGGAGTGCATTGAACGTGGAAAAATCAATCTAAGTTGTCCTTTTCCACCAGCCATGAAAGGTCAACCGGGTGCTGACGAATTCACTAAAGAAGCGTTGGATCAAGGCATCCCTCCTGCCGAAGTTTTAGATGCCCTGGTGTTGGGCATGAGTCGCATTGGCGAAAAATTTAGTGCGGGCAAAGCCTTTGTTCCTGAAATGCTGATGTCGGCAAAATCAATGAGTGCCAGTATGCTTCACCTTAAACCTTTTTTCACCTCCGGTGCCGTAAAGCGTAAAGGTGTGTTTGTGATTGGCACTGTGGCCGGCGATCTTCACGATATCGGCAAAAATTTAGTTTCGATGACTATTGAAGGGGCTGGCTGGGAAGTAATCGACCTCGGTGTTGATGTAAAAACCGAAAAATTCCTGGAAACCATTGAAAAATATCCCGGCTGCGTACTTGGTCTTTCCGCGCTGTTAACCACTACCATGGCAAATATGGAAAAAACCGTGGGTGAAATTAAAGCAAAATACCCCGACAAGGTAATTCTTGTAGGAGGAGCTCCCCTTTCCACAGATTTTTGTAAGAAAATAGGCGCAACTTTTTATTCGGAAAGTCCACAAGGTGCTGTTGAATTCCTGAATAATACGGCTGCTTGACCGCTGGATTCCTGTAACCTCTTTGCGACTTCACGTCTTTGCAGTAGATTATATTAACAAAAGATCTAAAAACAACAAATCTATGAATCATAAGGAAAGGTTCTTGGCTACTATTGCCAGAAAGCCTGTTGACAGGCCAGCCTCCTGGCTTGGATTACCGGTTCCAAGCGCCTTACCGGGTTTATTCAAACATTTTAAGGTGAACTCTGTAGAAGGGCTGAAAGAAGTCATAGATGATGACGTGTGGCCCATTGAAGTACCTTACCACTACCCGCCGCACAATCACATTGGCTGTTCCCTGAATTTTGCAAAGAAAATGACCGGTGGTACCAATGAAGAGAGGACGCTCACTGCACCGGGTTTTTTTGAAAATATAACTGATCTCGCCCATATCGATAAGTTCAATTGGCCCGATCCTGTAAAATGTATCGATGCCAACGAGTCCTTACGACTTGCAAAAGCTATTTCTCCTGAATACATGAGGATGGGGATTATGTGGTCGGCTCATTTTCAGGATGTATTTTCCGCTTTTGGTATGGAAAATGCCCTTATTACCATGATGATGGCCCCCGAAATGTTTGCGGCAGTTAATCAAAGAATTGTTGAGTTCTATCTGCGAGCCAACGAATATTTCTACGAATCGACCAAAGGATACCTGGATGCTATTCTTATCGGAAATGACTATGGTAGCCAAACCGGGCTGATGATCGATCCGGAATCCATCCGGCAATTTGCATTCCCGGGAACAAAACTACTGATTGACCAGGCAAAAAGTTATGGTCTCACAGTTGTTCATCATTCCTGTGGATCGGTATATCCTATTGTGGGCGATATTTTTGACATAGGCGCGGATGTAGTACACCCCATTCAGGCTTTGGCTGCAGACATGGAGCCAGAAAAACTAAAAAAAGCGTATGGCAACAAAGGCGCATTTTGTGGGGGAATCGATGCTCAAAATCTTCTGGTGAATGGCTCACCCAGGGATGTGATTCAAAAAGTAAAGGAATTAAAAGAAATCTTCCCAACGGGATTGGTATTTTCGCCAAGCCATGAAGCCATTTTACCCGATATTCCTCCTGCAAACATTGAAGCATTGTTTATGGCCATTAAAGCCTAACTTTTGCAACTTACTATACTATAAATAAAAGACATAAGAAGCAAGAACCAAGATCCAAGACAAAACTAAACAGTATCACAATAACTTAAAATTTCGAATTGTAAAGTAATTAGGACGTTTATTATAATAAAATCTAAAATAATGCAATGATGAAACGTTTTGGACAGATGATCCGGCTTAAGCCTGAGGGCGCTGCCGAATATATTCGCCTTCACAAAGCCGAAAATAATTGGCCTGGCGTCAATGAAATGATAAAAAAATGCAATATTTCCGGGTACTCCATTTATGTGAAAGACGATGTTCTGTTCGCCTATTTCGAATATACCGGCAATAATTTCGATGCAGACATGAAAATGATGGCAGAAGACCCTACCACACAAAAATGGTGGGATACCGTAAAGCCTTTAATGCAACCCGTTGAAAACATTAAACCGGGCGAATTCTGGGCAGATATGGAAGAGATATACCATTTGGATTAATTGATTTTTTCGGATAAATACAAACTACTAACCACATGATCACACCAAACCCTCTCATTGGAACCGGATTACATGCTTTAGGCGGTATATCCGCATCAACCTGTTACTTACCTTCCAACAAAACAAAACAATGGTCGTGGGGCACGTTCTGGTTAGTTCAGGCTTCATTTGCATGGATCATCATGCCCATTACACTTGGGATGCTCACCGTACCCGGGTTTTTTGACATTCTCCTTAACGCTCCTGTTCATGCACTTTCCTGGGCATTTCTGTTCGGCGTTGTTTATGGATTTGGAGGTTTGTCATTCGGTTTGGCCATCAAACATATTGGTTATTCATTGACTTACACGATAGCCATTGGAATTTCAGCAGTGCTGGGTACCATCATCCCTTTAATGGTATTTGGCGGGCTTACTCATTATTTTACAAACCCCGGAGGTAACATTGTCTTATCGGGAATGATCCTTTCTGTGGTTGGGGTTGGCTTATGCGGATTAGCGGGGTTTAAGAAAGAAAAAGATATCAGTGCACTGGAAGGCAAATCAACAAATTTCAACATGCTTACCGGATTACTTTTGGCTATTGTGGCCGGTGTTCTTTCGGGCATTTTTAATGTTTCCCTCGAATTCGGACAACCGATTGCTGATTTAGCCGCGGCAAATGGAGCAGGTCAATTTCAGGGTAATGCCAAAATGATTGTTTCGACCTCGGGCTGCTTTTTAGTTAACCTGATATGGTTTGTGATAGTGGGAATAAAACAAAATACATTGAAGGAGTTCACTTTAAAGTCAGGAATACCGGCAGGAACACTTGTAAAAAATACACTTTGGTCGGCATTGGCAGGCATATTATGGACATTTCAATTCTTTTTTTATGGGTTAGGCCACGTAAAAATGGGTAATTTCCAATTTGCCAGCTGGGTTCTTCACATGTCAATGCTCATATTCTTTAGCTACATTGTGGGTGTAATTATGAAAGAGTGGAAATCTGTTGGTAGAAACACTTATATTGTCCTGATCGTTGCTTTATTAATACTGGTGATTTCTTTCGTAGTTACTGCTTATGGCAGTGTGATAGGAGAAGCAATTATACATGCGGCTTCACCTAAATAAATCACCTGCTCAACGGCAACCAAACGGTCATTTCCGAATGTCCCCGGTTACCCCATGCGTAATAAGGAATCAATTTTAATTTTACCTGTTGATTATCACGATCAGAGATTTCCCGGTAAAGCTGGTTTTCCCAACCTGAATTACCAACCAATTCCACATCGCCTTCGAGACCAACCATCTCGCTATTTTCGATGTTGATCTTTTTGATTTCGAAATGTGTTTTTGCAGGAACCACAACATCAAAGATGTTTTCACCTTTTGGCATATCGGGCGACTCAAGGCAATAGACAATAGGGCCTCGTTTCACAGCCACCTGATTTCTTGTTTCCTCTACCAAGGGGTTAGCTTCAATCATTTTTACCGGCATGGATAAGGTTAATTCAATTACATCGCCAACCGACCATTTACCGCTCAGTTCCACGTAGCTACCGGACGTAAGTTTTTCGTTTCTTGGTTTTCCATTCACCATTAGTGTTGCATTATCACACCATCCCGGGATACGTAAAAAAATAGAAAATTCTTTTTTTGGTGTACGTTCCAGTAAAAATTTAATTTTCTCACCCCAGGGATAGTCAGTCTCCTGTCTTAACTTCAGTGACGACCCATCCTTAAGATTGGTTGAGAGCTCATTACCACTGTATAAATTGACATAAAGCCCTTTGTCAGAAAGGCTGTACATATAATTACTTACCTCTGCAATAGTTCGTACCGTATTTGGAGGACAACAATTGCAAAAACTAATATATTCTTCACGTTCCTTTGACCAGCGCAGTTTATAAGTTAAATGATCAGAAACACATAGTGGATTGGTATAAAAATATTTTTTGCCATCCAAGCTGGTACCTGCTAAAACAGCGTTATAAAGTGTTTGCTCCAGGACATCCATAAAGGCTGACTTTCCTGTCGTCTGAAACATACGCCAATTCCAGAGTACATTTCCAATATTTGCACATGATTCGTTATGAGCGGTGATATTGGGAAGCTGATAATCGCGTCCGTACGCCTGATGAACTTTTTGAATTTCTTTAGGTTGATATGAAGTGCCATCCGGTGATGTGCCGTCGTATAAGGCTCCACACGCCCCTGTAATGTACAATTTTCTTTGTACCACATCGTTCCATATCAGATTAAGGGATCTGAATAAGGAGTCATCACCGGTTTCCATGTAAACATCCGCAACGCCGGCATAAAGATAATTAGCCCTAACGGCATGTCCGAGCGCAGTGGTTTGCTGCCTGAACGGGACTCTGTCCTGATTGTCGTCCGTTCCATCATCAACCAGTCCGCGGATATTGATCAGGTTTTTGGCCAGTTCTAAATATCGCGGATCTTTTGTAGTACGGTACATCTCAATTACTCCCATGTAATGAGAGGGACAAATGGCATTACGCGCCAATTCAGGCGATGACTTTTTGTAAAAATCATAAAGATAATCGGTAGCTTTTTTAGCAACATCCAACAATGAGGTTTTACCTGTTGCTCTATAGTGAACACAGGCAGCCGTCATGAGATGTCCCATGTTATAAGTTTCGAAATTAAGGCGATCCTGAAATTCTGACTTTTTACCACTTTTTCGTTCCTCAATAACAACAGGAGTGTGAATGTAACCATCCTCACGTTGTGATTTTGAAATGGTTAGGATAATCTTATCCATGAGTTCATCCAGTTTTTGATCTTTAGTAATACCGTAAACCATTGCCAATCCTTCAAACCATTTATAAAAATCGCCATCATGAAATGGAGGACCTTTGTGTTCGCCTTGTTTTAGACCAGCAGCAATTTCGAAATTACAATAGGAATGTGCTATTTCGGGATTATCAAATAGACTCCACATATGAGGAATCATAGAATCTTTACACACTGCAAAACGTTCAGCCCAGAATCCATTGGTCCATTTAACATCAGTCAGATTCACACTGCTCAATTTGGCATAAGGACTGTGTGTGGTATTTGTAAGGCCATTATTTTGTGCCACACTGCAAATACACGTCAAAACAATAGTAGAAAAGGTCAGGAGGAATGTGCGCACCATAATCTAAGAAAATGATTTTTTAAATTTTCGTTTCAAAGCAATAGCTTCCGGATCCAACCTCGAGCAGAATTCTATCCTTTTCTGAACCCACTATTTTAATATCTTTATGTTGATCCGGGGATTTCCCTTCCACTGATATCATCTGTTGTGAAGTTGCGGGAACATACACCAAAGCTGTTGTATTAACAGGTATGGTTATATTAAGAATGAATTTATCATGATTGCTTTTCCAGCTCGATTCTATTTCGCCATACACCGAATGATGATTGGCTCTGGCATGGGTCAATTCTTTTGCTGGGTAGGGATTGATTATGATTTTTTTATAACCGGGATTTTTAGGATCAATGGATAGTCCGGCAACTTTATTATACAGGAAGTAGCCCACCGCACCGTAAGCATAGTGGTTAAAAGAGTTCATTCCCACATCCTGGAATGTTCCATCGGGCTTAATGCCATCCCACCGTTCCCAAATTGTTGTTGCACCCATAGTTACAGGATAAAGCCAGGAAGGATATCGTTTGTTGAATAGTAATTTGTATGCCAGTTCAGGATAACCTACTTCTGTGAGGGCAATACAAATAAGGGGTGTCCCAAGAAATCCCGTCGTGAGATGTCCGAAATATTTAACATCTTCAGCCAACCTTTTAGCAGCTATATCTCTCATATTGTCGGGCATGATATCAAAAGCCAATGCGAGCACGTAAGCAGTCTGTGTATTCGAAGTCAAACGTCCGGTAGAGGTCACGAATTCTTTCTGAAAGGCCGCTTTAATCTTAACCCTGAGTTTTTCCATGTCTATAGCATCCTGTTTCTTTCCCAGAATGTCGGCAGTTTTCTGTAACAACCCTGCAGAATAGTAGAAGTAAGCCGTTGCTATCAAGTCTTTATCCGTATGTGCCCCTGCATAACCAAAATCAGGGGCATTGTAGTTATAGGTATAGTATTCGGCAAATGAAAGCCAATCTCCAAAGTGAAACCCAGTGTTGAATAAATAGCCGCTTCCAGCTTCTTTTATCATGTAATCAACCCATGATTTCATTGATGAATACTGGTCTTCCAGCATCCTCTTATCTCCATAAGCCTGGTATACTGTCCATGGTATAACTACGGCTGCATCAGCCCAACCTGTAGCTCCATATCCGTCGGACCAACCAGTTCCTCCTCCCCCATCAACAACCATTGGCACAACCCACGGAACACTTCCGTCTTTGCGCTGATCGGCAATAAAATCCTTCATCCATTTAGTGAAGAATGAGGAAGCATCCATATTAAAACAAGCTGTAGGCGCAAAAGCCTGCGCATCACCTGTCCATCCCATACGCTCATCACGTTGCGGACAATCTGTGGGAACATCAAGAAAATTACCACGCAACCCCCACTGTATATTCTGTTGCAGGCGGTTAATCAATGGATCGGAGCATTCAAAGTTACCAATAGGAGTCATATCCGAATGAATAACTTTGCCGGCAATATCGTCAACAGTGACTTCGCCGGGGTAATCACTTATCCTGATATATTGAAAACCATGAAAAGTAAAGTGAGGTTCATAGGTTTCAGTTCCCTCACCTTTAAAAATGTATTGATCTTCAGCCTTGGCAACACGAAGATTGGCTGTGTAGAAATTACCTTCCTTGTCTAATACTTCTGCATGATTCAGCGTGATTTTGGTTCCCTTTTCTCCTTTTAGTTTAAGTTGCACCCAACCCACTATGTTTTGTCCCAAATCAAAAACCTGTTCACCTTTTGGCGTAATGATCTTTTTAACAGGCTTAATTGTTTGTGTAATACGAACAGGAACCCCATCAGAGGCTACCAAATGGTCATTATTAAAATCTTTTATGATTACACCGTTCCAATGTTTGTCACTAAAACCTGGTTTACTCCAACCGGGCATCTCCAACCGGGCATCGTAGCTTTCGCCATTGTATATATCAGACTTAACGATCGGTCCTGTAGATGCTTTCCACGATTTATCCGTAACTATTAACTCCTCAGACCCATCCTGATAGGTGATTTTTAGTTGCAGCAGCAATGCCACCTTATCACCGTAAAGGTTTTTACCACCCTGCCATGTAAGAAATCCCCGGTACCAGCCGTCGCCCATCACCACACCAATAGCATTTGGGCCCTCGGTTACTTGGCCGGTTATGTCATACACGCGATACTGAAGACGTTTTTGATAACTTGTCCAACCTGGAGCGAATAACTCATCGTTCACCCGCTTGCCATTTAGTTCAAGCAAAAACAATCCGTGGCAAGTCACAAAAAGCTGTGCAAACTTAATTTTCTTTGGTGTGGCAAATTCTTTTCGGAAATATTGCGCTGGAGTGGAAGTTGAGACATCCTCTTTGATATCAGCCTCAATCCATGATGCTTTCCAATCCTGTCTATTGAGTAATCCCATTTCCCAATATGCTAATTCACTCCAATCAGATGCATTGCCTTTATTATCCCAAATTTTAACCTGCCAGAATATGCGTTGCCCCGATTTTAAGGGAATACCTGCGTATTCAATCTGAACGGATTGATCTGATAAAACTTTTCCCGTATCCCACAGAACACTGTCCGACTTCAAGTCCTCTTCGGACATTGCTGCCTTCACATGATAGGCCGTCTGGAGTACGTTTCGTTCATCAGAAATAATTTCCCAACTAAGACGGGGATTCTGACATCCAATACCTAAAGGATTAATTCTATAGTCAGTTCTTAAGTTTTGTGTTTTCAATGCGTAAATATTTAAATCGGTAACTGTTAAGCCTATCAATCAGTCTTCGGGCATTTATCCCTTCTAATTTTCTTCATCAGCCAGTGACTTGTTTTTCTTCCAGAATGGTGCTGTTGCGAACCATAGTAACATTGCAATAGTTAATAGGATGAAAAATGTTCTGGTTACAATAATTCCATTGAAAACCAGCAACGAAGACACAAAAGCAAGGGCAAGTCCAAAGAATGATATTATTTTAAGATACTGTTTCATAACTACCTCCTAATTTTTAACTAATGGCAACACGTTTGGTTTTTTGCTGAACTATGCTGAGCAGCAAGTAAAGAGTAACTGCGACTATCCATTCGGGCGCAGCCATAAATAAAAGATCGGCATTTATACTTGCCAGCCACGATGGTTGCTTTCCTTCCAGCAATGCGGATAACCACCCGTAATGATCTTTACCATATAAGAAAACGGAAAACAGGAATGATCCTATCCAGGCAACTGCTGCAGGCCAGCTCAGCATTAGTTTTGCTTTCTCTGCAAAGTCGCTGATCATGCCTATCTTGGGAAAAATCCAGATATCTACCAGCAATACTGCTCCCAACGGCATGAAAAACAGTCCATTATAGCCGATAATCCGGTCCAGATTAGCATTCACGGCAGGAATACATGCTGTAATAATCATAAATATACCGGCGGCATAGGTAACTCTCCAGCGTTTCCAATTTGGTGTTACAACCTGAAGCGCTAAACCTGCCCGGTAGAGAGTGGGGTTAGCTGTAGTCCAGCCGGCAATTACCACTGTTATAGCACCAGCAAGGCCTGCTCCAAATAATGCTATTGTCCCCGGTTGCGGATTAATTTGTCCGGAAGCCAGATAAGCTGCACAAAGGATACCTGAAGCTATCCATGCTATATAATGACCCAAATACATGCCAAAGGCTGAGGCAAAACCTTGAGTCCAACTCTTTGCATATCTAAGAACAGTGGTATCTGCCATACCAATATGTTGCGATGCATTGCACAACCATGCAAAACCGATAACATGCCATATCGTATATTTGGTATTAGCTCCAATAGGTACACCGGTGAATATCTTTGTTGTTACTACATGCCAGAAATCGCCAACCGATTTACATCCCAAGTACGAGAGTCCTGCAATTCCAGCTACAACAAATATTGTAACAGTCCATGGGGCGCAGACTTTCGAAAAATTCGCAATCTTTTCGAATCCAAGCACAGCCATTCCTGCAATTAAGATGCCTACAATTACCGCCAAAATAATCCAGGGTACGGAAGGAATTAAATCGCCTGCCAGATAATTGGGATTGGGTATATGAAAAGGAATTGAAATTGACGTTACTGCAACGTTAACCATAGCACCTGCCAGGAGACACAGAATAAGTGCAAAAAATGCGCTGTAAGCAAGCATCAAGTATGGCCCGCAAGTTTTACGCAACTGCCAGTAAATGGTTAAACGGGTTTTTACGGCTACCGGAGCACAAATAAATGCCCAACTTAGCACAGCAAGTAAATTGCCTATTAATAAACCTAAGAAAAAATCTTTAGCCGACACACCATGCATAACCATTAATGTTCCAAGTATAAACTCGGTACCGGCAATATGTTCACCTGAAAACATAGCAATGAAAGTTTTCCAACCATGCAAATTCTTTTGAGATACAGGTTCCCTTTCATACTCATAAAGTTTATCAAGTCTGTCAACAATAGATGACTTTCCACCTGAACTCCCGGTTATTGTTTCCGTATTCATTCCTTTATTTTTAGTTAGTAATTTTCATTATGGTTAATTATATTGCAAATCAATTAATGTTAGCGACTTCAAATTGATCGTAAATTAAGATATATTAATTTTATAAGCACGTTTCGACTCCGCTCAACGTGCGAAACAAATATAACTTATTAATATTCAAAGTAAATAAAACAAATTACTTCGAATACTTACGTTTTCTTTGAAAATCGAAAATAAACATAATATCTTTGCAAAGAAAAGAAACAACATTTTAATTTGCAAAATAATATTAATTTATTGGCCAAGCCACGTCGCGACAGGATTTTGGAAATGATTCAGGAGGATGGTAATGTGAAGGTTGTTAATCTGAGCAGGATTTTCAAGGTTTCAGAAGTTACGATTCGTCAGGATTTGGAGAAGCTGGAGCTGGATGGGTCCATTGTGCGTGAACATGGAGGGGCTTACCTCAAGTCTATATCTGCACAGGTTCGGTCTTTTACGCTTCAGCATCGCGAGAACACGGATAAAAAAATACTAATTGCTAAAAAAGCGGCGGAGTTCATCAACGATGGTGATACGGTAATACTTGATTCGGGTACCACCATCACAGAACTGGCAAAAAATCTTGTAACCAGGAAAGGACTCACCATTATTACCAATGCACTCAATATCGCCACTATGCTTGGCAGCGAACCAGCTATCAGCGTAATTATGACAGGCGGTGAGTTTAAGGCTCCAACCTTGTCATTAACCGGCGAAAAAGCGGCTGCTTTCTTTAATAACCTGCATGTCGATAAGCTTTTTTTGGCCACTGCAGGCATCTCGCTTAAAGCAGGTCTCACTTACCCAAGTATAAGCGATTTGGTAGTGAAAAAAGCGATGATTGATGCGGCTGATACTGTATATCTTCTTGCCGATAGTACTAAAATTGGTAAGAGTTCACTGGCGAGCCTGGGTGCACTTTCGCTGGTAAATTATTTAATAACCGACAATGGATTACAGGATAAGCATAGGCAACTTTTTGAAGAACATGATATTGAATATATAATAGCAGAATGAGTACAAATATAAAAGCCTTAGAACAAAAAGCCATACAGATTCGCAAAGGACTGCTTCAAATGATTTTTGATGCCAAAGGAGGACATACCGGAGGAGCAATGTCTTCCGTAGATATTCTTACAGCGCTGTTTTTTCATACCATGCATTATCAACCTAATAATCCTGAGTGGATAGAGCGCGACAGGTTTATTTTAAGCAAGGGGCACAGCGTGGAAGGATATTACTGTGTTCTGGCAGAAGCAGGTTTCTTCTCCAAAGATGTGCTGAATACTTATGGAAAGTTCAATTCGATTCTGGCCGGACATCCAACCCGAAAAGTACCTGGTATTGAACTAAATTCGGGAGCCCTCGGTCATGGTTTATCAGTGGGCGTGGGAATGGCTCTGGCAGGCAAAATGGATGCTAAAAAATATCGTGTATTTGTGCTTATGGGAGATGGTGAGCAAGGTGAAGGCTCCATTATGGAAGCCGCAAACAGCGCAGGCCACTACAAACTCGATAACTTAGTAGCTATTATAGATCGTAACTTCTTGCAAATTAGCGGTAACACCGAAAAAATTATGCCTCTCGAAAATCTTAGAAACCGCTGGACTGCTTATAACTGGCATGTTGATGAAGTGGAAGGTAATAATATTGAAGAATTGACCAAGCTATTTGATCAATATCCACAGGAAAAAGGGAAGCCACACCTTGTGATAGCAAATACGGTAAAAGGACAAGGTGTTTCATTTATTGAAAACCGGGCTGAGTGGCACCATAAAGTGCCTGATGTCAAACAATTAAACCAGGCTTTTGAAGAACTGGACAACAAATGGAAAGTATAATATGCAGGAAAATAAAATACCTTGTAGACAGGCATTCACTGAAAAGCTTTTAGAACTAGCTAAACAGGATTGCAATATTATTGCAGTTACCTCTGATGCAAGGGGTTCTGTTACTTTAAGTAAATTTGCAGAGGAACTTCCCGGCCAATTTGTTGAAGTGGGTATTGCAGAACAAAATGCAATTGGCATTGGAGCCGGATTAGCGTTGTGCGGGAAAAAACCTTTTGTGTGTGGCCCAGCCAGTTTCTATGCTGCACGCAGCTATGAACAGATAAAAGTTGATGTCGCTTATACAGGATCTAATGTAAAAATAGTAGGCGTGAGCGGGGGGGTAAGCTATGGAGCTTTGGGAACAACCCATCATAGTCTTAATGATATTGCAGTAATGCGTACACTTCCTGGCATGACTGTTATTCTTCCCTGCGATGTGGCACTAACTCAGAAAATGACTGAAACTTTGGCCGATTTTGAGGGACCTGTTTACGTGCGAGTTGGCAGGGGGGCGGTTCCCAATGTGTATGTGGACATGGAGCCCACTTTCACTATCGGTAAAGCCAATACTTTATTGGAAGGTAACGATATAACCATTATTGGTACCGGCGAAACTGTTTTCCATTGTTTGGAGGCAGGGAAGGCATTAGCTAAAAACGGAATACGAGCAAGAATACTCGATATGCACACCGTTAAACCGCTCGATATTGATGCGATTGAAAAGGCAGCTAGCGAAACAGGAAGAATTATAGTGGTGGAGGAACATCATATTCATGGAGGATTAGGTTCTGCAATAGCTGAATGGTCCTGTCAGCACACTCTTGTGCCGATAAAGATAATGGGGTTTCCTGATGAAAATGCAGTTCATGGTACTTCAGCAGAGCTATTTAAATATTATGGTTTAACAACTGAGAAAATTTGTGAAGAGGCTGGAATATTATTGAACCGCTAAGGCGGTAAATATTCACCGCAAAGGCACTAAGACGCTAAGAAAAGATAAAATGATATTACCGCGAAGACGC
>CAYZNC010000024.1:0-18999 GCA_964478555.1 uncultured Bacteroidales bacterium | reverse complement strand
ACCGCGAAGACGCAATGGCACTGAGAATAAGAAAAATGACAGATAAATTTAATAAGAAGGATTAAAGATCACATATAAATAAATGAACTTTGTTTAATTTAAAGACTCTTTGCGCCTTAGCGTCTTCGCGGTAAAAGGATTTATGGAACACGATAGATTAGAAAATATTGCTAAAGAAATTTTGAATGCGAGTTTCTCTGTTCATAAAGAAATGGGGCCTGGTTTACTGGAATCCATTTACGAACTTTGCTTAATTAAAGAATTGGATTTGCTTGGTCTGGAAGTAAAAAGTCAGGTATCTATTCCATTATTCTATAAAGGATGTGAACTCTCCAAGGATTTTAGAATTGATATTTTGGTTGAAAATGAAATCATTCTTGAAATTAAAGCTGTTGAAACATTATTGCCAGTTCACGAAGCACAAATTATATCTTATTTAAAATTGACGAATAAACAATTAGGCTTTTTAATAAACTTTAATGTTTCTTTATTAAAAAACGGTTTAAAAAGATTTGTAAATAATTATTAATTATATTTTTCTTTGCGCCTTAGCGTCTTTGCGGTGAAAAACTTAAAGAAATGCCTAAAAACTACATATTAGCCATCGACCAGAGCACTTCAGCTACCAAGGCAATATTGTTTGATGAAAATGCACGATTCGTATCACGCGCCAATGTTGAGCATCAGCAAATCTATCCTAAACCGGGTTGGGTAGAGCACAATCCTGAAGAAATCTATGAAAATACCCTAAAGGTTATTGCGGAGGTTATTAAACAATCAAACATCGAAATATCAGCAATAAAATGTCTTTCTATAAGCAATCAACGCGAAACAATAGTTGTCTGGGATAAAACAACAGGTAAACCCGTTTATAATGCCGTGGTATGGCAATGTATGAGAGGCGAAGAAAAATGCCGTGAACTAAAAGCGCAAGGTTATGAAAAGTTGGTGCGCGAAAAAACCGGCCTGATCATTGATCCATATTTTTCGGCCAGTGGCCTGCATTGGATACTTAACAGCAACCCCGATATCAAGCAAAAAGCTCAAAAAGGAAATCTGGCTGCAGGAACAATAGATTCGTGGCTTATTTGGAAACTGACCAATGGGAAGGTTCATGCTACGGATTTTTCCAACGCCTGCCGGACTCTACTTTTCAATATTCATAACATGCAATGGGATGAGGAAGTATGCCGGCTGTTTGACATTCCCTTAAACATATTACCAAATCTGAAGTCTTCCGATGAAATTTTTGGTTTCACCTCGGCCGAAGGAATCTTTAATGAAGATATCCCCATTTCAGGCGTATTAGGTGATTCGCACGCCGCCCTGTTTGGACAACGTTGTTATCATAAGGGGTTATCAAAGGTAACCTATGGTACCGGATCCTCAGTAATGTTAAATATTGGCAACCATCCCTTGGAAGCACCTGCAGGACTGGTAACATCAGTGGGATATTCACTGAAAGATAAAACTGATTATGTATTCGAAGGAAATATACATAGCACCGGAGCCACTGTTAAATGGATGGTTGATGCTCTGCAAATAATGAATAGTTCGGCAGAATCAGAAGAATTGGCAACTTCAGTAGACTCCACAGATGGGGTTTATTTTGTACCTGCATTTGCTGGATTGGGAGCACCTTATTGGGACAACCTGGCAAGAGCCAGCATATCAGGCATTCAAGGGGGGACAAAGAAGGCTCATATTGTAAGAGCCGGACTTGAATCTATTGCCTACCAGGTAAAAGATCTACTCAACCTTATGGCTCATCAAGCCGGCGTTGAGCTTTCGGAAATACGAGTAGATGGGGGGCCAACACGCAACAAATTCCTCATGCAATTCCAATCAGATATGTTGGGAGCACCAATCGTGATAAGCGATATCGAAGAGGCATCAGCCTTAGGAGCTGCTCTGGTAGGCGGATTAGGTACAGGCCTGTGGAAAAATATACAGCAATTAGAAGATTTATATAAAAGCAGCGAAAAAGTCATTCCTATGATGCCCGTTGAAAAACAACTTATCTTGTATAAAGGGTGGATGAAGGCAGTGGAATTGACCAGAACAAACAAATAACCGCTGTTGAAAAACTTTATTGAACCAATTTAGATGATTACTTTTATACTTTTTAAAACCAAAAAGATGAATAACGAATTGTCGAGGTCGTTGAAAATAATTACAGTGTTACTTGTAATGCTCAATCTCAGGCCACAACCAATGGCTTCACAGCCCTGGAGTGAAAAAATGGCAAATTCGGTGATTGCTTACTATCCAAACCGGTATTCCTCAGGATGGAATTATGTAACCGGTACCGTTCTTAGGAGCTTTCAGGATTTGTACCTTAAGACAAGCAATCCGGCTTATTTGAATTATATCAAAAATACGGTTGATTATGCAGTCAATAGTAATGGCATAATCACGGGATATAAAATGTTGGATTACACTCTTGACAATGTTAAAGAAGGTTGTTCTTTATTGTTTTTATACAACCAAACGGGGACAGCAAAATATAAAACTGGGGCTGATACACTTCGTAAACAATTGAAAGGTCAACCCAGAACTTCTGATGGCGGTTTTTGGCATAAAAAAGTTTACCCATACCAGATGTGGCAGGACGGTTTGTACATGGGAGAACCATTCTACGCCGAGTATTCAAAGTTATTCAACAGTTCCAGCGATTTTGATGACATCGCAAAACAAATACTGCTCATGGAGAAGCATGCACGAGATACTATTACGGGACTTATTTACCATGGCTGGGATGAAAAGAAAGTTCAGAATTGGGCCAGTCCCGTAACCGGATGTTCTGCAAATTTCTGGGGACGAGCAATGGGATGGTATATGATGTCCATTGTAGACGTACTTGATTTTATGCCTGTAAATTACTCCAAAAGAGACTCAATGATAGGGGTTTTGCAGCGAATGGCAAAAGCCGTATCAAAAGTACAGGATGCAAAATCCGGATGTTGGTACCAGGTGCTGGATCAGGGGACGAGAACTGGAAATTATCTTGAATCATCAGGCACTTGTATGTTTGTATATTCTTACCTCAAAGCAGTAAGGCTTCATTACATAGATTCATCCTATATTGAAGCAGGAAAAAAAGGTTACCAAGGTATTCTGGATACTTTTATTGTTTCTAATGCAGGAAAATACGATCTGAAACAAACGTGCTGTGGGGCCGGGTTAAGTGCTACCAGAGACGGGTCGTTTAATTATTACATAAATGAGGCTATCTGCACAAATGATGGCAAAGCTATAGGTCCTTTTATACTGGCCAGTCTAGAAATGGAAAGACTTCCTGCAATGAAAGATACAACTCATGTTACCAAAGTGTCGAATATTAACCAAAAGGAAACGGATATACAAAGTTTACTGCAAAATACATCAAAAGTTAAAATCGATGTTTATACTATGGAAGGAGCGGAATTATATGCCTATACCGATTATTCCTTCAAGCCCGCAAGCTATTCCGAATTACTGAAGATGACAGGTTTCCGGTCCGGATTATACATTGTGAAACTTCAAACTGGAAATGGTATCCTTACGCAAAAAATTATGGTTGACAAAAAATAAGCGTCCTATCATCAGATTAATGAAACTAAAAAACGAAACACAATATGGCTTACAAACAAAAACTAACATTTGGGATAATCGTTGGAACACGTAATATTTTCAACTTTAAACTGGCGCAGGAAGGTCGGAAACAAATCCTTGCCGAACTTGAAAAGATGGGTGTTAAAACAATTATCTTACCCGCCGATGCCACACCCACAGGCGCAGTTGAAACCATACAAGATGCCCGTAAATGCGCCGAGCTCTTTAGTAAAAATCGCAATATCATTGATGGCATTATTATTACGTTACCCAACTTTGGTGACGAATTGGGCATTGTAAATACCTTAAAATATGCTGAATTAAACGTTCCTATTTTGGTTCAGGCAGAAGATGATGATAACGATAAAGTAGACGTTAAAAGCCGTCGCGACTCGTTTTGCGGAAAGCTATCGGTTTGTAACAACCTTTATCAATATGGTATTCCCTTTACTGACACTACTTACCACACATGCAAGCTTGCAAGCGAAATATTCCGGGATGACATTCAGCGGTTTGCCTCTATTTGCCGTGTAGTAGGCGGATTAAAACATGCTCGTATCGGGGCTATTGGGGCACGTCCCGGTGCATTTCAAACCATGCGGGCCAGTGAAAAATTATTGCAGGCATCAGGAATAACAGTAGTTCCGGTTGATTTATCCGAAATTTTAAGCGAAGCGCAAAGAATGGATGATCAAGCTAATGCGTTAAAAACAAAGTTGACTGAGATAAGAGCCTATGGCAAAATTCCATCCGTTATTCAGGAAACAAAAATAACAAGGCAGGCAAAATTCGGGCTTGCTATTGAAAAATGGATCGCAGAAAACGAGATTGATGCAGCGGCTATCCAATGTTGGGAGTCTATTCAAAAAAATTATGGTTGCGCCACTTGCTTGTCCATGAGTATGCTTGGTGAAAAAATGATACCTTGTGCTTGCGAAGTAGATATTGCAGGAGCAGTTTCTATGTATATGCTTACATTAGCAGCCGGACGACCCTCTGCGTTGCTAGACTGGAATAATAATTTCAGAAACGATCGTAACATGTGTGTGTGTACCCATTGCAGCAATTATCCTAAAAGTTTTTTCCAAAACGAAATTGAAATCTCAAATCTCGATGTTTTGGGTACTACTTTGGGCCAGGACAACTGTTTTGGAGCAGTGAAAGGAAAAGTAAAGGCCGGACCAGCTACCTATTTCCGTATTTCAACTGACGATACTCTTGGTACAATCAAATCCTATTTGGGTGAGGCTGAATTTACAGATGATTCCTACGGTATGGATGGTGGAATTGCGGTAACACGTGTACCTGATCTGCAACAACTGCTAAAATACATGTGTAAAAACGGATTCGAACACCACGTTGCCATGGTGCGTGGCAATGTAAGTAACATACTTGAAGAGTCGATTGATACTTATTTAGGATGGGATTTGTATTTGCATGAATAAAGGGATTTCAAAGAAGTTACCTCTCATTGTTTTAAAATATATTACTAGGTAATCCGTTTGATAACTATTGTATAAAACGTAAATTTTGAATATATTTATATAAGCTATATTACCCTTCTCATCCTTCAAAAATCATGCAGTGTTAAAGTGTTAATTGATAATTTTCAATTATTATCCTGAAGAGTTCATAATGTCTAAAAAAAATGATACACCGGATCTGGATGCTTATCTGGAAAAAGGCGCAGCTAACATATTTCATGCTTATGTATTTATAAGCTGCCTTGGATTTATCATTGACATTATTAATTTCTACCAATCAAATAAGATTTTCTATAATAATGTAACTTCCGTTAGCATTACTGTTATCATCTATTCATTATATCGTTTTAAACGGCTAAACCTAAAAACCAGTTTTGGAATTATTCTTTACATAGCTCTTGCCAATGTTATTATAGACTCGTTCAGTGATCTCTTCTCTCCAAACCGAGTCTATTTTTTCCTGAGAGATTCCTTGTTTATGTCCTTTCTATTAACCTTAATTTCACTGATAATCAGGAAAACACATGCCATTATAATAACTGTCATATATGTGGGAAGTGTTATCGCAATGACCTTAATTACAAAAAACATTTTCCTTCAGGAAAGTATTTATTTAATAATCTTATTCGTGACTGCCTATGCTATAGTAGTATATTATTTTGTAGGGGTTATCGAAAAATCAATTCTTGAGCGTGAAAAACATACTCAAATTATTAAAGAAAAGAATGATATTGTCAATGAAACCAATACTTTGTTAGAAGAAAGCCAACAACAAATTGAAGAGCAATCTGAAAAACTAACAAGCCAAACGGAAGTTTTAAAGGATCAGGCTGATTTGCTTGCCCTCAAGAATAAAGAACTGGAACAACTAAATAAAACTAAGGATTTGTTTCTTTCTGTACTTGCTCACGACCTGAAAGGACCTTTTCATCTTATGATTGGTTTTTCCGAAATACTCGAAAAAGAATTTAACAAACTGGATGATGCAAAAAAAATTCACTACATAAATCTGTTGAGCGATACATCCAGAAAGACGTTTAACCTTTTTGAAAATTTGCTGATATGGACCACATCACAATCCAATGCCATTGCAAATAAACCAATTAGAATAGCAATGAATGGTTTGATAAAAGCAAACATCATATTATTCAAAGAGAATTACGAAAATAAAGAAATTAAAATTGTAGAGAATATTCTTCAAGATTGTTTTATAATGGCTGACGAAAATATGATTCACACCGTAATACGAAATTTATTTTCAAATGCTATTAAATTTACACCGCTAGAGGGACAAATTTATATTAGTTGTATCCGTGGTAATAATGAAATCCTTGTTGAAATCAAAGATACCGGAATAGGCATGGATGAAGAAACGCTGGAAAGTTTATTTAAAATAGATAAGCCGGAAAGTATAACGGGAACATCAGGTGAAGTTGGCACAGGATTGGGGCTGCTGATATGCAAAGATTTCATTGAAAAAAACGGAGGTAAAATATGGGCTACCAGCAAAATAAATAACGGAAGTACATTTACATTTTCTATACCGGCTACTGATTAATTAAACAGCTTCGAATACTATCCTAATTCACTATTTGGTAAACATATACCTTGAAATTTCCTATTCTTTAACTATTGCATCACCTAAACAATGTATAACTGATCAGAAACAAGTTAGTTGTCAATCTTGAGCTATATGCAAGGCTTGCTGAAATTCCATTTCCCTTTAAGTATCGATATTCTAACCGAATATTTTTATAATCAAGGCCCACGCCTAACAAATAACTTTGTTCAAGATTTCTAAAAGGAATAAACGATCTGGATGTTGAAGTATAATGTTGAGAAACAATATAACTGTCCATATTTTGCTTGCAGTCATTTTTGATGAGCAGAGAATTACATATGCCTGCAAATATATAGGGCCTCAGTTTTTTATGGTTTCTAACCTGAAAACAAAGCATGTTGGACAATTTGAAATATGTCATGCCAAAATAAGTAGATGACGAATCATACACGCTCGATGCATAAATTTCTCTATGTACACCTTTAAACTGATGATTAGCGAATTGCAAATCATTTTTAATTGACCATCGGCCATTAATCCCCGGCAATATAACATTACAAAACACACCAAATGCAGGATTGACAGAATTCCCATAATCTGGCTTGATTAAAAAAGGAGTCACATCTTCGTTTCCTTCGAACTTAAGCCGGGTTGAAGTTAGTCCTGCCATAACCCCCGATTCTAATCTAAGCTTTCTTACCTTATTAATCTCAACACTTTTGGCTCCGCCAACCTCATTGTATTGCTTAAACAGGCTGGTAAGTTTTCTTCGGTTAAATTCTAAAGATGTTATGGCTTTTCTTAATTCAGGTCTGTCTCCTAAATAGGATTCTAATTGATGTTTATAGGTATCAAGATGAATTAATCGGGGAGTACCATTATAGTCTCTCAGCCAAATACTGAGTATTAGTTCCTCAAAAATGGTATCTTTTTCGATGTAATAGTGCTCTTTGAGATCGTCATCCATGAAATAATAAAGAGTGGCTTTACCTTTAATGAAAAGTGTAAGAAAAACACTATCTTTTACTATATCAGGAATATATCTGGCAGACTCTTTTAAGTCCTGTAATGTGGTTGGGGATTTATCTACCGTTACAATTTTACTCACATATAATTGATCAGCAACCTTAAAGGATCTTATAAGTACCGGACTGTATTTTTGAGGAATACCCATACTATCCTTTTTGAAAGAAATTAATTTAGGATTTTTGCCCCAATTCTTGTAATCAATCAATCCAAAAATTGTATCACTTTTATTATCAACTATATATCCAGGTATAAAGTTTTTTTGAGCAAATACCGGATTAAAAAAATAAATTAATATCAATAATAATGAACTTCTTTGTAGCGACTTCATTGGATTCTTAGTTTTAAAGTTGTTGGTTATAAAGGTTGCTATTTAATCAAAATCAGGCATATTAAAAATTTAATTTATAACTATCTGTATCGTTGAGAAAAATATTGTATGAACATAAGGATAAGCGCTAAAACATGTTCACCACATCCTTCATTCTCGATTCCGGGATTACTTTTAGCATTTCTACTTTCCCGTTCTTCAAAGTTGCCTCCACAGTGGTATTGTAAGGTGCATGTAATTTGAAATGTACATCCCATGTTTTAGGCCATGCGGGGAAAATATATATTTTTATTCCATCCACTTGTAAAAGCATTTCCTGCAAACCTATCATTCCTGAGCCTCCCCAATTATGATCCGGAACCCAGTCAAAGCCTGGTCCCCAGAATGCGGGAAAACGTCTTCCGGAATCCTTGAGCTTGCCTAAAGCCAGTTCGGCTGCTTCGTTTGTCAATCCCAAACGAGCTGCCCAAATGTTATCCTGTTTCCATCCTACATGACTTCGAAATTTAATGGCCAGGGTATCGTATTTCCAGGTGTTTATAGCAATATCCAAACCGGGTTTCCCTACAGCATAAATTCCCCATGGAAATACAGGATATAATTGCATGGGCTCCGTATTGTTAATCCGCCCCCACACTGCAGCAGGAGATATGGTTTTGTGTCCGCTAAATTCACGAAAATTAATCGGAGGTATACGATTCAACATGGTATCCCAACTTTTGCGATCCTGTTCATTTAAATATTTGGCGGGTAATTCCAATAACCTGCTCACTACCGTTTTTAGAGCAGCTATGGTCGATGTGGAATTATAAGCCATTTTATAAGTCTCGCCACCTGAGCCGGGATAAAGTATTAAATGTCCGTTGCCATCAAAAGCTTTACAACCCCGCATCTTTGCAAGGTATTGATAATGTTCATTGAAAAAAGTGAGACAACTTTTAATTAACGGAAGGTATTCGGAAATATCTTTTCCCGTGTAACGTTCTTTTTCCAGGATCATAAAGCAAAACTCCAATGCAGTATCCCATTCATATTCCAGCCATGCATTATACTCCATGCCATGGTCATAATCCTTAGGCCTGCTCCAACCATATTCAGCAGTATTTGGCAAACCAAAGTTCTCCATTTGTTCAGTAAAACAGGCTCCTTTGTGCCCCCAATAAACTTCACTTCGCAACTCAGCATTTCGCATCGACCGGAGATAAAAGTCAAACTGAGGTTTCATCATCTCAAAGTCCCCGCTCTTAATCATGGGGAAATAAACCAGGCGCTGGTTTTGAGCCGTCATCAATCCGCCTCCCCAATTACGGTAGTCTGGTGTAAATTTTCTGCTGGTATCTGTAAAACATGGGTCATAGGTAAACATGCCCCCATTAAATTTAGTTGGGTACTTCCCATAGGCATTGCAACCTAACATGTAGCGGAACAGTTGATAATTGCGTGTAACCTGTCCGATCTGGGCTTCATTATTTGATGCAGATGGCGCAGGAACATACTTGGTACCCACTATAAAGCTTCTATCCCAATATTGTTTCCACCATTCGCGGGTTTTCGACCATGCAGTCTTTTTGTTCACCCTGGCATCTTTTACCACCAGCTGCAATCCGGCCTTCCAATCCTCAATGGTTTTTGTCTGATCAATATAAAGATATACTTCAATTGCATGCGATTTGGAAGGCGAGTTGCTTTGAAGCTTCCACCCGGTATAATTGGTATAAAGATATTTTCCCTGGCTGGTTCCGGAAGCTTTCATGTTTTTCCCCTTCATCATGCCACCAAAAGTCAAATTTTTAAGCGGATTGAATAGCTGCGGCTTAACTGCTTCCAACCCCTGTTGTTTCACGGTTACATCAAAAACAGTAGAATCATTGTTCCGGTGATAAAACAAAATATTATCTTCCTGAAATCCTATTTCATCTTTCAATATTTTCAAATTGGGTAAAGGCAACCATTTAAACGAATTAGCAAAACTTTCACCATTTTGCAGCAAATGATCTGCATACCTCCAGCTTTCGTACACCGCCTCTGCATTCAGAGCCTTATTACTGCTAACTTCCACATGAACCAAAGGCCGGAACACATCTACCCAAACATTAACCTGTGCAGAAATACCATGGTTTGTACCGGTAATTTTTACGTAACCATCTTGCAAAACCAGCTCTTGCTTGAAATCGGTTCCATCAAACGGGTTAGGCGAAAGCTTCACCCTCACCCTCCCTAATTTCATAAAGCCATTATTCTCATCAAAAGCCCCGCTTTTGGATAAATAACATAACAACTCCCCTTTTTCCACCCAAACATTTAAGCCGATATCTCCACCCCCGCAAGGCATAGATTCCGACGAATTCTTGCTCTGACTGTCCCAAATAATATTACAATAATTTAATTCCGATGGTTGAGCTAAAAGCAGGATTCCATTTAGAAGAAGTGTAGAAATCAGGGTAAAAAGTTTCATACGTCGTACAGTTTCATTATTTCTTAATCTTGATTCTTGGTTCTATCTTCTTATAGCTTTTCTACCATTCATCCGTTCTAAACGACGACACTGGCAACCCTTCCGTACCAAATAAATCGCCCACTACAAAATCTTTGAAGGCATACCTCACTGCCACCGGATTTTTCACTTGCGGGGCTGATACAATAACCGACTTTGACCGTAAAGATGCTTTAGCGGGATAAAACATTTTATCGGCGCCCGCTATCTCAAAACAACTCAATTCTTTCCCAAAAGAAGTAAGCCCATTGGGTGCATTATCAAAGCTTAAAATAATGGTAGTGTCTTTTATGCTCATTTCTTTGTAGGTGGGGCTCGCGTAGGCAAAACCTTTGATTCCGTACGTTTTAGCCAAAGCCCAGTAAGCAAGTCGCTTCCCTCCTAATTCTTTATTTGTAGGATGTATGATCTTTTCTTCGCCTATATCCATGATCACTGCCATGCCACTGCTCGGTATGGTGTCCATTGCTTTTAGCTGAGCTTCCCGGAGATAAGCGGAGTTTACATTGGCCCCTTTGGTATTGGTGGGCACATAGTTAAAAGGTGCTATCTGAACATAGTAAAAAGGAAAATCACCACCACCCCAAAGGGAGCGCCATTCATTCACCATCGTAGCAAATAGTTTTTTGTATTGCCCGGGATCTTTATAATTAGTTTCTCCCTGATACCAGATGCAACCTTTGATGCCATAGCTAATGATCGGACTGATCATCGCATTATATAGCATGGTGGGCGTGCGGTTAGGAACTTTTATGGAGTCGCCTTTCACAGGTATTTTGACATTTTCGTAAGGTGTTGCCGTATTTTTACTCATCCATGTCTGAATGCAGGAACCTCCCCAGCTCACACAGATTAATCCAACCGGTACATCCGTTATTTCATTTAACATACGTCCGAAATAGTACGCAGTAGCGCTAAATTCAGCAACCGCTTCGGGACTTGCTTCCTGCCATTGACCTTTACAATCTTCCTGCGGCTCAATATTGGAGGCACGCTGAACCGCAAAAAGTCTTATATTTTTATTCTTCGATCTTAAAATAGCATCATTGGAACCGGAAACAGGCTGACCTCTAAACCCCTTCATAGGCATTTCCATATTCGATTGCCCCGAGCAGAGCCATACTTCACCAATCAGCACATTACTTAACTTCTTTACAACTCCATCACTGAATGTTATTTCATAAGGGCCACCGGCAATAGGTGTGGTAATTTTGGTCTTCCATTTCCCTGAAGCATCGGTTTTTGCAGCATATTTCTTTTTATCCCACGATGGAATAATCTGGATATTACTCCCGGCTTTTGCCCAACCCCATACAGCTACTTCCGATTGTTGCTGCAACACCATATGATCATTGAAAACAGCAGGTAGTTTAACTTCAGCTGAAGCAGTAGCAGCAAAAAAGATCGCAAATAAAAATGCGTATAAAGTAATTCTAGTCATAGTTGTAAAATTTTGGCTTAAAATACAAGTTTAATGAAAATTTTGGGGTTTATGCCTGAAGTGTGGTAAGATTTAGCAGTTATTATCATTCCCTTTTGGTCAGCATTCTTTAAAAATAGCAGGATAACTTTGCTCCATCGCGGTAAAAGTTATAATTTATCTATTTGTCAATTTTTCCTTATATTTGAAATACAACATTCTATCGTGAAAAAAGGTGATCTACTTAATTTTGAACTAACTGAAAGGGTTAAACAAGGTGAACAGGTTGCCTTTGAATTGCTGTTTAAGATGCATCATGAACAGCTATGTAACTATGCCCGTGTATACGTAAAATCCATGGATATCGCGGATGAAATCGTTCAGGACACCTTTGTTAAAATTTGGGAGATCCGCACAACGCTCGATCCTCAGCAATCATTGAAAGCTTTTCTATATCGGTGTGTGCATAATAATTGCATTAATTTTATTAAAAAAGTTAAAGTAGAAAATAGGCTTTCTGAAACCTATGTGAATGAAATGAAGCACCGGATGCAAATTCTGGAACAGGATGCTTCCGGGAATAATTTCGATATGCTGGCCGAAGAAGAGCTTGAAATCCGTATTAAAAAGGCCATCGATGAATTACCCGCTCAATGCAAAGAAATTTTTCTGTTAAGTCGTTTTAATGAAATGAGTTATCAACAGATTGCTGCTAAACTACGAATATCTGTTAATACCGTTAAAACACAACTGTCAAGGGCAATGCAAAAGATAAGGGTCGGATTAGATTTTCCAAAAACCTAAACTTCCAAACCCTCAGGATTTTGAGGTCTGCTTTGTAGCTTGTCTTGTGTCTTGGCTCTTATGTCTTATATCTCTCTTAAAATTTTCCTAAATTTTTTGTCACCCTAAATTCAATCCTCATTGTATTATATATAGTAGTAATAGTAGTAGTAGTTAATGTGAGTTAAATGTTGGATTTCTCAGTGTAACATCTCTGTGATGCTCAATGTAAATATTGTAGCATATAGTGGACACAGAGATGAACACTGAGTTATTTTTACAACTTGTTTTTCACATGATTAATAAAAGATAGTTATGAATATGATCGAAAATCCCATTAGTGGATTAATTATTAAATTCTTAGCCGGGGATATTTCCATAGATGAAATGGCCGCACTTCAGGAAATGTTATCAGCCAGTCAAGCCAATCAACAATTATTCAGCGATTTAAAAAATTCCTGGACTACAGCATCACTCTATTCGTTGGAGGAAAAGCAACTGGATACCAATAAATCATGGGAGAATACAAAATCCCGCATTGGGTCTGTGGCTACAGGGAACAAGACCAAGCATATCATACTGAGGAAAATTCTGCAAAATGCGGCACTGTGGCTTTTGCTGGTATCATTGGGATCATTCGTAACATGGGTTACAATGCGTCATAGAACCCCGCAACCCCTTAAAAGTACATGCGAAATAAATACGCCGCTTGGGTCGAGGTCACATACTATTCTACCCGATGGTTCGGAAGTTTGGCTTAATGCAGGAACTACACTCCGCTATCCGGTATCTTTTTCAGAAAACCAGAGAGACGTATTTTTAACCGGAGAAGCTTATTTCAAGGTAACAACTAATAAAAAATGGCCATTCGTGGTGCATACCACCGATGTTAAAATAAAAGCATTAGGTACCGTCTTTAATGTAAAAGCATACCCTAACGATAAGGCTGTTGTAGCCACACTGGTGGAAGGCACCATTAAGGTTGAAAATGAAAATGGCTCGAAAAAAGTTTTTACATACACTTTAAAACCTAAAGAAAAGCTAACCTTTTTGAAAGCTCCGGAACCGCAAAAAGGCAGCAGCAAAAGTAAAGAGCCTAACGCGACGGAAAATACCGCTGAAAAAACGCAAAATAACATTGAAGTAAACGAAAACACCAATACCATTTTATCCACATCGTGGAAAGATCCACGTTGGGTGGTAGATGGCGAGCAAATCGACAATTTTGCAATTGCTTTGGAGCGGAGATATGGTGTAAAAATTAATGTGCTGTCTGCTGAGCTGAGTCATTACAAATTCACCGGAACCATTGAGAATGAAACCCTGGAACAGGTGCTGAAATATCTCAGGCTTACCATACCCATTAAATATGTCGTACAAAAAGGATATGTGGATTTAACCATCAACGATGCACTCAAAGAAAATTATACCAACTATTTAAAAAAAGCCAACTAATAAATGACCTATGACCACAAAAATCAGAATTCCATGAAAAAAGACTGAAACCTTTACAGTTCCAGTCTTCCGTCAATTTTCTTTAAGACATTCTCCGTCAAGAATATCTTAAAACTTTGTTTAATTAAAAACATTACAAACTTATGAAAAAACACTCATTATGGAAATCTTTTGTCCATACTAAACGAACTAAAAAACTACTAATAACCATGAAGATCTCATTCGTGTTGATGTTTGTATTAACCCTGCAAGCATCTGCGTCTCTTTACTCGCAAAATACAAAACTTGATCTTTCCGTTACCGATATGAAGGTCAAAGACGTACTGAAACTAATTGAAAGTAAATCAAACTTTCGGTTCTTTTACAACGACGAACTGTCGGAATTAACCAGAACGCTCTCTATTTCCACGAATGGAGGAAATATAAATGAAATACTGAATAAGATGTTTGCCAATTCAAACATTGCTTATAAAGTATTTGATAATAATGTAATTGTTATCGCACCAGCGGTTAGCCTTCAACAGCAGCAAATAACGGGTTCGGTTTTAGATGCAAATAGTGGTGAACCTCTGATTGGGGTGAATATCACAGTTGAAGGAACTGCGCGGGGCACCATTACCGATGTGAACGGTAAATTTTCCATTGAACTTCAATCACCAAATGAAGTATTGCTTTTTACTTACGTTGGTTACATTTCAGAAAAACTATCACCGGCAGGACAAGCAAATATGGATGTGAAACTGGTACCTGATATTAAATCCCTCGACGAAATTGTGGTTATCGGTTATGGAACAGTAAAGAAAAGGGACTTGACTGGCGCCGTAGGGTCTGTTAAAAATGAAGAAATAGTGAAAGCGCCTACGGGAAATGCCATGGAAGCAATCCAGGGCAAAGTTGCTGGTGTAGATATTATAAGAAATTCGGGAGCCGCAGGCTCTGATGTCAATATACTAATACGTGGAACCCGTTCTCTTGACATTTTTAATACTGGAGCTAATAAACCTTTATTTATCATCGATGGAGTACAGGGAGGAAGCTATTCAGATTTAAACTCCAATGATATTGAATCCATTGAGGTTCTAAAAGATGCGTCTTCTACTGCAATATATGGTCATCAAGGAGCTGGTGGAGTTATCATCATAACCACTAAGAAAGCTAAAGTCGGCAAAACAAAGGTTTCCTATAATGGTTTCTATGGTATTAACGGACTCACTGATTATCCTCGTGGCCGAAGAGGTGACGATTACATAGCACTGCGACGCGAAGCATACATTGCCAATAATACTTACACAACCGATCAGGCTATGTTCACCACTCAGGAATGGGATGCAATTGAAGCAGGACAATGGGTTAATTGGGAAAAACTATTACTAAGTAACGGATCATTAGATAGTCATCAACTATTAATCAGTGGTGGCAACGAAAAAACAAAATCGGTTCTCTCTGTTGGCTACTATAGAGAAGAGGGTGCCATTAAAGATAATTATACACGATTTAATGGACGTCTTAATATAGACCACGAACTTAATAAATGGGCTAAAACCGGAATACAAATCCAGGCAACCCATACCAACCAAAACAAGCGCAAGGATCCTTTTGCAAGTGCAAATTCAATTAGTCCTTTAGGTACACCCTATGATGAAAATGGAAACATAGTTGTACATCCTATAGCTGGCGACAATTCAACAATAAATCCTTTAACTGACTTGCGTCCCAATGCTACAGTTGACAATGTAATTGGAACCAGGATATTTTCTAACGGCTACTTAGAAATCACTCCGATTAAAGGTCTTTCACTTCGTTCGAGCATTGGCGTCAACCTGCGCAATAGTAGAGAAGGCGTTTTTAACGATTCTCTTTCCCTTGCTCAAGCCTCTGTGGGCGTCAATGATGCATATGTCACTAACCAGAATTCCAGAAGTGTAATTTGGGATAACATCCTGACATATTCAAAAGAAATAGGCCCACATTCCTTTACATTTACAGCTTTAACAAGTTATTCCCATAATATTGATGAAAGTTTCTATGAAGATGGCAAACGACAACCTATGGCTGATCAGTCATTCTACAGTTTAGGTTCAACCCTTACTTCTTATACCAGAGATATAAGTTCAAGCTACAACATGACTAAGGGCATGTCATATGGAGGCCGAATTAATTATAGCCTTTTTGGGCGCTATTTGTTAACTTTGACTGATCGCTGGGATGGAGCTTCCCAATTATCAAAGGATCATCGTTGGTCATCATTTCCCTCTGCAGCTTTTGCCTGGAGGGTAATTGATGAGGCGTTTATGAAAAAACTCGAAATGCTTAGCGAACTTAAATTGAGGGTCAGCTATGGAGTAGCAGGTAATGCTTCCATCCCTACTTATGCAACACAGAGTAATGTTTATTCGGTATCAAATATATCTTTTGGAAATAATGCCGCACAGGGTTATTCCTATGGGCAATATATAAGTAATAAAGATCTCAACTGGGAACGATCAACAACCACAAATATAGGACTTGATTTAGGTGTATTTAAAAACCGATTGAACGCCACCGTTGATTTGTATAAAACAACAACGGATAATATTGTTCTACCTAGGGCCTTACCTGTATCAACCGGAGGTACTACCTCAAAGACAACGTTTACTATTTACCAGAATATGGGAAGTACCTTAAATCAAGGTATTGAAGTCATGATCAATTCTGTTAATCTGCAAACAAAAGATTTCAAATGGACCTCTTCATTGTCATTCACAAGCAACAAGGAAAAAATTACCAACTTAATAGATGGATCTGATCTGATTGCTTATAATGGAAGTAGTGCAGAAGAAAATTCACTTTTAATAGGACATCCAGTTCATTCAATCTACACTTACAAAAAATTAGGAATCTGGCAAACAGCAGATTCATCGGAAATGAGCACCTTTAAAACCAAATTTAAACCAGGCGATATAAAATTATTAGACCTGAATGGCGATAGCATCATCGATACCAAGGATAGAACTTACATTGGTTCAAAAGTACCCAAATGGGAATGTGGCTTTGAAAATACATTTACATTTAAGGGAATTGATTTGAGTATTTACCTATTTGCTCGCTGGGGACAAATGATCAACGATAACCTTCTTGGACGTTATAATCCTTCTGGTACTGGAAATGGTCCGGCATTCATAAGATATTGGACTCCTGAGATTCCGACTAACGATTTTCCCAGACCTATGCAAGGATCTACTTTAAGCAATTATTTAGGATATCAATCGCTTTATTATGTGGATGGTTCTTATTTTAAAATCAAAAATATTTCGCTTGGATACACACTGCCGGAAAAAATATCGAAAAAAATACTAATAGAAAAATTTAGAATATATGTTACTGTCTCAAATATTCTAACCGTAACAAATAGTCACCTTATAAAGAATTATGACCCTGAGAATAGCGGGGCTGAAAGTTTCCCAATGAGCAAACAAATCGTTCTTGGAGTCAATGTTGATTTTTAATTAGATTAACCTATTAAACGTAAAGACTATGAAAAACATAATATATAGTTTACATTTTATCTTTGCTTTCCTGATTGTTTCAGGAATGCTATCATGCAGCAAGCTCGATGAGTACAATCCATCAGGAGCCACAGCTGAAACTGTATGGAATACTCCTCAAGGGTTTCAAACATTGATAAATGCCGCATATGTAGGCCAACGATACTTTTTTGGAAAAGAAGACGGCCTCATTATGGGAGAAGCAGGAACTGATATATGGTTTAGTGCCGCTAAGAGTAATTATGCTCAACAAATATTCAAATACACATCATTCACTTCCAGCAGCTCTAACACGAATACATCGTACTGGAGGGATTTAATGCTCCCTATCGACTATTGTAATGCAGGAATAGAAAGGATTAACGGTGCCGGTTATACCAGTTCCATAGTAAGGAAACAAAAAGAAGGTGAACTTCGGTTTTTAAGAGCCTTCTATTATTGGCATATCGTTGAAACCTGGGGTGGAGTTTGTCTTCGAACATCTGAAACCACTACCCCGATCTTTACCGCTAAACGAAGCTCTGTAAAAGACTTTTATAACCTAATGATCAACGACCTAGATTCAGCAAAATTTTGGTTACCCACTACTACAACTGATCTGGGACGAGCCGTAAAAAAATCAGCCTACGGACTATTGGCCAGAGTACTTTTATCCAGAGGATATTATTCTCTCGATGAGGGCAATACCTCAGACGCTAACGCTTATTTCACAAGAGCAAAACAAATTGCTCATAATGTTATCGACAGTGCAGCTAACTGGGGTGTCTCCATGTATCAGAATTACGGTGACCTTTGGATTAATACAGACGGAACAACCAGTGGTAACAAGAATTGTAAGGAAGCCTTATATGTAGTATCCAATTCCACCAACTTAGGTATTGACGTGGATGGCAATGGAAACCGTCTACATCTCTGGTTTATGGGTAAATATTCTACATTACCAGCGATGAAGGTGGACTTAGCTAATGGTTATGATAAATCACCAGAATTTATGCCTACCGAATTTCTGCTTGATTTATTTGATGTTACTAAAGATTCCCGTTATGCTGCTTCTTTCCAAAATACATGGATCGCAAATAATGCAACATATACCTGGGATGCAGCACATGCAACAGCATGGGGAAAAGGTCCTTCAGTCGTAGGACAGAAGATCAATGTTGGAGACACCGCTGCATTGATAACTAATAAAGTAATTGCCAACAAAAAAACACTTAAATACGTAGTTATCGACAGAGATAGCCTTTTCAGAGCCGATACTATTTATACTGCGTGTAACGTATATCCTATACTTAAAAAATTCTTTGACCCCACAAGAACTACTGCAACT
>CAYZNC010000023.1:0-33210 GCA_964478555.1 uncultured Bacteroidales bacterium | reverse complement strand
TTACTATAAGCTATGCTGCTACTACCTTAGACGGAAAATTATTTGATACCAGCAACCAAGCGGATGCCAAGGCCAATAACATTATTACGTCGTGCGCCATAGACGGACCTGTTAAATTATACATGCAAAGTATCAGCATTAGAGGGCTTATTGAAGGGTTGCTGCAAATGCAGGAAGGAGGAAAAGCCTGGATGTTAATGCCTGCATCGTTAACATTTGACGACTATATCCCAAGAATTTATGAGGTAACCCTGGTAAAAGTTATCCATGATCCTGTAGCCTACGAGAATGAAAAAATTACCAATTATTTAGACACCATTAATCGAAGTTTTACGCCAAACCTGACACTCACACCTGCTGACTCGACAACTGATGGTATATATTATATTGAAACACTTGCCGGAACCGGAGAAAATCCAAAAGATGGGGATCAGTTAAATCTCAGCTATACACTTAATCTCATTGATGGCCAGTCAATAGGTTCAAATACGAATTATTCATGCAAAGTAGGTGATTCGAATTTAATCGCAGGTTTTAATTCGGGGATTAAAAAAATGAAAAAGGGAGGAAAAGCTATCTTTATTATTCCTTATGATATGGCATACGGAGTAGCAGGGTTTAACCAAAACGGAATCATTTTAATTCCGATGTATGCCACGCTGGTTTATCACGTAGAATTAAAAAGTATTACACCACCTTAAAAAAAATCCTGCAAGGAGTTACTTACTTGCCAATCATAAAAATTGCCGGCCTTTTGTGTATTTGAGGTATCTTCTTCTTCCAGCTTTCTATAGTTCCGGTTTTAATAAATTCTGTTTCTAAGCTTATATCTGCTGCTACGGATAGCATAGTGGACGGAATGCATGTATTTAATAAGTCCTCCAGAAGTTGCATATTACGGTATGGAGCTTCAATAAATACCTGTGTTTGATTCTCCATTATGGCACGCTTTTCAAAAAATCTGATTTTAGCCACTCGTTCCGGTTGTTTAACGGGAAGATACCCGTTGAAAGCAAAATTTTGACCGTTAAGACCTGATGCCATTAAAGCCAACAAAATTGAAGAAGGGCCAATCAATGGGACTACACAAATTCCATGTTGATGTGCAAGACGTACAATATCTGCCCCGGGGTCTGCTACCCCAGGAGCTCCTGCCTCAGACATCAATCCTATATTATTAGTTAATGCTGGCTCAAGGTAAAGTAGAATATCGGAAGTCTTCGTATGTTCATTCAACAGGAAAAAAGTCAAAGAATCAATTGGATGTGGAATCCCAACTTTAGATAGAAACCTTCTGGCCGTGCGAATTTCTTCCACAATAAAAAAATGCATTTCTCTGATAATTTTCAAAACATAAGGTGGAAGCATTTCCTCAGGCTTTCCTTCTCCTAAAAGTGTTGGTATAAGATAAATTTTACCTTTCACTATTTCATTTTTGCTTTGGTTTTCGGGAGTCTCCAAGTTCATATTCAATGTTCCTTCAATTTATTATTCTTACGTCGCACTCATAAGTGGTATACCACATGTATTAAAAAAGTAATAATTACTTAAGATTACCAATTACAACTTACCACTATTAATTAAATTTGCAAGATAGAAAAAAGCAACCCATTTTGAAAGTCACATTTTTAGGTACAGGTACATCACAAGGAATTCCGGTTATTGCATGTGGATGCCCGGTTTGCCACTCGGCCAATCCCCTTGATAAGAGATTACGGACGTCAGCTTTAGTTGAAGTGAATGGAATCAACATTTTAATTGATGCAGGCCCCGATTTTCGTCAGCAGATGCTTAGTGCCAATGTACTGAAACTAGATGCTATTCTGCTCACACACGAGCATAGAGACCACATTGCAGGGCTTGATGATGTACGCGCCTTCAATTACATACAACAAAAACCAACGGATGTATATGCTGAAGAGCGTGTTCAATGCGCCATTCAGCAAGAATTCCCTTATATTTTCGCTGAAGAAAAATATCCTGGTGTACCTGAAATTACGATGCATCAGATCGAAAACAAAACCTTCGAAGTATCTGGTATTCCGATATTGCCGATACGTGTTATGCATAGAAGTTTGCCTGTGCTTGGATTCCGCATTGGTAATTTCACTTATGTTACTGATGCCAACTATATATCCGACGAAGAAAAGAAAAAAATCGCAGGGTCGAAATATTGTGTTTTGAATGGACTTAGAAAACAAAGACATATTTCACACTATACCTTGGATGAAGTATTGCAGTTAATTGAGGAAATAAGCCCAGAACATGCTTATATAACTCATATCAGTCACCAAATGGGATTTCATAGTGAGGTAGAGTCAGCGCTTCCCCCAAATGTATTATTAGCTTTCGATGGTTTAGCGCTTGAATTTTTATAGACATAGTAGGTAAGACACAAGACGTAGGACAGAAAGCTTGCCTTCCCACGGGCAAACCCCATGATATTAAAGCATATTCAATCCCTTGATGTTCTTATATTCAAAATCAAAGTCGATTTCAAAACAATCCACAAACTGCTTTTTCATGGCATTTTTTAAGCCAATGGTATCCTTGCAATAAAAAACAAAAGCTCCTCCGCCACCAGCTCCGCATATTTTACCACCATAGGCACCATTTTTCTTTGCAAACGCATACATCTCATCAAGGTATTCATTCGATGTAGCCGGAGCTAATTTTTTCTGAGCTTCGAAATTTTTTTCCATGATAGCTGCACAACCTAAAAAGTCGGACTTTATTAAAGATTCGTAAAATGCTTTCCCGTAAGCACTTATTTCCTCCAGTGCAGCTTTTCCTTCAGATGTTTTATGATTTTGGTATACCTGTTCAACGGCTACCTGAGCATTCCTTGAAACTCCTGTGTGCAGGAGCAAAAGATTTTGTCGAAATGCTTCTAAAATCGCTATTGAAACTTCGCCATTAATAGGTTTCGCATAATCTTTTCCAAACTCAAAACAATTAAAACCACCGTAAACAATTGAGTACTGATCTTGTCTTCCAATAGCCCAGTTTAGCTCTTTATTTTCCAGATTAAATAAATCTTCCGCAATACCTGCAAGAGATTTATAGTCGGCATTATAGTTTTTTGCACTAATCATTTCCAGAAGTTTGGCTGCAGTTGATGTACTCAAACCGCTGCCCCTGGGATAGCCTGAAAAATTAAATTTCCCGGCTATGTATTCAATCAAAGGTTTAATAGCCACATTCGACACATATCCCAATTTATCGTGCATGATAAAAGGCACATCAGCCCAGCCACCTGCAAAGTCAATCCGCAACGGAGCTTTAAAAGAAAAATTAATCTTTTCTATAATATTGGTGGTTGAAGTGGGTTCCAATTCCTCAGGAACTATTCGTTTAACAAACTTTATTTCCACATTGTAACGGTCGCAAAGTTCTTTTTTAGCTTCTATGCCGGAATCGTCATCATTGAGCACAAAAATATCAGGACGAAGCTTTTCGAGTATACCTGCAAAATCAATTTTTCCATCGATAATTTCTTCATTATTTAAAACAGCGTAATCCACATCGCCCATTGCAGCGACCAGATAAACCCGGTTATTTTCAGGATTTACCGGACGACCGTTACCTTTCAAACTTCTAATAACCGAATCTCGCCCTACCCCAACAACCAGAATTTCGCCAAATTCTTTGCACTGACTAAAAAATACGGCGTGCCCCGATTGCAAAATATCATAACAACCTGTGCAAAATACAATTTTTTTGCCGGGGTGTTTCTTACGAATTTCGCTTAAATTACTATCAATAAATACTTTCGATCTAACCGTTTCAAACATAATACCTGATTATTTTAATCTTTTTCTTCCTGCATATTTAAATTTCAAGGGATTAAAATAAATAAATTAAATCATAATATCATTGCGTATAACCTATTATTTTGTAGGTTAGCCATTCATTTCGGCTTCGCTCAATGCACAAAAGGCTGAGGCTTCTTCGTTTCGACTTCACTCAACGAACTCAGCCGTACCAAAAGTAAAAAGGCCATGTCGTCACGACGTGGCCTTTTCATTACACTAACCAACAAATCCAAACTATCAATGAATCGCTAACTTAAACCGCCTTGCAACTTCCTCCCAGTTTATTACACTCCAAAAAGCTGCAATATACTCTGGCCTCCTGTTTTGATATTTCAAATAATAGGCATGTTCCCATACATCGAGGCCGAGAATTGGAATACCTTTCTGATCGGCCACATCCATTATTGGATTATCCTGATTTGGAGTAGATCCGATCACAAGTTCTTTCTTGTCATTCACAATCAACCATGCCCAACCAGAACCAAAACGTGTTGCTGCGGTACTTGTAAAAGTATCTTTAAATTTATCAAATGTGTCAAAATATTTATTAATGGCATCCGACAGATCACCGGCGGGCTGTCCTCCACCATTTGGCTTCATCACCGTCCAAAACAGGGTATGATTGTAAAAACCACCACCGTTATTTCTGACAGCTACCGGAACCTTCGATATGCGACCCATCAAGCTCTCTATTGTAATATTCTCGTTTTCAGTTCCTTTGAGTGCCGTATTAAGATTATTGGCATATGCTGCGTGATGCTTGGTATAATGAATCTCCATTGTCTGTGCATCTATATACGGTTCTAAAGCATCATAACCATATCCTAATTTGGGTAACTCGAAAGCCATAAAATCTTTTTAAAATGTCCAAATAAATTCTTATGCAAATATAAATACTATTTAGATTAATTCCAAATAAAAATAATAATTATAATATAATATTGACAACTCCAATAATATAGCTAGCAAACTGGATGCATCAAGGAATGCAAATTATAGAAAGAAAGGATTTATCAGATAAGAGCGGTTTTTAAAACAAAGCGGTTTTATTTATGAGTACGAGCAAGACCTCAAAGGTTTTTGAAACCTTTGAGGTCTTTATGCGATGCTATTTACGGCCTCACCCCTGAAGGCGAGGGGAGTCGTCACAATTATTCTCACCCTTTTTGGCTCAAATAAAAATCAACTAAATGTGTGGCTTGATGATTCAATTTCTTGGGTTTGAAAGCGCATCCACTCTCCAAACGGCTGGCAACACAGTGTCTTATGTCTTGTATTGTCTTATGTCTTTGTTGTCTTGTGTCTTGTCAATAACTTTTATAAGCAAGACTTGCTAGTTCTTCAGTCACTTTTAAACCATATTTCAGGATATTATTTCGCTTTAATTCAAATTTGATGGCATTGTTTCGAATAACAAAATTAATTCCTGCCCCGGCATCTATCATACCATCTTTCTCTGCGATAATCAGCGTATGAGCATTCCCCACTTTGGCTAGAGCCTTAGCCATATCCTTACTTTGCCAAAAGCCCAGAAATAACATATCGCTTTTTGTTATGTTGCTCACACCATCAAGATAACGAACAACCATGCGTCGATTGCCAACCTTTCTATCATTGGTCATTTCCTTCAATTTTTCGTAAACTGATTTGTGACCGATAACATCAATGATAAAATCTGATGAAGCATCATCCAATGGCCAATCGACATAACGGGTAAAATTATACATTGAAATGGCAATAAAGGATTCTTCCTGGGTATAGCCGTTAATGACAAAGGTTAAGAGAAAAAAAATTATTAATATGAATGATTTTTTCATAATTCACCCACTTTTGTTTTTTGTATGTTAAAAGATTTATTCTTCGATCGCAAAACGAACAACCTGAATTGATTTGTTCTTCAGTATATCATATGCATTAATTTCAATTTCGTAATTACCAGGAGAAAAGCCCTTTAATGGAATAATGGATTGTTTTTCCTTTCCGTTTATACTGTACTCTATTCTTTCTCCACCTGAAGCTTTATCCGTTGCGGCTATATAGAGCATTACATTGGATGGATAAATTTCATAGTTTTCTTCACGTACTGTCTTCTTCCCAATAGCGGTAACGCTAAAATGATAATATATTTGTGGAGCTATGTTATCAACAAAGAAGGAAGCCTTCTTAAGTTCTTCGATGTTGTTAACATTATCCTTGGCTTGATAGCTTATCGTATGAAAACCGTCCTTCTCAACCGTTATGGGCGATTGGTAGGTCTCTTTATTCCCATTGTCCAAAATATATTCGACAGACTGAATTCCTGATCCGGTTTCGACTGTTGTAATAACTAAATGGGTATCTTTTGAAATAAAGGTTGTATCCCGATTTGTAAATACTTTCCCTTTAAATGAAAGATGTGAATTTGGAATACTTCTATCTAAAAAAACCTGTTGAGTTTTTGCCAGAGCAAAGTTACCCACATTGTCTGAGGCTGCATAGGCGATTGAATTTAAGCCATCGTGCTCGATGACAAATGGTTCTGAGTAAGTGTCTTTCAACAAAGCATTATTAATGCTATACAAAACCTTGTCAACACCTGCCTTGTCATCCGTTGCATTAATTTTACAACGGCTTCGCCCGGAGATATACATATACTTTCCTTTAGACTGATCTCCAATAATTTCCAGGCCGATTACAGGTGGGTCTTTATCGATATAAAAATTGAAAGCAGACGGATCAGCACTTTCAAGCCTTTCGCTAACGGATTGGGTTGACGCTGCAATAACCTTCGCTTCTTCCTTATTACCAACGTTATCAATAGAATAGTAACGAATCTTTGATTTACCATCCTTCAACACCGAGAGCGGTATGGGGGTAGCGTAAACTTTTTCCGGTCCATCATTAACTGAAAACATGATATGTTTAACACCAGAAAGGGTATCTTTAGCAATAAGACTGATGGTGGCCTTAGATGATACTACATTGCCTTTATTTTCCCCGTTAATTTTGAACGAGGTTACAGGTGAAGTACGATCGATGCAAAATTTTATACTTTTTGGAGATTCAACATTTCCTACATGATCAACTGAATAATAAGAAACTACATATTCTTTTTCTTCGTCGAATGTTTTTTGCGATTTAGCAAGTTCCTGATATGGAGCATTGTTTAATGATACATATGTATTTGCAACACCTGAATATTGGTCGGATACTTCAAAATTGGGCGTAAACCCCTGACCAAAATAAAGTACGCCATTTTTAGTATGTTTGGGAGTGTTCATTTTTATCTTGGTAACAGGCGCATAACCATCAGCATATACATCAAACAATACATCCCGTTTGGGCATAACTATTTGCTTGGTAACCGGATCGACCGCCGAAGGAGATCTCAAGGTATTCTTACCTTCCGTATCAAAGTACATAGGATTGGCGTATTGTTTGGATTCACTGGGTATAACAAAAGAAGACGTACTGTCATTTGGCGACAAAGAGATTTTAAAATATATAGGCAAATCTTTGCTAACGTAAACTTTGCCTTCCGAATCTACATAAATTTTTTTTTCGTGTTTTAGAGGCTCTTGGGTAAATGCTGCTATCGAAAAAATTAAAAAAAAGGCAGCGATGGAATAAAATCTTGTCATAGTTCAATTGTTGAATTAGCGAATATCAAGTTAGATAACCTCATTTTATCTAACGAATAAAAAAAAATAAGGTTATCCTTTTTAACAAAAAAATTTATCCTTTTATTGAGATGAATAATTTTACACCTAAAATTAATTTTTTTATACTAAAATTCAAATAAATATGGCATATTGTAGTGATTATTACCCCATTTTAAACAAAACCAAATGAAGTCCATTGAAATAGTGAAAGGAGACATTACAAAAATAGCGGTTGACACTATAGTGAATGCAGCTAATACAAGTCTGCTGGGAGGTGGCGGTGTTGATGGTGCCATTCATAGAGCGGCTGGGCCTGATCTTTTGGAAGAATGTCGGAAGCTTAATGGCTGTTCTACAGGCGATGCCAAAATTACGAAAGGGTATCGTCTTCCGGCCAAGTTTGTAATTCATACTGTAGGCCCCATCTGGAGGGGAGGATTTAACAATGAAAGATTATTACTGGCATCGTGTTACAAGCGATCCTTAGAATTGGCCATTGAATATAAACTTAAAACTATAGCTTTCCCAAACATCAGCACCGGAGTATATAATTTCCCAAAAGAGGATGCGGCAGAGATCGCTTTAAGTGAGGTAAAAAAATTCCCTGATTTCGATAATCAACTTGAAAAAATTATATTTGTTACCTTTGACGACGAAAACTACCAAATTTATCGAACCAATCTCAATCTATGAGCCAACTAGAGACAGGTAAAAAAGTAAATAACTACCTAAAATTAATTAAATTCAGTCATACCATATTTGCTATGCCTTTTGCCTTTATCGGTTATTTTCTGGCAATTGATACAGGTTACCGGTTAAGTTGGATTACCCTCATTTTGGTGATTTTATGCATGGTTTTTGCACGGAATGCCGCTATGGCCTTTAACAGATATGCCGACCGTGAAATTGATCTCAAGAACCCCCGTACTGCTTTGCGCGAAATTCCAAGAGGTGTTATCAAACCCGGTTCCGCATTAAAGTTTGTAATATTAAATTCGATTGCTTTTATGGTTACTACGGGTTTTATAAACACGCTTACTCTATGCTTATCGCCAATTGCGCTGATACTTGTTTTAGGATATAGCATTTCAAAGAAATTTACTTTTCTGTGTCATTTTATTCTGGGACTTGGCTTATCATTGGCACCTATTGGCGCCTTCCTTGCCGTTACCGGTCAATTCGTCTGGCTTCCTATAGTTTTCTCATTTGTTGTTTTGCTGTGGGTAAGCGGCTTTGATATCATTTATGCCTTGCAGGACGAACAATTCGATAAAACCGAAAATTTAAATTCAATACCAGCATTCATGGGCGTTAAACAGGCAATCATACTATCTTCATTAATTCACCTAACCTGTGCTGCGCTTGTGATATTTGTCGGATTTCTGGGACATTTTGGAAAATGGTACTGGATAGGAGCCACGCTATTCATCTCCCTGCTTATATATCAGCACAGACTAGTTAAACCAAACGATCTCTCGAGACTTAATCATGCCTTTTTCACGGCCAACGGGTTTGCCAGCCTTATCTATGCAATATTCACAGTAACAGACCTGTTGGTGTAATATAGATACAAGACACAAGATGTTAGAGCCAAGATGTTAGAGCCAAGATATTAGATACAAGACATAAGACACAAGATTTTAAACATAAGATGTAAAACTTATTTCCTCTTCCACGGTAGGAGTCTTAAGCCGGCCAGTGCGAATATAATCGGTATCAATCCTGCAATTCCAATCCAGCTTTTAAAGATGATACCTGCAACAATAATGATACCGCCCAAAATAAAATGGATGACCTTATCGGTTTTACCAATATTTGCTTGCATCACTTATCTTTTTATAATCCCTGACATCAAAATTATTTAAAATTATCTTGTTTCTTATGTCTTGTTTCTTGTTTCTTATGTCTTGTATCTTGGCTCTTGTCTCTCAAGTCTTGGTTCTATCCTAAAAGATGCTCCCATAATATTTTTAATCCCATCAGGAATAAAATAACTCCGCCTAATATCTCTATTTTCTTGCCAAATTTTAATCCTGTTTTTTTGCCGAACAATATGCCAAGCATGGAAAAAAGGAATGTAGTAAAGCCTATGATAAAGGTTGCAAGGTAAAGATTAAGGCTCACAAGGGCATAACCTATGCCTACAATTAAAGCATCGATACTGGTTGCCAGCGAAATGCTCAACAATATTTTGGGGTTAAGTGGATTAAAAGCCGGTTTTTGTTCACCGCCATTTTTTAAACTCTCCACAACCATTTTACCACCAATAAGTGCAAGCAATCCAAAAGCAATCCAATGATCGAATGCCTGCACCAGTGATGCTAACCTCATTCCTATAAGCCATCCCAAAAGAAACAGCAGTGCTTGAAAAAATGCAAGCGAAAATGCTATGCGTGTTGCCTTCCAAAAGACGATTTCACACATCATAAGACCACATGAAACTGAGACTGCAAATGAATCTACGGATAGCCCTATAGCAATTAGAATCAATGTAATTAATCCCATAATTCAGAAAAATGACAAAGATAATAATAGTACAACACACCTTACAAACTGGTCAGCTGACATCTTTATTTTATTTAATTTTTTCTGCTTATGCGTCTATTTTGTTATATTGTAATTGTAAAAAGATAATTCAAATTAAACATGTCTTTTCAAGAAGAAGAAAAACAAAAACTAAAGAGGGCCATTTTCATTCCTTCATTATTATTGTTTCTAATATGGGCTGTAAAAGGATTGGAATTGCTTGGTGGAATATCCTTCGATGAGCTGGGTATCCAACCAAGGACTTTCCATGGACTTGCAGGAATTATATTTGCACCATTCATTCACGCAAACCCTAACCATTTGATTAGTAACTCAATTCCATTATATATTCTTACCATGGCTATTTTCTATTTTTATAGGCCCTTCGCTTTTAATATTCTTATGCTTATTTGGCTTATAGGTGGATCCTGTGTGTGGATTACTGCAAATGGCGGCACTCACATTGGAGCCAGCGGGGTTATTTATGGTGAAGCAGCGTTTTTATTTTTTAGCGGATTGCTACGAAACAATATTAAATTATTGGCTATATCTTTGCTTACTACTTTTTTATATGGCGGAATGGTTTGGGGTATTTTCCCTTTCGTGGATAGACAAATATCCTGGGAATCGCATCTCTTTGGTGGTTTTACCGGAGTTGTGCTTGCTGTTGTTTATGCTGGTGAGGGACCTCAGAAAGAGGAAATCGTTTGGGAGGATGAAGAGGAAGATGAGTACCCCTATTGGGAACAGGAAAATTTAAACGATACGGAGAATGAAACAAACAATGACGATCAGTTGACTAAAAACTAGATAACATGCTCATCAAAATATACCCGGAAAATCCAAATTACAAACAGATCTCAAGAATTATTGAAATACTTCAGAAAGGTGGGGTTATTATTTACCCTACGGATAGTGTTTATGGTATAGGCTGCGATATTCACAACCATAAAGCCGTGGAAAGAATTGCTAAAATAAAGGGAATCAAAACCGACCAAGCAAAATTTTCGATTATATGTCATAGTCTAAGTCAATTATCGGACTACACCCGCCCCATTAGCAATGCCATATTTAAACTGATGAAAAAAAATTTGCCAGGGCCTTTCACATTTATATTAAAAGCAAATAACAAAGTACCCGATATTTTCCAAAGCAATAAAAAGACAGTAGGCATACGTATCCCAAACAATAATATAATTTTAGAAATTGTAAAAGAGTTTGGGAGTCCTTTGCTAACGACTTCCGTTCACGATGAGGACGAAATTATCGAGTATACCACCGACCCTGAGTTAATACATGAAAATTTTGGTGAAATGGTTGATCTTGTAATCGATGGAGGGTATGGACAAAATGTACCTACCACCATTGTGGATTGTACGGAGGACGAACCGGTTATTGTACGGCAGGGAATTGGGGAGCTGGTGTAACCAACAGAGATTTAAAATACAAAGCCCGCCTACTGGACAGAGTCAAGATACAAGATTAAAGATGGAAGATTAAAAAAATTCACCTCATTTTATTTAAGCCGAAGGCAAAATCAGTCATGTAAAGAGGAAATAAATAACTACAGCTAAGCTACAGGTCAATTGTAAGTGCTCCTGAATTTGCCATATTAACCACGGAAACATGACTTTCTGAAAACATCTTCTCAAGTTTTTTGGCTTTATACTTTGCATTGGATGCATCGACAATCACGTAAGGTGTTTTAAAGTTTCTAAATGTTTGAAACGATGGATTATTTCGGATCATTAAGTAATCTACACCAATTAGAAGCTGTGCTTTACCGTAAATTTCAGCGCCATCACTCACCACTATTTTTTTGGTCCCAAATTGCAGAAAATTTCCACGCATCCAAAGACCACTGTTAAAACATAACCCTTTCAATTTGGACTTTCGGATCACGGAATCCAGCAATAAAACCTGGTTATTTTCGCAATGCATGGCATCCCTCGAGCGCTCCACATACCCTTTAATTCGTTCATTCTCCTCTCCTACTAGCCACGTACTATAATTCCCATTTCGAAATTGAATAACCGTATTATTCATTTCTTTATATACAATAACTTGTCGGGCTTTGCAAGATGAAAGATCCCTTACAAACCCAACCAACAGCAACAGGAAAATTACAATTAATCCTGAAATAAGATGAATAGCTTGTTTTTTGATCAAATAAAGTGTGAAAACGCAAATCAAAATGTATAAAAAGCAAACCTCAAACCAGGTAATGTAAATGCCTTCTGTAAGGGCACACGGAAGGCCTTCGATAGTCAATACCACCTTATTAAGCAGCCAAACCAAAAAATTAAATACCTTTCCCATATAGACACCCAGCCAGTTCCAATATGAACAAACGATCAGCACCATAGCAAAATACATGATCAATGTGGAAAGAGGAATCATGATCAAATTCGACAGCAGGAATAAATTTGGGAACTGGTGAAAATAATATAACGTAACAGGGGTAGTTATTACCTGTGCTGCCAATGTGACGGCCGTAAGGGACCAAAGTTGATCGCCCAACCAGTTTTTAATCACTATCCAACGATAAATCATAGGATGAAAAATAACAATACTAATCACCGCGATATATGATAACTGGAAGCCCGCATCAACCAGGATATACGGATTTATCAGTAACAAGAGAAATGCCGACGCTGCCAGCGAATTGAAAATGTTGATCTTCCGATCCAGGGCCTGGCCAATAATAACAAAGGTAATCATTGCCGATGCCCTCAAGATGGAGCCACCCATTCCCGTTATAAGTGCGTAAAACCACACGGTAAGTAAGAGAATAACTAACTTAATGTATTTTCCATATACATTTCTGTCGAGGAAGGAAAGTATTAAATTAAGTACCCAGTAAAGTAAGGCCACATGCATGCCCGAAACCGCCAAAATGTGCATAGTTCCTGAAGCTACATAAGCTTGTTTGATTTCGTTGTCCAAACCGCTTTTATCCCCAAGAATGAGCGCGGATGCAACACCATATTCCTGACCAGTTAATCCAAGCCTGGTAAATATCGATTCCAACTTATTGCTCAGTTGATAGGCCCACATTTGAGGTGCCCATAATTTACTGCTGGCCAGACGCTTCCATGACTGCCGGTTAAGATAACATGAAAACCGTATGCCTTGATTCGACATGTACTTCTTAAAATCAAATTCATAGGGATTCCCAGATGCCTCAATATCCTCCAACCTGGCTTTGAATAAAATAGCATCCCCAACCATCAATGCCCTCGATGCAGAATCTTTTTTCAGATAAACCAAAACTGTTTCAGTACAGGAGGTGAACTTACCTTGTCTTTTTTCCTGATCGAGTTCTATTAAAAACCGTATCGAATTCATTCTTTCTTCCGGGGGAATTGAAATAACACCTATGAACTCCGAAGTAGTTGCTGTTTTTAAATTATTGCCGACTTTGTATTTTTCCCCTGTCAGATAAATGCCTAAGCAAAAAAGAAATACATATAAGTTAAGACCAAATATCCATCGAAATTTAAAATTACCTGAAAATATCCCTAAAACAGTCAAACTAAACGCAATCAAAAATGTTATAATAATAATGGATATTGTTAAACATGCGGGCACAGTATACTGAAAACGGACCAATATCCCGGCCATAAGCGGTATTACAAAATGAACAAATGGTGATTGCCTGAGAAATGTGATAGAACTGTTCAAGTTACCCTATTTGTAAATGGATATTCAATTGCTAAAACCTGATTATAAATGATCTGTAAATATATAGATTTTTCTTTTTCATAACCTATTAATCATCTAATTATTTGGCATATGGCTAACTTAAAAACAAAATACCTGGGAATAGAACTGAAAAACCCTATCATTGTTGGGGCAAGTAATCTGGTAAGCAATCTCGACAATCTGAAAAAAATGGAAGATGCGGGTGCCGCCGCTATTGTATATAAATCACTTTTTGAAGAACAGGTCCAATTAGAAAAATTGGAATTAGATGAAGATTTATCTGAATACAAAGAGCGTAATGCTGAGATGATTACTTTATTCCCAGATGTAGAGCATGCCGGACCAGCTGAACATCTATTGGAGTTAAGAAAAGCAAAAGAGAGTGTTTCCATACCTGTTATAGCAAGCTTGAATTGTGTATTTGCCGAAACATGGGTTGAATATGCCAGGCAAATTCAGGATACCGGTGTAGATGCCCTGGAACTTAATTTTTATTACGTTCCACGTGAAGCCACCTATAATGGCCAGGAAATTGTAGATCAGCAACTGGCTATTTTAAAAGCTGTAAAACAGGCTGTGAAAATACCGGTAAGTGTTAAACTAAGTGTGTTTTATGCGAACCCCATCAATGTAATTAAACAGATGGACGAGGCCGGGCCTAACGGTTTTGTAATTTTTAACCGTTTTTTACAACCGGATATAAACCTGAATGATGAAACCTTTATTAACCATTATTCTGTTACTTCACTGGAAGAAAGTCTTTTACCTTTACGGTTTGCGGGTTTGCTCTATGGCAATATAAATGCATCGATATGCTGTAACAGTGGTATTTACGAGGCAACCGATGTAGTGAAAATGATTCTGGCAGGTGCAGATTCTGTACAGGTAGTAAGTACGTTGTACAAAAATAAGATTGCACACATCGAAAAAATGCTTATGGATCTTTCTAACTGGATGGATTTAAAAAACTATAAAACGATTGGTGAATTCAAAGGTAAACTATCCCAGAAAAAGGTGAACAATCCCTTTATTTACAAACGTGCACAGTATATAGACATCTTGTCGAAAATGGAGGAGATATTTAAGAAATACCCGTTGCGGTAAATAAAATGTAAATAAAAACACATTTCCTCAACCCTTTTACTACGCTCAGGGTCCGACGCTGACTTTTAATTGGGTTTCGCAAGTGGCGGTGAGTTGAACCAAACCGGTGGTTGAGCGGAGTCAAAACCATCTTTTGATAAGACCTCCGCACTCCTTTCGACTCCGCTCAAGGAACGGTAAGTTGCAAAGTAATAACAATCCGAAATTGAAAAGAGGCCAGCGATCACATGGAGACGGTGGTTGAGCGGAGTCGAAACCACCTTTTGATAAGACCTCCGCACTCCTTTCGACTCCGCTCAAGGAACGGTAAGTTGCAAAGTAATAACCATCTGAAATTTAAACACGGCCCACTGATTACTTGGAGACGGTGGTTGAGCGGAGTCGAAACCACTTCAATATAACTAAAATCCCACAATTGCGAGTCTGTAACTTCATCCTTCTATTTAAGCGGTGCTTTAATCTTATATTTAATATCTACTTTACCTTTTGTTATTGCGGAAAGTTTGCTTTTCAGCAGTCTCCGTCGTAAGGGAGAAATAAGGTCAACAAATAATACTCCTTCCAGGTGGTCGTATTCGTGTTGAATAATACGTGCAGGTACACCATCAAAGTGTTCATCGTGGAATTGCCAGTTTTCATCATAATATTGAATATGCACTTTGGATGGCCTGGTTACTTCCTCGCGAATGGTAGGAATACTGATGCAACCTTCTGAAAAAGCCCACTCATCTCCTTCGCGTTCAAGGATGCGGGCATTAATAAATATCTTTTTAAAATCTTTAAGTGAAGGATTGTCCTCCGCAAATGGGGAAGCATCGATAACGAACATTCTGATCGATTTTCCAACCTGAGGTGCAGCTAATCCTATGCCATCGGCGTGATACATTGTTTCCCACAGATCAGTAATAAAAATATCCAAATCCTTATAATTTTTATCGATATCTACGGCTACTTTCCGCAGAACAGGCGATCCATAAACATAAACCGGTAAAATCATAATTTTATTTTCTCAAGATATGATTGTAAAATGATGGTGGCACTTATACTATCAATTAATGCCTTATTCTGTCTGTCCTTCTTTTTTACACCACCCTGTATCATTGCTTGCACAGCTATTTTTGATGTAAATCTTTCATCCATATACTCAACCGGTATGCCCGGAAAACGAGTTTGTAAATCACTAACAAACTTTTCAATATATTTCATGGATTCTGATGGCTGGTTATTCATCTGTTTTGGCAAACCAACCACAATACATTCTACTATTTCCCTGGAAAGATAATCCGAAAGAAAACTCAATATTTTAGGAGTTTCTATGGTTTTAAGACTATTGGCAATAATTTTCAACGGATCCGTAACGGCAATCCCTACACGTTTAAGTCCATAATCAATAGCAAGTATGCGTCCCACTCTAACCAAATTAAATTGGGTGCAAAATTAATAAAATATCCCAAACTAGATTAGGTAAATAACACTACCTTGATGAGTTAGATAGTCAAAAGCATTATTTAACCCGTCATAGTAGTGTTATATTACTATTAATCAACTTGTAACACATCTTTAATGGCCTTTCGGAAAGTGTCTTTTGGAAGCGCTCCCATAGCCATTTGTGGTTGACCGTCTTTCGGAATAAAAAGTAAAGATGGAATACTTTGAATTCCAAACAACCCCGCCAGTTCTCGTTCCTGCTCTGTGTCTACCTTATAAATTTGAACTTTCCCGCTATATTCCGTGGCAAGCTCCTCGAGAATAGGTGCAACCGTTTTACAAGGCCCACACCAATCGGCATAAAAATCAATTAAAGCCGGAAGCGAGCCTTCGAATTTCCACTCTTTATTTGCCTCAAAATTAAATACCTTATTTTTAAAGGTCTCTACTGTCAGATGTTCTATCATAGTATAAAATTTTTACAAAGATATATGAATATATTAACATTTGTATATATGTCAATACAAAAATTGTTCCATCTTCCATTTTCGTATTGAGATTGGATATACAACAATTAAAATTGTATTTTTGTCGCAATTTTTGATAAAATGTCATATTGCATTATGCGAAATTGTCTTAAGCACCCTGTTTTCGAGATTATTGCTGAGGTTGCTGCTGCAGAAAACCTGGAGGTATATGTTGTTGGCGGCTTTGTGAGGGACGCTATTATAAAACGGCCTTCTCATGATATTGATATTGTAGTTGTGGGAAATGGAATGCAACTTGCTAAAATGGTAGCCAAGAAGCTGGGCAACGATACTGCGGTTACCATATTTAAAAACTTTGGTACTGCAATGCTCAAACACCACGGCTGGGATATAGAATTTGTAGGTGCACGGAAAGAGTCGTATCGCCGCGATTCCCGTAAACCTATTGTAGAAAATGGAACATTGCAGGATGACCAGGAACGTCGCGATTTTACCATCAATGCGTTAGCTATAAGCTTAAGCCGGAAAAACTATGGTGAATTAATAGATCCTTTTGGTGGCCTGGATGATATTGAAAAAAAAATAATCCGGACGCCTTCCAATCCCGACATAACATTTTCAGACGATCCGCTACGCATGATCCGTGCCATTAGGTTTTCGACTCAATTGGATTATACTATTGAAGAACAAACCCTGATGTCTATAAGCCGGAATATTGAACGGATTAATATTGTTTCTAAAGAGAGGATTGTTGAGGAGCTTCATAAAATTATAATGGCTCCCATACCATCTGTTGGTTTTTACTTATTGGATGAAACCGGATTACTAGAAGTTATATTTCCGGAGATATCGCGTTTAAAAGGTACTGAAATCAAATACGGCCACGCTCACAAGGATAACTTTATACACAGTTTGAAAGTGCTCGATAACATCAGCAGGAAAACCGATAACCTTTGGCTTCGTTGGGCTGCGTTATTACATGATATTGCCAAGCCGCTAACAAAAAAATACTATCCGCAACAGGGTTGGACCTTTCACGGTCACGAATTTCTTGGTGCCAAAATGATACCGGATATCTTCAGGACCATGAAATTGCCCTTGAATGAAAAAATGAAATATGTCCAAAAATTAGTGGCATTGCACCTAAGACCAATTGTACTTTCACAGGAAGAGATAACGGACTCCGCCTTGCGTCGTATGTTATTCGATGCCGGTGAAGAAATTGACGACCTGATGATCTTATGCGAAGCCGACATTACATCGGGAAATCCGGAGACCGTAAAAAAATATCTATCGAACTTTGAAGTGGTTCGGCAAAAGCTCAAGGATATTGAGGCAAGGGATGCGGTGCGCAACTTTCAACCGCCTATTTCGGGCGATGATATTGTAAGAATTTTTGGCATAAGCCCGTGCCGTGAAGTAGGCATCATAAAAAATGCCATCAAAGATGCAATCCTCGATGGCATTATCACTAATGATTATGATGCAGCTTACCAATTTATGATAAGCAAGGCCTCTGAATTAGGGTTGAAACCCGTAAAATCTTAAATAAGTTAAAATGTTGGTTAGTGTCATCTTAATGTTAAATGCTTATACGAATGACGGTTCGATTTGGTTATAGGTTGAGTATAAGAAGTTTGTGCTAGGAAGTTTTCACTTATCTATCTTTTTAACCACCCCTGGCCTCCGCCAAAAGTCGGACAAGCTCTCCTAGAAAATAGGAGGGGATCTGAACAAACCCTAAATGATTAATCTAATAATTCCAGAATATTTTCCCTGGATAACGATTTGAATGGATTGTTACTATTGATGAATATTTCTGCTAATTCGGATTTTCGTTCCTGAAGTTTGATTATTTTTTCCTCAATGGTTTCGGCTGATATAAACCTGTAAACAAATACGTTGTTCACTTGACCTATACGATGAGCGCGGTTAATGGCTTGTAACTCAGAAGCCGGATTCCACCAAGGGTCAAGAATAAATACATAATCCGCAGCAGTGAGATTTAGTCCCAATCCTCCTGCTTTGAGCGATATTAAAAAAAACCGGTTGTCGACATTGGTCTGAAAATCGTTAACCACCTCTTCCCTGTTTCGGGTTTCACCGGTAAGCATGGAGAAATTCCATTGCTTTTCTTCAAAAAACCGGCGAAATAATTCCAAATGCTTTACAAATGAAGAGAAAATAAGAACCTTATGGTCTTCCAAAAACATATTTTCAAGGCTCAGTGTTACTTCTTCAAATTTGCCTGAATCACTTGAATAGGCCGGATCAATCATTACCGGATGATTGGCAATCTGACGTAATCGTGTTAGTGCGTTAATTACCAGAATTGCTGACTTCTCAACCCCGAATTCTTCTATATTTTTTAATATTTCATTACGAACTTTTGATTTTTCTTCTTCGTATAAAGCTTTTTGGTTCTCACTCATACTGCAAAACAAAACCTGCTCCGTGAGTGACGGAAGGTCTGGAGCCACTTCCAGCTTAGTTCTCCGAAGAATAAAAGGATGTATAATGCGTTTGAGCTTTTCTCTTTTTTCTTCGTTTCCATCTCTTTCTATGGGATTAACAAAATACTGTTTGAAAAAACCAAGATCACCTAAAATACCAGGATTCAGAAATTCTATTTGAGACCACAAATCGGTTAAAGTGTTTTCGATAGGTGTGCCTGTTAGTACCAACCTGAACCGTGATCTGAGTTCGGTGACAGCGGCAAATATCTTGGAATCGGGATTTTTAATGGTCTGACTTTCATCGAGAATCAGGTATAGAAACTCGTACTCTTTGAGCTGTTGGTGCTCATTTCTTACTACGCCATAAGTGGTTAATATCAAATGGTAATTGCTAAATTCAGATAATTCTAAAGTGCGGCTGTATCCGACATATTTCAACACTTTCAGATCAGGGGTAAATTTCTGAACTTCGTTATACCAATTATGAACTAATGATGCTGGTAGAACAATCATAGAAGCAGGTACGGTCTCATTTTGAGCGGTTAATTCAATAACCTTTTTAAGCAATACGAGGGTTTGTAAAGTTTTCCCCAAACCCATGTCGTCTGCAAGACATGCCCCGAGGTTATTGCTATAAAGCCAGTGCATCCAGGAAAATCCTTCAATCTGATATGGCCGTAAGGTAGTGTTTACCTGAGGTAGTATAGCTTCCTTATGATTGTTGGATGGTTCATATAAGGAGAGAAGTGATGTAATGTAATTCCTGTCAAATCCTTTGAAGGTTTCCTGTAAAACAGGTAAATGAACAGGTTTAACAAGGAAATGATCGCCTTCAGATTTGCTAAAATAAAATAAATCCGAATATTGGGTAAACCATTCCTTAGGAAGAATCACAATCTTACCATTAGGCAGTGTGTATTCGCGATCGTTGTTAAGGATATTTTTACGAAAACGAATAAATGGAATGGTGTATTCATCCACAATCACCTCTGCATAAATATCAAACCAGTCCTTCTTCTTATTTAAAGAGGTCTGCAAATCAATATGATGCGTATAATATTGCTTCTCAAAAAATGTTTGTCTAATCTGAAGCTCTCCCTGTTGAAGTTCGGCTTCATGAACATTGAGCCAATTAACAAGGTTTCCAAGCTGATCATCTAACGTTTCTCCATTTTCCTGTCGTATCCTGAAGAATGTTGTATCATCGTTTTTTAACCCCAGCGATTTAAGAAACTCCACAGCCTGTTGTTCCGTTTCCATATCGCGGGCTAACTTGTAAAATGTATAATGATCATCTGAAATTGATAACGAAACAGACACGTCTACACTCTGACCTGAATGAAAAACCTGATTGTTCCCATAGTCAAAGCTGAGTTTCAAAACCGGAATATATTGTAAGTCGGCCTCTAACGATAAAAATTTTTTCGGTTTGAGCGATTCTTCCTGAATACTTAACCCTGTGCAATTAACTTTGAACTTTTTAATGGCATTCAGTACAAATTTTTCCATGTAATCCTTCTCTCTTGCTTTGGGAACATTTACATATTCATTTTTAAAGAAGGGACTTAGCTTTTTACCATCAATGTCATTAAATAGCAGTAACTTATTATCCATGATCAAATGGCAAGGTTCGTTCACCAGGATAATCCCAGCCTTACCGGTTAATTTTATCTCCGATTTGCGATGGCTTATAGACAAATAGTATTTGAATTCCGAGGGGGTGCGAATAAAATTAAATACTGCACTGGCAGGTTCCATTTCAACATTAATCATTTCTGAACAATACACCTGTTTAGGCGAATCCTTGAAGAAAAGCTCAACACTGGATTTTTTAAGAACTTCTACAATTCTCATGAGCCTTCTTTCTATATAAGGCCTTATTTGGTTTTGCAACATGTCCGGCGTCAAGCCTGAGATGAATTCCTGGTTTGTGAGTCGTTTCTTGGAGAATACCTTTACCAGTTCGTTGTCGTTATATTCTTCTATGAGCTTAACCAATCGTTTTTGATCCTCATTAAATTCACCCGGACGTTTACGCACGTCATCATTAGTTATTCTTTCGATCAACAGATAATATCCCGATTTACTTTGTAAATCAGCCAGATATGGCAAAAAGATCTGACCAGCAACACGGTGTTCGGACAACGCAAGAATGAACTTCTTTTCCATGTTACAAAATTGCTAAATACGGATGGGATTAAAAAGAGATTTCACCAGAAATATTGCGATAAAAAACGATTCTGAACGATGGACAAAAAAGCTTAAGCGTTTAAGTTTAATTTGACGCTTCCAGGTCTGTCGACCCAGGAAGATCCTGCAGGTAGCGTAAACCTGGCGTAAATTAAGCGTCTGGTTCAGACCTCAAAGGTTTCGAAAACCTTTGAGGTCTTGGTCTTCTAATTTTTAATAAACAGATCCAGATAGACGGGTAAATGATCGCTGAAGCCGCCTAAATATTTTAATCCTGCATAGGTAGGAAGGGGCTTCATAACCGCATAACGTTCATCGGTTTGAAGTAAGAATTCAGCGCTAAAAACATGATAGCTATCGGGTTTGGTAATAATCCCGTGCTTTGCAGCAAGAAGATTACCGGAAACTATAATTTGATCAAAAGTCTGCCAATTTCCCATATAACAATACGTGCCTTTTTTTAAACTCAGATCAGAAGTTGAAGTCAGGTTGTATAACTGATCGTTTATAAACCGGTGTTGGGAAGGTTTTCCTGCTCTCAGTGTTTCCAAGATGCTGGTATTATCCGTATCATCATTAAAGTCACCCATGATGATAATTTTGGATTTTGGATTATTAGCTAAAACAGAATCTACGCTGTTACGTAAGATCGAAGCCACACAAATACGGTACTTTTCCGATTCTATTTCGCCACCTCTCCTGGATGGCCAGTGATTGACAAAAACATTCAGTGTGTCCATCCCTGCAATCAATAATTTAGCCAAAAGAATATTTCTTGTCTTTCGCTGAGGTTCGCCCGGAAACTGAATGTATATAGGCTTGCCAGATAATAAACGAGCTTTATCGCTGCGAACCAGCAATGCTACATCAATTCCCCGCAGATCAGGCGAATCGAAATGAACAATTTCGTACTGAAATTTTGACAATGGTGTTTTTTGCAATAAATCTTCCAGTACGTGTCGATTCTCTATCTCAGAAAGACCAATAATTTCAGGGGGTTGCCAGCCACCTACGCTAGCTATTACTTTGTAAATGTTGGTTAACTTGTGCCTATACTTTTCGGGTGTCCAATGATATTTTCCATCCGGTGTATAATCGCCATCGTTATTGATGGAATCTTTTTCCGTATCGAAGAAATTCTCTGTATTGTAAAACATAAGCCGGACGTCGCCGCGGGTTTGGGCGCCAACTTCACTCCTGCTCCAAAAGCAAAGAATGATAATAATAAAGTAATGTAATCTTTTCAAACCCGAAACTCAGATTTTTATTTAACAAACTCATAAGCCCCCAGGGCGGGCTTTGCATCTTTAGTACGATCAATATTCTTCAAATCCACTGGAAACAACTTTCCTGTTGCTATATCACCAGTATCAATGGCTGGAGATAATTTGGTAAGTTCAAATTTTGCAGAATCCGATGCCTGGAACTTCGGGTCCTTATTCCATATAATACTCGTGAATGGTAACGTTTTAGTTGAATCTATATAGGTACTTCTAACAAGGCAATGATCAAATAGAAATTGAAATTTATAGGAGGGCTGGTTATCCAGTTCAATTTCATCGTTATTACTTCCGTAGATAATTGAATTATAAAAATTGGCATTGGTAAGGTCTGTGTTAATAGTTTTACCCGAATTAAGCGGATACTGGTAATTATTGGTAATGATGACCGTTGGGTATGAAATATCGCGAGCTGCATAGGTACCAAAGTAGTTAACAATGGTACACTGATAAAATTCATAATCTCCACCTCCGATTAAACCGCATGTATATGTGGCAGCATTGGCTATGAGACAGCTTGCAGCTTTAACTCTGGCCCCAATAGCCAACAGGCAGCTATACGACATGTTTTGAACGATTACGTTATATAGTTCAATATCCGGCTTTGAAAAATCGTTGTATGTGCCAATCTGAATACCCGAGGTGCCGTTTTTCAAGACCAGCCAATTAAATACATTGTTCTTACTGCCAGGTAAAAACATAATACCTCCCCACTGACCGGGATATTGCTGATAATCATGGTCGAGCCGGTCGCCACCGAAGGTTACAGGATTACTAAAATCGCCGTTAATCTTCAAGGTACCTTTAACTAACATACTTGCCTGCTTGTGAAAATAAACGTTCACCCCTTTGTTGATCGTAAGGGTAGAAAGCGAGTCGATAGTGGCGTTTCCGTAAATAAGATAAGGTTTGTCGGCTTCCCATGTGGTAGTTTTAATGGTCTCATTGCGAATTAAGTGTATATCCTGCCCATAAGCCTCCAAATCGACATTCTGGATATTACCATTAACGTTAAATTCCAACTGATTATCTATTAACAGTGGCAGATTCTGACCGGTGGTATTTAAAAAAATCTGAATAAAAATATAAATACTGTCGTGAGGATAAATTTCAACATTGGTGACTGTGTTACCCTGTGAACCGTTAATATTCAAAATAAAAGGAGAAGCGTTGCCGTTAAGTTGTATCGATGAAACTTTAAGTGATTTATTATATGGGTTATATACCATTAATTTTTGGGTTACACTGCCTATACCGGAAAATATAGTATCGAATTTTACGGTATCGGTGGAAAATTTGAGTTGTGCATCATGCCCCTCATAGTACGACTCCTTGCGGCAGGCAATCACCAGTATCACAAATGTTAAAACAACCCCGAATTGCAGAATGAGACGCATATTTATATTAAAATTAAATACCAGATATAACTTTTACCGTATTTATCACGTTTAAAAACATAAAGCTTTCATTGATCAAATAAGATTACCAATGCAATAATATAAACAAGCATGTAATCAATATTATTGCAATATAAACGAAAAAAGCTATTTATACTTTATGCTGATGATCGAAAAATAATTAATCGCAATGATTTAATGTCATTTATTTAGTAATGCCCTTCAACTCCGCTCAGGGACCGCCTTCGACTAGACTCAGGGTCTGGTGTTCTCGGTCGTTGAGCGGAGTCGAAACGACATTTATTTAAATTTTAAGGTGCAGACCTCTCAAAATGACGAACCACATTGCGTAACGATTATTCTTCATTCATCATCTTTTCATATTAAAATGTACTGATGAACATTATTAAAGCAAAGCCGGTTGAGCTGATTGAAGCATTTTATTTACTGAGAACCCATCAACGTGAAATAAACTCCCGGGGTTGGATGCATTGGAACTTACAATTCGACCTGCTACGTAAAGAAATAGACAATGGCACCGTATTCTTATACAAGGCAGACTATCTAAGTGTTGGTCTTATCGTTTTAGACACAGAAGCTACAGTGGAATACCAAAAGGTACAATGGAATAACCTTTCCCAAAAACCACTTTTTGTGCGTTATCTGATGGAACATCCGTTATGGAGAAAGTATGGAATTGCAAGTCAATTATTAACATTTGCTGAGGAGTTCGCAAAGGACCAAGCATTTACCTCGCTTCGTTTGGATGTTTATGGTGAAAACCAGGAAATCATTACCTTGTTTGATCGTACTAATTATCAAAAAACCGGTCAAGTGCATACACCCGCCCAACAAATTCCTTTTTATTGTTTTGAGAAGAATTTGTGAAGTTTTCCATTGACCTCCCATCAAAGCCCGTTAGGGCTGGTATATCGGTAGAAAATCAAAATGAACGCTATGCTTTCAAAGCCCGTTAGGGCTGACATATATATCTAATAGTGATGGAAAAGCCTATCAATATACAAATTATATAAATCGGTCATTGGTAGTGAAGCGAGGAATCTCCTGCTCAAGATTTACAGAAAAGATAATATTTATGGGAAGACTTTAATTATTGTGGTTATGCCGCAGTTTCAACCTCGTCATGTATATTTTAACCAAAAAAAATCAATTTGCTTTCCAACCTGTGGAAGCAAATTGATTTTTTATAATGTAAAATACGATCCTTAATGAATGTAAAAAGTAAATCCGCCACCAATTACATAATAGGTATAATCCGTAAGTGGAATCTCAGTTTCAAGTATAAAGGAGACCGATTTTCTGAAATAAATTTCCACACCAAGGGGTATCCACATCAATACGTTGGTATGATTATGATAACGATCGTCATAATAATAAGCGTGATTGGGGTCAAAATTTATATCACTGTCAAACCCTGAATAAGGAAAGATTTTTTTGCCAATGTTAAAAGAAAGATTCAGGGATGCATCCAGGCCAAAGTGACCAAACTCATTCCTGTGAGCTCCTGTGGTTATTGATATACTAGGCTTAGATCCCTTCAAACGCCATTCCAGATCGGCCCCAAGGTAGGGAGTAGGTGTATTTTGTACTAAACCAGCCTTCAATGCCAGGTCAACTCCACGAACTACCCCAACACCAAGCTGGGCAAAACCGCCCAAGTTATCTTGTATAATAACCGGTTCGAGACCAATTGAAAAACCACCCGGTTTTAATATAGAGGCCGTATTAAACATCTGAGAAAATGACAGCAGCGGCAAACTGAATAATCCAATGATTAAGAATAATTTCTTCATAGTTTTTTATTTTGGGTTTAAGGTTTAGAATCGATTGTTCTGCAAAATAAAAAAATAATCATTGAATATCGTGAATCTTTTTACAAAACTATCTGAACACCTCTGTAAAAATCTAACACCTTGACTTTGAAGATATAAAGGTACTTCGCTTGGATCAAATCCGATTGGGCTTTTGTAAGCGTGTTTTTCACAATATTGAAATCGACCGAACTGATCATCCCTACATCAAACTTTTGCTGATTATATTTAAACAATTCTTCATTTGCGATTACGGCTTCATTTGCAGAATTAAATTGTTCAAATGCAGCAACAGCATCTGCGTGGGCTTTCTGTATTTCCTGGTACAAACTCTTTTTGGTTTGCTGTAAATTATAATCCGCATCAATGGTTCTTACCTTAGCGTTCCTTATATTTTTTTGTACCTGCAACTGATTAAACAGGGGAATATTGAGATTCAAAGCCACTGTTGTGCTTCGGTTATCTTTCAATTGGGACATGAAAGGATAATTGCCAAAAACAGGTGTAGTGCTCTGGTTAATCACTTGTTGATTGGTACCATCAACGTATCCGATAACAGTGGTGTTCGTTTGCATTTCGGAAGTTGCTCTTTGTCTTGCATTTGAATAGCCGGTACCAAGTGTTCCGGTAAGTGTTAATGTCGGATATAGCTGTCCGCGTGTAACTGCTAAACTTTTTTCGTAACTTCTCAACTGGTTTTCTGCACTTTTGATTTGAGGCAACCTTGCCTCTGCGTCTTTATAAATATCGTCCACGGATGAAAGTACATTGGTATTAGCCACCGAAACCGAATCGGGTCTTTTTATTTTAAAATCTTCAACATATTTTAATTCCAGCAATTGGGCCAATGTAAGATAAGCGATATGAAGATTATTGTTTGCAACCGTAATATTGTATTTGTCATTGGCCTCCTGTGCCTGCATTTCCAGCATATCTCCCTTGGCTTTGTTGCCCACTTCAACCAATTTTTGAACTCTTTCAAGTTGCAAGTGAGTAACCTCAAATTGTTTTTGAGCCACATCCAGGGCTTCCTGGCCTTGAAGTACCTGCAGAAATACAGTTGCTATCTGAATACTGATATCATTTTTAGCTCGCTCATAATCTTGCAAGCTGGCATTGAGCAAATATCTGTTTTGTTGAATGCTATTAATGACTTGAAACCCACTGAACAGATTAACTGCACCCTGAACATAAAAGTTATCAGAAGTTATATTTGTGTTGGTTATTTGGTTGGTAAACTTGTCTATATTTCGGCCATAATTCAAGTTATGAGCTGCTCCTGAGTTTAAACTGGGCGCCATTTGAACCCAGGATTGCACATAATTGTTTGTGGCAATATCTGTTTGCAATCCAAACCTTTTTATTTGAATGTTATTATCCAATGCGTAATTAATACAATCCGACAGGGTCCATTCTTTGGGTTGTTGCGCAAAGAGCGAAGTTGGGGCGACAATAAATGCAATGCCCAGCAAGAGTTTTACAATTTTTTTCATTCGTAAATAATTTTATGTTTAAGGTCGAATGGAGCACCCATGCTAATTTTCATGCTTCGTTTTTGTTTTAAGTAACATGGGTGGTTCATCATTTAATATTAATTTTTAAATACAATATACAGGTTCAATATACCAGACCACCTTATTTTTTGGAAACTTTGCCGATACCACTTGACGAAAGCTCTTTAACTGCAGCATTACCTTCAATAGTCACATTCCCTATCCCTGATGAGTGAACATAAACTTCTTTTTCAGCACGGACTTCAACATTACCAACGCTACTATTATCCAAATGTAAGGTATCTACTATAAAATCGGTAGCATTGACATTACCTACGCTCGAATTTTTGAGTTCAGCAAAATCTGCTTTCCCCTTTAACGTTAATTGTCCAACCGACTGTATTTCGGCCAGCAATTTTTTACATTGAAAGTCTAACTGTACGTTTCCTACACCGGAGTGATCGAGGTTCAGTTCTTTAAGATGGAGCATTTGGGATGTCGAAATGTTACCTACCGAATTTATTTTTAGTCTGTTAATCTCTTTAAAGGTGACATAAATACTCTTTTTCTTGGCATATTTGATATTGATATGTTCTTTCTGATCGATGTGTAAAGTGTTACCTTCTACCCTTGTTTCGATCAACGGCATTAAATTTTCATCAGCCTCAATGACGAGTGATTCTTTTTCTCCTTGCGAAAGATAAACATTAAAAACGCCCGATGCATCTATAGCGGTAAAAGCAGATACTTCACGATCTTGTTTCACAACTTTTCCGTTACCGGATACTTTTTCGGAATTGTCAAATATACATGACTGAAAGATCGCTATTGCAATAAACATGGCTGCGAGGCTTAGCATTTTTTTTACCGTTTTCATCATTTTGAGGTTTATGTTATCCATATCATTAAATGTTGGTTTGTTAAAAATACTATCAAATGTTGTACCTAACTATATAATTATTTTAAAATTAGTGCATTATCAATTAAAGAGCAAAAATTAAATTGCTCACAACTGTATAATAATGAAACATCGATCGTACGAATTCGGACATTTTATTACCGTTCGAATTCGTACATTTTATATCTTTGGGTAACTTTATTCCTTAAAATTTATAAAGATCCTATGTCTGCTAAAGTTGGAAAAATCCTGGCAATAGATGATAACGAGGATATCTTATTCGCGTTGAAATTGCTATTAAAGAATCATTTTGAGACCATCACTACGCTCAACAACCCTGATCAAATTCCTGAATCCATGAAAAAGGAAGATTTTGATGTAATTCTGCTCGACATGAATTTCACCAAAGATGCGATCAGTGGTCAGGAAGGGTTTACCTGGCTGGATAAAATTCTCCAGATAGATAAAGATGCGGTAGTTGTGTTTATAACAGCTTACGGAGATGCCGAAAAAGCAGTTCGTGCTATTAAAGCTGGCGCAACGGATTTTGTATTGAAGCCATGGCAAAATGAAAAACTTCTGGCGACCATTTCATCTTCTATAAAACTGAGAAGATCGAGGTCAGAAACGGATAATCTGCGTCACAAGCAAAAAGAGTTAATTGCTGTAATGGATCAGCCTTTTGCCGATTTTATAGGCAATTCACCTGAAATGCAAAAGGTGTTTGCGACTATTCAAAAAGTAGCAGCTACCGATGCCAATGTTTTAATATTAGGTGAAAACGGTACTGGTAAGGAATTGGTTGCAAGAGCCTTACATCGCAACTCTACACGTAAAGATGAAGTCTTTATCAGTGTTGATCTTGGCTCCATAAGTGAAAGTCTTTTTGAAAGCGAATTATTTGGACATGAAAAGGGTGCTTTTACCGATGCTTTCAAGGAAAAAACAGGCCGATTCGAAGTAGCTTCCGGCGGAACGCTTTTCCTCGATGAAATAGGAAATCTTTCGATGACGCTACAAACTAAACTTCTTACTGTATTGGAACGCAGAGAAGTAATAAGAGTTGGCGCCACCCGGTCGAAACCTATTGATGTGCGTTTGATTTGTGCAACAAATACCAATATACACCAGTTGGTTTCTGAAAATGCTTTTCGTCAGGATTTATTATACCGCATAAATACGGTTGAAATTCATTTGCCTCCGTTGCGTGATCGCACTGGCGATGTTCCCTTGCTTGCTAATCATTACACTAAATTATACAGTAAAAAGTATAAAAAAAATATAAAAGGTATTAGTACAACCGCTATCAAAAAATTGAGTCAGTACGCATGGCCGGGTAATGTGAGAGAATTACAGCATTCTATTGAACGTGCTATTATAATGTCAGATACCAATATACTTGAAGATGAAGATTTTATCCTTACTTCACAACCTGGTAAGGTGAGTGACTTTGAACTGGCAACTTTCAACCTTGACGAGGTGGAAAAGCAAATCATTATGAAGGTGCTTAAAAAGAGCCAGGGCAACATCAGTCATGCTGCTCAGGAGCTAGGAATTACGCGCACATCGCTTTACCGTAGAATGGAAAAATATGCATTATAAAAACTTTTATCTCAATAGCATTTTCCGGGTAGTATTATTAACACTTTCCATATTTTTGTTTTTTTATTCCCTGAAAACCAATTTTTTGATTACTCCATTTCTATTATGTGGGTTGATCATTTTCCAGGTTTATTCGCTCATTCAATTTGTAAACAAGACAAATCGAGATCTTGCCAGCTTTCTGGAGTCGATCCGTTTTTCCGAATTTACAAGGTCGTTCCAGATCGAAGGAATGGGCTCCTCATTTGATGAGTTAAATAAAGCCTTTAATGATGTAATTAATGATTTTCAGAAAGTTCGGTCAGAAAAGGAAGAACATTTCCACTATCTGCAAAGTATTGTACAAAATATTGATGTAAGTATTATCGCCTATCAGAAGGATGGCGAGATTGAAATGGTCAATAAAGCCGCAAAAAAACTTTTCCAGGTTAATACTTTAAAAAATATTCATGAACTCCATGCCTTAAGTCCCGGATTAGTTGAAACACTGCTGGATATCAAACCAGGGCAAAATGCACTTATAAAGGTACAGGACGAGGATGATATCCTGCAATTGGCTGTTTTTGCAACCGAGCTCAAGATCAAGAGCAAAACTATTATCCTGGCGACTATTAAAAACATCCAGAATGTTCTTGAAGAACAGGAAACAGAAGCATGGCAAAAGCTTATCCGAGTGCTTACTCATGAAATAATGAATTCCATTACGCCCATTGCGTCTTTGTCGTCGACTATAGAACCGATGCTAAAAAATCAGGAATCACAGTTAATGGACGATGGTAAAACAAGTATCATCGAACGGGAAAGTCGCGATGAGATTCTGCAGGCGATTCAAACCATTAACAGAAGAAGTACCGGATTATTGCACTTTGTAAATACGTACCGGAACTTGACAAAAATACCCAAGCCAAACTTTAAGATAGCCTCTGTTAAAGCGCTCTTTAAAAACATAGGACTTTTGATGGAAGATGAGCTCAAAAGAAACAAAATCAGGTTCAATATATCCATTGTGCCGGACGATATCGAGATTTCTTTAGACGAACAACTTATTGAACAGGTGCTGATCAATCTCATTAAAAACTCTATTCATGCACTGGATGGCCGTTTCGATCCTAATATTGAATTAAGAGCCTTTTACAACAAACGAGGGAGAGTTACCATTCAGTTAAATGACAATGGTGTTGGTATCCTCGAAGAAGTGATTGATAAAATCTTTATCCCATTTTTTACGACCAAGCCAACGGGTTCCGGAATAGGGCTGAGTTTGTCAAAACAAATCATCAGGCTGCATAATGGGTCAATTACAGCTCAGTCCATTCCCGATAAAGAAACTACTTTTACGCTGACTTTTTAAGAAAGCCTATTCGAGATACGTGTAGCCATACAAGCCAGAACGATAGTTCGATAAAAATTCTTTTCCTTCTTCTGTGGTAATGGTACCGGCTTTAACTGACGACATCACCCAAGCTTCCACAGTTCGAACAAGTTTCTTCGGGTTGTACTGAACATATTCAAGAACCTCAGCTACCGTTTCACCATCAATAATCCGGTCGATGCTATAACCTGAATCGTCCACAGAAACGTGTACGGCATTGGTATCTCCAAAGAGATTGTGTAGGTCGCCCAATATTTCCTGGTAAGCACCCACTAAAAATACCCCCAAGTAATATGATTCATTGGGATTAAGTGCATGTACGGGTAAATATTGAGGTGAATTGCGCGTAGAGATAAAATTGTCGATTTTACCATCTGAGTCGCAGGTTATATCCTGTAAAGTAGCGGTATGACCAGGCTTTTCGTCAAGCCTTTGTATCGGCATTATTGGAAATACCTGGTCGATAGCCCAGGAATCGGGTAACGACTGAAAGAGTGAAAAATTACAAAAATACTTTTCAGCCAAAAGCTTGGATAAATAGCGTAAGTCATCGGGAACGTGCTTTATTTTGGAGATCATCGACTGTACTTCGCGGGCCACGGACCAATAAAGCGATTCGATTTGAGCACGGGTACGCAAATCGAGCAGACCCAAACTAAATAAATCAAGTGCTTCTTCCCGTATTTGTTGCGCATCGTGCCACGACTCCAGCATTCGCGTGCGACTGAGGTTGTCCCAAATATCGTAAAGATCATGCACCAGTTCATGGTCTTCCTCGGAAAGTACCTTATTTTCATCCCAGGTGCTAAGAGAAGTAGTTTCCAGTACCTCGAAAATCAATACGGAATGGTGAGCTGTTAACGATCTTCCGGATTCTGTGATAATATTCGGATGCGGTATGCCGTTTTTATCACTGATATCAACCATAGCCGATATAGAGTCGTTCACGTATTCCTGAATACTATAATTTACGCTACTTTCACTGTCGGATGATCGTGTACCATCGTAATCGACACCGAGGCCTCCGCCGATATCCACAAATTCGATATGAAATCCAAGATGATATAGCTGGGCATAAAATTGCGAAGCTTCGCGAAGGGCAACTTTGATGCGGCGAATTTTAGTAACCTGACTGCCTATATGAAAATGAATAAGCTTTAAACAGTCGCGCAGTTTATTTTTGTCCAGAAAATCAAGTGCTTCCAATAATTCGCTGGAGGTAAGCCCAAATTTACTGCCATCGCCGCCTGACTCTTCCCATTTGCCACTACCTGAGCTGGCAAGTTTAATGCGTATTCCTATATTTGGCTTTATTTGTAAGCGTTTTGCAACCTTTGCAATGAGTTTTAGCTCGTTAAGTTTTTCTGCTACCAGAAATATCCGGCGCCCCATTTTCTGAGCCAACAGTGCAAGCTCAATGTAATCCTCATCTTTATAGCCATTGCAGACAATCAGCGACTCATTCTCGGTATAAATCCCAATTACCGCATGCAATTCAGGTTTAGAACCTGCTTCGAGGCCAATATTGAATTTTTTGCCATGTCCCACGATCTCTTCAACAATGGGTCGCATTTGATTTACTTTAATAGGGTATATAATGAAATTTTCGCCTTTAAAATCGTATTCTTTAGCCGCAACTTTGAAACAACTTGACATTTTTTCGATCCGGTCATCAAGAATATCCGGAAAACGCAATAATAAGGGGGCAGAAACATCACGTAATTGTAACTCGTCGACCAATTCCTTCAAGTCTACCTCAACACATGATTTCTTGGGCGTTACCACAATATGTCCCTTGTCGTTTATCGAGAAGTAATTAACTCCCCACCCCTCGATGTTATATAGTTCAGATGAATCTTCAATCTGCCATTTTCTTATGCTCATAATAAATAGATATTAAGCAATTTTGCGAGAGCAAAAATAGAATAACTATTTGAATCATAAAATAGCTTTTCAACGATTAAGATTTTACGATTCGTAATT
>CAYZNC010000022.1:24179-33493 GCA_964478555.1 uncultured Bacteroidales bacterium | reverse complement strand
GAAAAGTAACAAAACTACCGCCTATACCTGGACTGCCGGCGATCAAATCAAATATGGTAAAGCTGCAAGCGTTGTGGGCCAAAAGATAAATGTTGGTGACACTGCAATTTATGTTTCAAAAAAAGTAATAGCCGACAAACGCACACGCAAGTACGTGGTAATCGACAGGGATAGCCTTTTTATGAATGATACCATCAGAACCGTTTGTGATATTTATCCGGCACTTAAAAAATACATGGATCCCAACCGCACTGCCGCTAATGCTCAACCTGGCTACAATGATATTATTGTGATGAGATTAGCTGAAATGTACATGATCGCTGCCGAAGCAGAGTTTCAACTGGGCGATAATGCCAGTGCCGCTACGGATATTAATATCATCCGCAACCGTGCTTCAAAAACTCACTCGAATGACATGAATATTACGGCTACCGATGTCAACCTCAACTTTATTTTAGATGAAAGGGCAAGAGAATTTGCAGGCGAACACATGCGGTGGTTCGATTTAAAACGCACCCGCACCCTGGTCCAGCGAATTGCAGCATATAATAAAAACATTCAGATACCGCAAAACCTGCTTGACAAAGGCAATGGTGTGTTTGAAAATGTTTTATTAAGACCTGTTCCTCAATCGGAACTCGATGCCTTGCTTAATAGAGATGAATTCGGACAGAACCCGGGATACTAAAAACGGCTGTTGGCGATTAGCTGTTAGCTGTTAGGCCAAAAACCCTCAGGATTTTGAAAACCCTGAGGGTTTATTAAATTTACAAATAAAATAAACTTGATGAAATTATCATTCATACTCACTGTTGCACTATTCCTCACCTCACTTGTTTCAGCTAACAAGAGACAGGTTGTGATTATTACCTCAGAAAATTGTTCTGTGAGAACAAAATTCGGTGTTGAAAAGCTTGCTGCTTCTTTAAATACTGCCGGTTATGAGGTAAAAGAAGCCCATCTTGAGGCACTGCCTAAAAAAGGGATAACCATAGCAGTTGGTGAGCTAAATGATAATTTGCTTGATCGCATTGCATTAAATACCGGAATTATATTTGATAAAACGCAAGGCAAGGAAGGCTTTTCCATAAAATCTTCCGGAAATGTAATTGCTATCAAAGGCACGGATGCCTCCGGAACCTTATATGGATGTATGGAATTAGCCGACAGAATAAAAGAGCAAGGTAGTATTCCTGTTCACCCCGATATCACGGATCAACCGGAAATGGTGATGCGCGGCACATGCATCGGCTTGCAAAAAACCACCTACCTCCCAGGTAGAAATGTTTACGAATATCCCTATACGCCTCAAAACTTTCCCTGGTTTTACGACAAAACATTATGGATTAAATATCTCGACATGATGGTGGAAAACCGTATGAATTCCCTATACCTCTGGAATGGCCACCCGTTTGCATCGCTTGTAAAACTTAAAGATTACCCTTATGCTGTAGAAGTTGATGATGATACTTTTAAAAAAAATGAGGAAATATTCAGGTTTCTAACGGAGGAAGCAAATAAGAGAGGAATATGGGTTATTCAAATGTTCTATAATATCATTGTTTCCAAGCCGTTTGCTGAACATAACGGTCTCAAAACGCAAGACAGGAGCCGGCCAATTATTCCTATTATAGCAGACTACACCCGAAAGTCAATTGCTGCCTTCATAGAAAAATATCCAAATGTGGGTTTGTTAATTACACTTGGCGAAGCCATGAATACTGAAGAGGATGACGTGAAATGGTTCACCGAAACTATCATCCCCGGAGTGAAGGATGGCTTAAAAGCACTTGGACGGACAGACGAACCACCCATTATTTTAAGACAGCATGACACCAATGCTCCATTGGTGATGAAAAATGCTTTGCCACTGTACAAGAATCTTTATACCATGCACAAGTACAATGGCGAATCGCTCACTACCTATGAGCCACAAGGCCCATGGTCACAAATACACAAAGAATTAAGTCAGCTGGGATCGGTTCATATCGATAACGTACATATTTTAGCAAACCTGGAACCTTTCCGGTATGCTTCTCCTGATTTTATACAGAGAAGCGTTCAGGCAATGCATAAGACTCATGGAGCGAATGGTCTGCACCTATATCCACAGGCTTCCTATTGGGATTGGCCTTACGCTGCTGATAATACCTCCCCACGGTTGTTACAAATTGACAGGGACTGGATGTGGTATCAAACCTGGGCCAGATATGCCTGGAATTGCAATCGCGACCGGGATAAGGAGATTGCCTTCTACACTAATGAACTTGGTAATTATTACAATTGCGGGGAATATGGCCGTAATATCCTCGAGGCATACGAACAAGAAGGAGAAATTGCACCAAAGCTTTTACGACGGTTTGGTATAACAGATGGTAACAGGGAAACACTAACATTGGGGCTATTTATGAGCCAGCTTGTTAATCCCAAAAAATGGAGAGTATATCCTGATTTTTACGCTTCAAATGGCCCCACAGGTGAAATTCTGATTGACTATGCTGAAAAAGAATGGAAGAAAGAGCCACATACCGGAGAAACACCCCCGCAAATAATCAATGAAGTGGTTCAGCATGGCAAACTTGCAGTGGAAGCTATTGAAAAAGCTGCCCCAAATATCAGGAAAAATACGGAGGAGTTTTCAAGGTTAAAAAATGATATGCTTTGCTATCGCGCTTTAGCCAGCTTCTTCTCGGAAAAAGTCAACGCCGCTCTACTTGTCCTACGGTACAAATATTCAAAGGATATGACCGACCTCGAGAAGGCATTGCCATACCTCGAACGCAGTGTTGAACACTATAAAAAACTTGTTGATTTAACCCAATATAGCTATTTGTATGCAAACAGTATGCAAACACAGCAACGGCGAATACCCATTGGCGGCGACAACGGCACTAACAAAACCTGGGCTGAACTCTTACCGCGTTATCAGGAAGAACTATCCAATTTCAAAAAGAATATTCAAATGATGAAATCAGGGGAGGCTTCTGCCGCCGGAAACGAAAACAAGCCTTTGAATCCTGCCCCTGTAACACTGCTGGATAAGGATATTACTTTCTTTAAAATAGGAATGAGCGAAAAGTTATATACCGACACAGATTATATTATCCGCGACTTTGCCCCGGAACTGAAAAACCTCGCAGGTTTAAAACTTTCCGAAAAAAAACAAACAAAAGAAGGCACCCTCATTCATTTCAAAAATAAAAAACCGGTCAACGTTTTAGTTGGCTATTTCAATGGTCAAAGCAAAAGAATACTAACACCACCAAGCCTGGAGACCAATGCAAATGCAAACGACCGTGGTCAGTCCGATATTAAAATAGCCAATGCCCTTGATATCCAGGGATTATACCCGGTGAACATATATACTTATTATTTTGATGCCGGAGAAAATGCGCTAGAACTCGGTAAAGGAATAGTACTGATTCTGGGTTTTGTGGAGGGAGCGCAAAAAATCGCCGTTCGTGATGCTGGCCTTGGTACCTCTGATGAAAATGCAGGTATTGATTGGTTGTTTTATTAGTGTTCATGTTTATACCAAATTAAAATAGAATTTAGTTCAGTAGTAGTAATTATGTAGTAGGGAGATGCTGACTCGCAAGGGTCAGCGTCTTTTTTATTAATTAGTGAGGTTTAAATGATCAATAAATATATCTTAGCCTGATAGAAACTTAACCTATGAGTTATCCATTTAATCAAATTTTGGGTCAGGAGTTGCTGCCCGTAGATATTGTGCTGAGTCCCGAATGGTGGAATAAAAATGAAGGGTTCACATTCGACAGTGATTTTTTCTTCAATCCTGCCAAAAGGGTAGAAGAAGAGCAACGAATGGAAAAAATCCTTTACGAACATTGGGGTCAATACGGACTTGGCCAACAAAAAAACGAGAAACGGCCTGAAATTGGGGCAGTTCATTTGGCGACCGGGTTTCTACTTTCTGAGATGCTTGGTTGCAAAATCAATTATACCGCAGAACACCCGCCTCAGGTAATTGCAGCAAAAAGAGAAGATCTTTCACTGAATGAGGAGGATGTGTTTAAATCATCCGCATTTAAGCAAATGTCAAACTTATGTGACGAATTGAAAAAGAAGTACGGGTATCTTAGCGGGGATATAAATTGGGGCGGAATACTCAACCTGGCCATGGACCTCAGGGGCGAAAACATCTTCATGGACATGATGATGTTGCCGGAGGAAGTTAAATCCTATTTCGGCAAAATCGCCCGAATTATTGAAAAATTTACAAAGGCCATGCTGAGCGAAACCAAAACTACGTCAATTTCGGTGAACCGTGGTGTACGTCATTTTAAAAATCCGGTTTTTCTTCATTCCGAATGCTCTCACACGATGATTTCAGCGGAAGATTACGAACAGTATTTGCTCGATTTCGATATCGAATGGAGTCAGCAAAGACCCTTTGGTGTCCATTATTGTGGGCCTGATCCGCACCGGATGGCAGCAAGTTTTGCAAAGATTCCACACCTCGATTTTCTCGATCTTGGCTGGGGAGGCGATATAAAAATGTTACGACAGCATCTTCCCGATACCTTTTTCAATATCAGGCTCAGCCCTGTCGAAATTATTCATCAAACGAATAATGAAATCAGAGAAACTATTATTCGTTTGGTGAAAGATTCAGGTAACCCATATCTAACAGGAGTTTGCTGCATCAATATGGACGATAAAGTAACCGACGATAAAATTGACACCATTTTTGAAACGGTTGAATTTTTAAAACAGCCTTTAGCGTTTGGCTGTTAGCTATTGGCAGTTTACCTTTAATAGTAAGCACAAGCCAACAGCTAACGGCCAAAAAGCCAATAACCTATTTTACATGAAACAATTTAACAACCAACTTTCCGACGCGCAAGCAACACATGTAACCCCTATCAAACCCGAAAATTTTGATTTAGACAGATATGCTGCTTATGCGGAGGAATTAAACCGTAAGTGCGCTGCCTTTTGGGGAGCCGGATCTGGTGTTGTTGTCTATCGCCGCATGCGGGTTGCAGAATGTTTTTCCTTTGGTTGCAGGGACATGAAAAGCTCTCTGGAAAATCAATTAGGAGCCTTGGAAAAAAGCATGCTTTTTAAAGCCGATGTGCCTAATTTTCTGGAACCCTGGTATGGAATTGGAACTATTGCAAGCGCATACGGTAACGATTATATATGGCCAGAGGGTAACGCTCCCGCCATTCAGGCCAAATTCAATTCAATTGATGAAGTGCTTGCCTTTACTCCTCAAAAAGTTGCAGAAACCAAAATAGGAAGACATACCCTTGACATGATCGATTATTTTATGGATCAAACCCATGGTAAGTTGCCTGTATCGCTCACAGACACACAGTCTCCACTGAACATGGTTGGCCATTTAATGCCTCTCGATCAGTTCTTTTTTGAATTAATGATGGAACCCGAAAAAGTGGTCAAATTATTTGATGTGTTAGCTGATCTTTCCATAGCTTTTAACATTGAACAGTGTCAAAGAATTGGTAATTCGCTGGTATATCCGGGCCACGGATTTGCATCATCCTGCAAGTGGAAGGGATTGGGAATGAGCGACGACAATGCAATTATGATTTCACCCGAACAGTATCTTGAACTGGCCGTTCCTTCCGTGGAAAAAATTTGTAATCCTCTTGGAGGTCCAGTTTTTCATTCGTGTGGCGACTGGGTCAACTGGATTGATGCCGTGCTTAAAATTAAAAATATTCGCATGGCAGACGGAGCCTTCTCTCCGGAAACCGATCCGGGAGCTATTACAAATCTGGAAACCTATCAGCGTTTTGCAGAAACAGGCATTGTACTCAATGCAAGGATCGTTGGCGACCTACAAACTATTGAAGGACAGGTAAAACGACTGTGGAAGCCAGGAATGAAGCTTGCGGTAGTAACCTACTGCCACACGCCGGATGAACAAGCCAGAGCCTATGATATAATTCATGAGATATGTTGCTAACTCTTAACCTGCAAAAGTCCTATTGTGACTTTGAGTACCCTTAAATCGCCTTTGTGGTAAAATGAATTATTTGAACCTCAAAGGGACACAAAGGAAATCACTAAGTTCCACAGAGGAAAATTAAATAAACAACTTTGGATTAGCTTTATGGAGAAAAAAATCGGGAATTACAGATGGCGAATCGTGGCATTATTGTTTTTTGCAACAACCATAAACTATGTAGATAGACAAGCCATTGCAATCCTTGCGCCTACCCTGCAAACCATCTTTAAATGGTCGGAAAAGGATTATGGATTTATAGTTATGGGATTTACCATTGCTTATGCCATTGGTTTGATCAGTATGGGTGGGCTAATCGACAAAATTGGCACCAAGCTGGGATACATCATCTCTATTACTGTCTGGAGTCTTGCAGGTATGTTTCATGCGGTTGCCAGAAATGTCATTGCCTTTAAAATTGCCCGTTTTACGCTGGGTATAGGTGAATCAGCGAATTTCCCCGCTGCCGTAAAAACAGTCACGGAATGGTTCCCGAAACGCGAACGCGCACTTGCTACCGGCATTTTTAATTCAGGAACCAGTATTGGTGCAATGATAACGCCACTTATTATACCGGTTATCGCGCTGAAATGGGGATGGCAATCTGCCTTTTTAGTAACGGGAGCTTCAGGATTTATTTGGCTCATTTTTTGGATCATTTTGTATAAAAAGCCTGAAGTAAATTCACGCCTTAAGGACAGCGAAAGGGCATATATTCTTCAGGACGGAATAGAACCTGCTGAAAAAGTGCCATGGAAAAAGATCTTCTATTATAGACAAACCCTTGGAATCTGCCTTGCCCGGTTTTTAACTGATCCTATATGGTGGTTTTTTTTATATTGGCTACCAAAATTTCTGGATAAGACTTATCATTTGGATCTTCACAGGGTTGGACTACCTATTTTCATCATATATACGGTATCAATCGCCGGATCCATTTTTGGAGGCTGGCTTTCTTCACATTTTATTAAACAAGGCAAAAAACCGGTAGCTTCAAGAAAGTTAACTATTTTATTTCTTGCAATACTGGTAGTTCCTATCTTTTTTGCTTCTACAGCTTCTCATTTATGGACCGCCGTTGCTTTAATTACCCTGGCTACCTTTGCCCATCAAGGTTATGCTGCAAATATCTATACCATTGTTTCTGATATCTATCCCAAAAATGCCGTGGGCTCCATGATCGGGCTGTCGGGTTTTGCAGGAGCAATTGGCGGAAGTCTTTTCTCAGTGGTCGTGGGGTTCATTTTACATTTCACAGGAAGTTACTATATTGTATTCGGGATTGCCAGCGTTTCATACCTTCTTTGTTGGCTATCCTTAAAATTATTAGTGCCTGATGATCAAACTATTTCAATAAAATGATGAAGTATTTTTCAACCATATTATTTCTCGCCTTCACGCTTATAAACGTTTATCCACAAAACAATATTCGTGAGTATATTTTATTGAATAACCAATGGCATACTGTGGCGGATGATAAAAATTCAAATGCTTTTGCGGGGTTCGAAACTTCATTATTTAACGATCAATCGTGGGTGGTAGTTGATGTGCCACATAATTGGGACGATTATGGAGGTTATCGTACTGAGAAACATGGAAACCGTCATGGATATGCATGGTATCGCAAATCATTTACGGTTGATCCAAATAATAATGGCAAACGCCTTTTTCTGTGGTTTGAAGGAGTGGGATCCTATGCCACTGTTTGGTTAAATGGCCATGAGATTGGCCGTCATGCAGGAGGACGCACCTCATTTACCATCGATGTAACTGAATTTATCAGGTTAAACCAGCCAAATATGTTAGCCCTGCGTGCTGATCATCCTGCCGGAATCAATGATTTACCCTGGGTATGCGGAGGTTGTTCCCCTGAATCAGGATTTTCGGAAGGCTCACAGCCCATGGGAATTTTTCGTCCTGTTCATTTAATCATTACTTCTCCCATAAGGATTGAACCTTTTGGAGTGCATATCTGGAATAATCAGGATATTTCTGACAGATCCGCTGTTTTGCATTTAGAAACAGAAATCAAAAATTACAATACAAAACCCTGTAAAATTAATTTAACAAACAGGATTGTAAATAAGGAAGGTTTGACTGTTGCTGAAATGAGGGTGCAATGTGAAATTGCTCCAGGCAAAATAATGACTTTAAAACAGAAAAGCCCCGCAATTATAAATCCGCATTTATGGTCACTAGATAACCCGTATCTGTATTCAGTTATCACGGAAATACACGTTGGGAAAAAAATTATTGACTTAACCTCAACACCCTATGGAATACGTTGGATTAACTGGTCCGACAAAAATCAATTTCTGTTAAATGGTAAACCTGTTTTTATTAATGGAATTGCAGAATATGAGCATCTCTTGGGGCAAAGCCATGCATTCAGCGATGATCAGATCCGAACCCGTGTAATGCAGGTTCTTGCAACAGGTTTCAACGCTTTTCGCGATGCGCACCAACCTCATAACCTTGCTTACCAGCAATATTGGGACAAGCTGGGATTGCTCTGGTGGCCTCAATTTGGCGCTCATGTCTGGTATGATAACCCCGCATTCCGGTCTAATTTTAAAACATTACTGAGAGACTGGGTAAAAGAACGGCGCAATAGTCCCTCGCTGATATTGTGGGGACTGGAAAACGAAAGTACATTACCACAGTCGTTTGCAGAAGAATGTGTTGCCATAATCCGGGAACTGGACCCAACATCATCATCGCAACGCAAAATAACCACTTGCAACGGAGGCAAAGGAACTGACTGGGATGTACCCCAAAATTGGACGGGTACCTACGGTGGCGATCCTTCAAAATATGGTGAGGACATCCAAAAACAGAAACTTGTTGGAGAATATGGAGGATGGCGCAGCATCGACCTGCATTCCGAAGGTCCTTTCGATGAAAACGCTCCTTTGAGCGAAAATCGCATGACGCAATTAATGGAAATGAAAATAAGACTGGCCGATTCGGTGAGTAAAAAATGTTATGGCCAGTTTTTCTGGCTTCTAGCATCACACGATAACCCCGGAAGATGGCAAAACGGAGAAGGTTACCGTAACATCGACCGGGTTGGTCCGGTGAATTACAAAGCCCTATTAACTACGTGGGGAGAGCCTTTGGATGCATTCTACATGTACCGGGCAAACTTCGTGGCCAAAGAAAAAGAACCTATGGTTTACATAGTATCGCATACCTGGCCTGATCGCTGGACCACACCAGGAATAAAAAACGGGATCACTGTTTATTCAAACTGCGATGAAGTGGAACTTTTTAATGATATCCATTCTCTCTCCCTCGGCACAAGAAAAAGGAATGGCAT
>CAYZNC010000022.1:10026-24079 GCA_964478555.1 uncultured Bacteroidales bacterium | reverse complement strand
TTCCTGGGCGGATAATTCCCCACAACTTCCCTCCTACTTTGGGAGTCAACGGCGTACTTTCGATTTCATTAAAGGAACAAGAGACGTGGCACTCTTTCAAACATTCCGTTATGGCAGACACAAATTAAGTTACGAGTTTCCCATACCGGATGGAGAATACCTGGTTGAGCTCTACTTCATCGAACCCTGGTTTGGCATTGGTGGGAGTATGGATTGTAAAGGCTGGCGAATATTCGATGTTGCAATTAACGATAGCATCGTCCTGAAAAATCTGGATATTTGGAAAGAAGCAGGTGGTGACCATATCCTTAAAAAAATTGTTAAAGCAACAGTAAAAGGTGGCCGGCTAATAATTTCATTCCCAAAAGTATCCTCTAACCAAGCCATCATTTCCGCTATCGCCATTGCTACCAGTAATCCCAATATAATACCGGCACCGGCACCAAAACGGATGATCAAAGATTTGATTACCACACGCAAGGCAGATAGTGCGAAGTGGACAGTACAGTCGTGGCTTGATACAGGCAATCAACAGTATGCCGATAAAGAATGTACTTTCAGTGCTTTACCACAAGAGTTATATGGTGATGAATGGATTAGAACCGCTAATATCACTACAATTTTGCCAGATACCTCATCTATCGCTAACTTCACACTCAATGACAGTGCGGAGGTCTATGTCGCTTTGGATACCAGGATCAGCAAAAAGCCCGAATGGCTTAATCAATGGACATCAACAAAATTGTTTATAGAGAATGATAACAAAGGTGGGACGCGATTTAATTTATACAAAAAGCATTTCCCCGCAGAAGCTAACGTGCGGTTATTTGGAGTTGGGGGCAATTCAAATGTAAATATGTATTCCATCATCATCCATAAGCCGTCAATACTGGAGCAACCAACCCTTCCCGTTAGGTCATCGGTTACCTATGAGGCGGAAGAAGCAAATTTGAAGGGACCAAAATTCGAAAGTATACTGGACGGATTTGGTGGAAAAGGATATGCAACTTTTACCAATTCGGCCCCGGACACTATTGACTGGTCAGTAAATGTTGGCGTTGGAGATACTTATGTACTTCGCTTTAAATATTTAAATTCCACCAGCAAGGACATCGTAGGGTTCATCTCCGTAATTTCCGATGATGGAACGATCTTATCCGCAGGCACGGTTTATTTTTCACCATCATCCAAAAAAATTTGGGACAAAGTAATAACAACCACTGCAAACAGTATAAATGCAGGACATTACCGGATCAGGTTAATTACTTCAGAAGCTGCGGGGTTATTTATTGACAATTTAAAAGTACAATAAAATTGTAAGTTCTATCTATTCACTTTTCAAGCATTGGTAGCCCTGGCTTTAAACCCTGAGGGTTAGTCCCAACGCGCACCTAATATCCTCACCATTTAAAGAAAACTTTTTTCCAAACAATAACAAACAGAGGTTGTTATTATAGCAAAACCTTAAAAATGATTCTCACAGATGAAAAGAATAATTGGTCCAATTCCTGGCGCAACGGAATTTTCAATTTTCATCATTATCATAGCATAACCCATGAAGTATTGGGAGTTCATTCTGGTAATGCAAAAGTTCTGTTAGGAGGAGACCGTGGAATTTTGATAAATGCCGAAAAGGGTGATGTTATTATCATTCCAGCGACTTACGGTACAGAGGAACAACTGTTTAAATATTGGAAATAGAATCAGGGCAATATTATTCTTTTATCCATTAGTCGCAAAACCGGGATATAAAGTCTACCCCCGTCGATAAAAAATGCTGTTCATAGAAGTGAGGCCTGGCCCACCAGCTAATAGTCGGGCAAAAAACATGACAAATTTGCATAAACATAAAAGAATGCGTAATTTTAATTGCAATAATTTTAATAAACCCCAATGAAATCATACCGGTCAGTTTTTCTATTTTTATTCATTTTCCTGTTCTTTGGTACAAATTACCCTATCGTTAAAGCACAATCGGCCTATGTTGCGCCAACACTTCCATCGATTTCTGATAAAACATTCAATGTTAGGGATTACGGCGCGATTGGCGATAGTATAACAGATAATACCAAAGTCATCCAGAATACTATAAATACTGCAGTTAATGCAGGAGGAGGTAGGATTATTGTGCCATCTGGCATATACTTATGCGGTCCTATTAAGTTTAACAATAACCTGGACTTGCACATCGACTCCGGTGCAATTCTCAGGATGTTACCAATGGATAGGTATCCCGGCGGGATCACTGAGGGAATAAGCTTTATCAGTGGCTCGAAACTTCACGATATTGCTATAACCGGTAGAGGGATGATCGATGGACAAGGGAGTCCCTGGTGGCCGTTTGCGAAAACAAAAAACGCAAAACGTCCCCGGATGATTGTTTTTAGTGATTGCAACAGGGTTTTGATTGAACAGGTGAAATTGACCAATTCGCCTAGGTTTCATATTGCAATCGGTGGTCGATCATCTAATATAACCGTACGAGATGTGATTATTCGTGCCCCAGCATCCACTGATCCCGTGAATCCAAGTCATAATACCGATGCATGTGATGTGAGCGGGGAAAAAATATTGATACAGCGTTGTGATATCAGTGTGGGAGACGATAACTATACATGCGGTGGCGGCACTTCGGATGTTCTCATTACCAATTGTACTTATGGGTATGGACATGGCGTATCAATAGGCAGTTATATGCACGGTGGGGTGTCAAATATCACTGTTGAAAATTGCACATTCACAAATACAGAATGTGGTATTCGCATAAAATCCGATCGCAACCGGGGTGGAGTAATTCATCATTTAACCTATCGAAATCTGCATATGACGAATGTGGATATTCCAATTCTGATTTACGCCACCTATGAAGCAAAAGAGAGTAAGTACAGGAATGTGCAAAAGTTAACGCCAGAGATTGCCAATACATATCCTTCAGCAACTGTTACTGATCACACACCAATCTATCGTGATATTACATTTAAGGACATTACTGCAACTACTGCCAAAGGGAAGCGGGCGGGTTTGATCTGGGGATTACCTGAAGCTGCCGTATCAAATGTTCTCTTGCAAAACGTCAATATCACTGCTGATAACCCGTTCGGCATTTTCTTTGCTAAAAACGTTCAATTGGTGAATTGCAAGATCATAACCAAAGAAGGTAAAAACAAGTTAACAGTAACTAATACAAAGGCCACCATAGATGGCAAAGAAATAAAATGAAATAATCCAAGTGGAATAAAATTGCCCCCGTTAAACGGTACAAGTTTAAATGGACAGAATTGGTTCAAAAAAAAGGAAAATAGATTACCAAATCGGATAGCTTATTTATTAGGATTATTATCTTTGATTTTAATATTTGTAAGAATTTGGAGAGTAATGATTTAAAAACAAACAGTCAACACCAAGCTGCATAAACATATCCACATATTGAAATGTATAACCAATTAATATCTAGACTATGAAAAATTATTTTAGCTTTAATTTGACTGGAAAAAAGTTTTTACCCATCTGGATTTTATTCTTATTCTTTTTTATAGCTCCATATGGAACTATGATTTATACTATGAAAGGTGTTCAACCCGGGAATAGTCCATCTTTAATAATTCTTCCTCTTATTCTTTTGTTGATTGTTATAGCATTTGTTTTAACATTTTACATCGCAAAATTAACAATTGAAAACATTGCCTATAAAGACAAAGCAATAGTATTTAACGGCACTTTTGGAAAATACATTGGGACAGTTTTACTTGGTTTTTTCCTCAGTATAATAACATTAGGAGTATATTTAGCATGGTTTGTACGAAATATGCACAGATTTTTCGTAAATAATTCATCCTATGACTCGCATAATTTAAAATTTCAGGGAAAGGGAGGAAAGCTATTTGTTATTTTGTTATTGACCATTATCATTCCTATCATTATATTATCCATTGTGATGGCTAAATTTATAATGGCTAACGGAATGCAACAAGTTTCCTCTTTTGTGATTATTCAGCAGTTGATTACAGTGATCATCATGATACCATATATGTATTTAATTTACAAGTGGATGGTAAATGTTGATTATAAAGATTATCATATTTCATGGGAAACTGACTTTTGGCCTTCATGCGGTAAGATTGGTCTTGAAATGTTACTGACAATTATCACGGTTGGAATTTATATGCCTTTAGCATCTGTACGATTATACAAGTATTTTGCTGAAAAGACTTTGGTTGCAGACAATGATAACAAACTCCGATTGGGTTACGATATAGAGTCTTTAAATGATTTTTTGTTGATTTGGGGTCAAACGCTTTTAACGATTATTACATTAGGAGTTTATTATCCCTGGGCCTTTTGCAAAATTGGAAACAGAATCTTAGGCAAAACATATATGGAAAAAATTAACGCCTAACATGTAAACGGGTTTACAGCGGTTAAGAAAGCTGAGTGTTCCACCATTCCTGGCAGTAAAAAGGCGATGTCATCAATTAACATAGATTAATGAAATCCGAAGCTGAATTAAAGTTCTTTTTCTCAACAAAATTGAGACCTGCTCTTGAGCCTATGGAGCAATATCGCATTGAGAAGGTTCGAAAAATTAAAAATAACCTATACACTGCCCTTCCTTGTAGTTTATTCGTAGTGCTGGGAATAATTTCCGGGCAACCTGGTCTTATTTTATTTTTTTGTTTCCCATTGGCATATTTTCTCGGCTTAGCTTTTCAAAAATTCTTAAAAATGTCAACGCCTTTGACAAAACACTTTAAAAATCAGATATTACCTGAATTATTGTCTTTCCTATTTGACGATTATGGGTATGTCGCAAATCAGAAAATTGCAAAGTCTGTTTTAGAAAAGAGTATGTTGTTCCCAAATTATATTGCTATCGTAAGGGGTGAGGATTATATGCAATTTAAGTTAGGTGCGACAAAGATTATGTTTTGCGAGACCGAAGTATTGGTAAGTAGAGAGCATGTTATATTTCGTGGGATATTTATTTCTGCATCGTTTAATAAAAGCTTTACTTCAAAGACTTTTGTTCTCCCTTCAAAAGTTTCATCTTTCTATCACAATATAAAAAAGCAGCTTTTAAATAATTTTCATAGGGTAAAACTTGAAGATACTGAGTTCTCAAAAGAGTTTCTCGTTTTAAGTACCGACCAGGTTGAAGCTCGTTATATTTTAACACCAGGTTTAATGCAACGACTATTGGATTATAAACGAAAGACAAAAAAAGGGATTTCATTTTCATTTGTTGATAATCATTTGTATTGTGCAATACCCAATTATATTAATCTTTTCGAACCGGCAATATTCGAGCCTTTTGATTTTGATTTTATAAAACGAAACTATAACCCGTTAAAGCTATATACAGATTTAGTCGAAGATTTAAATTTGAATTTAAGGATTTGGTCGAAACAATAAATTTTAAAAGCATGGATGATACATATAAATTGTTCTTATATAATGCAACCACAAATCTAATATCACTTTTATTAAGTGGGGTTCTTGTAATTATAACTTTTATTATTGCATCACTTCATATTTGGATGTTTATTGTCCCTATAGTACTAATTTTGAATATTTTTCTAATCAGAAAGTTTGCATTACGAATGATCACGGTAAAAATTGAAAATGCGTGATTATTAATCAATTATTATGATTTGACCCGAACTACCATAAAAAATCATGAAGAGATTCCCTTTTCAAATATTAAATCCATAAGTAGAAACAGATACGCTTTTAGAGAAATTATAAAAATTAAACAAGAAAATGGAAAGAGCATTAAGTTTAAAAAGGCTTATTATGGTTTTTATACTAAAAGTGATGATTTTAAAGAGTTATTGCATGAATTAAAAAAAATTAAACCATTTCAAAAGAGTTTATTTGAAACAAAAAGCGGATTTCTATTTTTTTTGTCACTGAGTACAATGATTTTATCAATAATTGCATTTTTTATAATAGATTCAAACTATTTTGCAATACCAATATGGATTCTGTTTTTTTCAATATCCATGATTTTTACATTATTTGCGAATCAGAAGTAAAAAGCCAACTTTAAAGAAATGAATATGAAAAAATAAAAAAAAAGGTGCGCCAAAGCCTTGAAGCAGAACAAGACCTCAAAGGTTTTGAAAACCTTTGAGGTCTCTCTAGCAAAGCCTGGTCGTCACCGATCTCTTCGCATCTTTGCGGTATAAAATAATTCCTGTCGTTTTACGGTTCATTAAACCAATATTCTAAAAGTGATATTAATTCTTGCCCCAATTCGTTTATTTGTTTTGGGAACCTGATGCTCCCAGCACCGTTGAATTGCGCCCCGCATAATCAGTAAACTACCTGGTGTTAATTCAACAGATCTTGTAATTTTTTTATCCTTATAATTTCGAAGCTGAAAAGTTCTTGCTGCACCCAAGCTTACCGACGCAATAACAGGTTCTGCACCCCAATTTTTTTCTTTGTCCCGGTGCCAGCTCACACTGTCTTTTCCATCCCTGTACAAATTAAACAATGCGTTTGTAAAACTCACTCCGGCAATAGCCTCGCACTTTTGCTTTAATACAATCATTTTTTCCGTCCAGGGTTGGGGCTTAATGATTGTATCGGAATATTCCAGATCGCGGTACTCATCTCCGCAGAAAGCTGTCAGTCTAGGTTGCATCATTTCCTTATCATAAATCGTAATTTTTTCCTGTTTCCAGGTGAATGAATGAAGTATATGGTCGAAATAAAACTGACTTTCCTGAGGCGATAAAAAATCAGGATAAAACAAGGCCTCACCATCAAATGGAAGTATATTGATGCCGTCCACTAATTTGAAAAGCGTTTGTTGCATTTTATAAAATATTATTCCATTATTTTTTAGTAATCTAAAAGATCAACGGCTTTGTGTAGCTCAACAATTGACTTAGTCAAAAGTTTTTTACTATTTCCTGAGAAATAATGATACATTTTTAACCAGCCAGGGCAGGATTAAGTTTGTTTTATTTAAATTTGCCAAACTTTTTGATTATGAGCCGGGCCAGTTCACAATCTATCAATCATTGTTTAACCCTTTAAAAAAATTACAAAAATGGAAGATTTAACAACAAAAAATACCCTGGGTTCTGGCATTGTGAATCGGTTATCGGAAGATGTTAAAAATGCCTCTTACATTGATCCCGAATTATTTGAAAAATATAATGTGAAACGGGGACTTCGTAATGCTGATCATACAGGCGTACTTGTAGGGCTCACCAATATTGGCGACGTTATTGGCTACCAAAAGGAAGGTGACAAAATGATACCATGCGATGGTAAATTAATTTATCGCGGCATAAATGTGGAAGATTTGGTAAAAGGTGCAATCGAGCAAAAAAGACATGGTTTTGACGAAGTGGTATACCTGCTGCTTTCCGGAAAGTTACCTAATCAGAGCGAATTGGAAGAGTTTATGAGCTACATGGGCGAACTGCGTGAACTTCCCGATAGCTATACAAAGAATATGATCCTCTCTCTCAAAGGGCAGGACATAATGAATATACTAGCCCGTTCAGTACTCGGCCTTTACACACTCGACCAAAAAGCAGAAGATACCTCGATTCAAAATCTTGTGGATCAATCGCTTAATTTAATTGCCAAGATCCCCACCATTATAGCTTATTCATATCATACCGTCCGTCACGCGTACTTACGTAAAACTCTCTCCATTCGCCATCCTAATCCAAAACTTAGCACTGCCGAAAATTTTCTTCTGATGCTAAAAGGAGAAGAAAAGTTTACGCAACTGGAAGCCGATATTCTTGATCTTGCACTCATTTTGCATGCCGACCATGGAGGAGGAAACAATTCAACCTTCACGATAAGGGTCACAAGTTCCTCAGGAACGGATACTTATTCGGCAGTTACGTCAGCCATAGCTTCACTTAAGGGCCCTTTGCACGGAGGGGCAAATCACGAGGTTCTTGGTATGATGGAAAATATTAAACAAAACGTAAATAATTGGGATAGCGAAAAAGAGGTTACCGAGTACCTCCTTAAAATACTTAAGAAAAAGGCATACGATAATTCCGGCAAAATCTACGGAATAGGTCATGCGGTCTATACAGTATCTGATCCACGCGCCTTGTTACTAAAAAAACAGGCCAAGGAACTAGCCAAAGAAAAGGGTCGGTTGGATGAATTTGAATTATATTCGATGATTGAAACGCTGGCTCCAAAAATATTTTACGAATTCAAAGGTGATAAGGTGGCAAAACGTGTTTGTGCAAATGTCGACTTTTATTCCGGCTTTGTTTATAGTTGTATTGGAATTAAAGATTCTGTTTATACCCCCTTGTTTGCCATGTCGCGTATTGCAGGATGGTGTGCACACAGACTTGAAGAATTGACATTTGATGCACGCCGCATCATTCGGCCAGCTTACAAAAATGTGTTTGGCGAGCAGTCGTATGTGAACCTGGCTGACCGAAAATAATAACTTCACTCGAACTGATAAGTAGGGTGTTAAAATGGGCCATAACCCATACGTACAGCCGACATAGGTAATTTTCTAAATAAAGACATTAGGGGGGCTTCTATAAAGTTCTAATTACCTGGTAGAGATGAACGCCACGAATATTCCTCTCAAACTGGTTTAATTTTGAAAATCTAGTTTAACAATTCTTGGAATAATTGGTAGAGTTGCTCCTGCCTCTTCAGATGATACCGGGCTAAAGTGGACGAATTTCCAACTTTTATAGTAAAGGCATCCTCAGGCATGGCTTTGAATAAATCCTCATCAGTTATATCATCGCCAATGGCCATAGTGAACATGTAGTGTTGCACGGCCAAAAGTTCAGCTGCTGCAGAACCTTTGTCATACAATACACTTTTTATTTCAAGTACTTTTTTCCCTTCCAGGATTTCAAGTTGCGATTCGTTCTTTATTATTTTTTGCAGCTCATTCCTGAGCTTATTAATTTGTAAACGGATAGTCCCGTCATCTGCATTTCTGAAATGCCAGGCCAACGAGGCTTCTTTTTCTTCTATAAACGAGCCTGAACAGCGGTCAACAAATTTTTTCAAAACAGGTGCGACCCTGTCTTTCCAGTCAAGACCCAGAAAAATATTAGTTATCCATTCTTTGTGGGGTTCCTTTATAAAAAAACCATGTTCGGCAATCAGCGTAATATTGGCCATAGAGAATTGATGTTGAAGAAAATGTCTGTCACGGCCACTAATAATTACTACCTTGTTTCTAAGATCTTCCGCCAATTGAGTTATAATTTTCTCGGCTTTCTTATTCATAACAGCCTGATCTGGAAATTTGGTAAAAGGTATTAATGTCCCGTCATAATCGATAAAAATAATACGCGAATTAGTCGCCACGTATTGATCCCTTATACACTTCAGCACTTCCTGATCAATATATCTTACCCCGTTCTTCATTACTCCATCCTGATCTCAAAAACCTGTTTACAATTAGTTTGCCATGCACCTAAGAAATTCCAGTGTGAATTATATTTTTTTATTTTTAACGTGAAAGGTCAGTCTCAGGTTACTATTGATAGATAACAAGCATGGGTCATTTAAATAAACAGTGGTCTGTCAAGCTTAATAGCCAGACGTGATACTGCGTTAATTAAGCCCACATGACTGTAAGTTTGAGGAAAATTCCCCCATTGACCTCCAAATCTGTCAGCATCTTCACTGAATAATCCCAAATTATTAGAACAAAGCAGCAATTTATCAATTACTTTGGCCGCTTTGTCCAATTGACCCACAGTTGCTAAGGCTTCAGCATACCAAAAACCACAAATCAAAAATGAATTTTCAGGTTTGCCTATATCGTCGTAGGAGTATCTGAAAAACATCCCTTGGCTAAAAAGCTCGTTTTCATGCGCTTTGAGGTGCTCTAAAGCCCTTTCGCCCAAGCAATCCAGATAATTCATTGTAATCATCTGGAGATTACTTCCATCTAATTGTTTGCTGCCTGCGGCCTGACAATATGCTTGCTTATCAATATTGTAACATTGTTCAATATACTTTTTTGATTTTTCAAGAAGATCGGCGGATTTATTTACAATTTCTTTGCTACCAAACATCCGGCCTATTTTCATACCGGCAAGACACCCAGCCCAATGAAATAAGTAAGTATAACAGTGAAATTGATTTGTTATGCCAAATTCCCAAAGTCCCGAATCAGGTGTATCAATATTTCTGGCAATGCAGTCGAGTAACCATTCCGTAATAAAAAGTGTTTTTTTTGCATCGAGGTAATTCAGGCGTTTGTCAATAAATAAAGGCAAAAGGCTCACTAACACCTGTCCGTACACATCATTTTGTACTTGCATAATGGCGTTGTTCCCAATTCGAACCGGCTGATTATCCATATAGCCTTTTAAATCCAGCATTTTTTCTTTTGGCACCTTATTTCCCAATAAGGTATATAGTGGAGCTATGCGTTCCTTCTCATTCATGATTATATTTTGAATAAAATGAAAGTATTTTTCAAGTTCTTCAAAATGGCCAATATTGCTAAAAGCATTAAGTGTATAATAAGTATCCCGCATCCAGCAGTAGCGGTAATCCCACGTACGGTGAGAACCATCGAATTCCGGCAAGCCAAACGTTCCCGCAGCAATTACAGCTCCTGTATCTTCATATTGATTGAGCTTTAACACCAGTGCAGAACGTATTACTTCATCCTGGTAGATGGGAGGAATGTAACTCGACTTAACCCAAGTGAGCCAATATGCATGCGTTTTATTTAAAAATAATTCGGCGGTCTCTGCCAACGGAGCTTCTAAAGGCACACCGTAACTGAATACCAGATATTGTGTTTCATTAAGAACAAAAGGCTTTTCCGACAATATATAACTTAAAGGTACATTGGTAGTAAGTCTTACAAGGCTGTCCAGATGCAAATAACGAATGTGATTGCTTCCTTGCATGATCTCCGGAATAGTATTTCCATAATCCCCTACGGGTTTGCATTTCACCACGATAAACGGATTACCTTCCAAAAGTTCTATTTTCCGGAATAACATTAAAGGCTTGAAATACCTGTCGTATTGATAAAACCTGGGCGCAAAATCGATAACCCTGAATTTTCCCTCAGACATTTCGAATTCCGTAGCAAGAATATTGGTATTGTTAAGATAATATTGATGAGACCTGAAAGCAGGATAGGAAGGCATAATGCTAAACTCCCCTCCTTTTTCTTTGTCGAGTAATGATCCGAAAATAAAACTACTGTCGAAACGGGGCATACACATCCAGTTTACGTTGGCATGATCATCAATATAGGCTAAAAAAGAGCAATTACCTACAACTCCGAAGTTATATTTATGTGCTGCATCTGGCATAGAATCTAGATTTTTCATAAAGTTATCGCTCAATACACCGGGTAAAGAGCTGAGTTATTACATTTTTGGGGCGATTTATTGAATTCAATTATAACAACTGTTAGATATAAAAGTTATCATGAATTAAGTTTTTAGATTAGCCTAAATTTTTTTATTTATTGGTCTAAATTTATTATTTTTGTAATCGAAATAATAAATCATGTATACTCATACAGAGGAAAATTACTTAAAGTCTATTTATAAACTTTCTCAAAAGCAAAAAGCAGGAATAAGCACCAACGCCATAGCCGATAGAATGAGCACCAAAGCTTCGTCTGTTACGGATATGATCAAAAAAATGGCAGACAAAAAGCTTGTGCATTATAAAAAATATCAGGGCGTAACCTTAACTGCAAAAGGTAAAAAAGAAGCACTGAAGGTGATCAGGAAGCATCGTTTATGGGAAGTATTTCTGTTGGAACATTTGAATTTTCATTGGGATGAAATACACGACATTGCGGAGCAGCTGGAGCATATTAATTCCGATCAGCTGATAGAAAAACTCGACCGGTTTTTAAATTACCCGAAAAATGATCCGCATGGCGATCCCATCCCCGATGAACAGGGTCAACTTCCGGAAGATCATTCGTACCTTCTCAGTAATCTGAAGACAACTGATAAAGCTTTGGTAGTGGGCGTAACAGACAAAAGTCCTGCCTTTCTAAAATATCTCGATCAGGTGAGCATTCAGCTTCAAACCAATTTAGAAGTGATGGCTTATTATGATTTTGATCAATCGATGGATGTTAAAGTAAATGAATCCGCTATAGTGCATTTGAGTAATAAAGTAACACAAAACATTTCAATTACCGGGTATGATAGAAAATGAATTACATAGTAAATCGCTTGGAGAAGTTCACGGAAGTATTAATACTATACATAAAGGATACTTTAGAAAACTATTGTCATTTATCGGCCCTGCTTACCTTGTAAGTGTTGGGTACATGGACCCGGGCAACTGGGCCACAGACATTGCCGGAGGCAGTCAGTTTGGCTACAAACTTTTGTGGGTATTATTAATGTCTAACATTATGGCTGTACTGCTGCAAAGTCTGAGTGCGAGACTGGGTATTGTCAGAGGACGTGATCTGGCCCAGGCATCAAAAGAATCCTATTCTCCTTTTATCAACGCAGTTCTTTACATTTTGGCAGAAATAGCCATAGCCGCTTGCGATTTGGCCGAAGTATTGGGAATGGCCATTGGTCTTCAGTTATTATTTCACATTCCTTTGATGGTGGGCGTCATCCTTACATTATTAGATACTTTTCTGCTTTTGTTTCTCATCAATAAAGGAATGAGAATGATGGAAGCTTTTATTCTTGCTCTCATTGGCATTATCGGAGTGGCTTTTATGGTTGAAATGATTATGGCAAAGCCTGCTGTCGGAGAAATGATTAAAGGTTTCGTGCCAGGTCTTCCTAACAGCACCGCCTTATATGTAGCGATAGGTATTATCGGAGCAACTGTGATGCCCCATAATTTATACCTTCACTCCTCCTTAGTACAGACCCGAAAATTTGAAAAAAACTATCAAAAAATCAAAGAAGCTATTAAATTTAACTTTATCGATTCGGTGATTGCTTTAAATCTTGCCTTTTTTGTAAATACCGCCATTCTAGTGCTTGCAGCAGCGACCTTTTATAAAATAGGTATGTTCAACGTTGGGGATATCAGAGATGCTCATAAATTTCTTGAGCCTTTGCTTGGTTCGCAATGGGCGCCTGCATTGTTTGCTATTGCACTTATCGCTGCCGGTCAAAGTTCTACACTTACAGGAACACTAGCTGGCCAGATTATCATGGAAGGCTATATAAACTTGCGTATTCAGCCCTGGATAAGACGAATTATTACCCGGTCATTAGCGATCATACCTGCCGTTTTAACCATTTTGTTCCTTGGCGAACAATCAGTAGGTAAACTACTGGTTTTAAGCCAGGTTATCCTCAGTCTTCAACTTGGCTTTGCCGTAATACCGTTAATTCATTTTGTAAGTGACCGACGCAGAATGGGTCCATTTGCAATTGGCATAAAAACCAAGGTCTTAGCTTGGATAATTGCAAGCATTATCGTATTATTGAATGTAAAATTCGCCATGGAAGCAATTGTTAGTTGGCTCAATTATATTGCTCATCCCTGGATACTTTGGCTTACAGTTATACCATTGGCTATTTTTGCAGCAGCATTGTTACTCTTTATCACATTGCGCCCATTTATGAAACGATTACTCATAAAGTCCATACGATCGCCACATACTGCCCTTACCCTGGGCGATATTACTACCAAACCTGCTTATTCCAGAATTGCAATTGCACTGGATTTTAGCAATATAGACAGTGAGATAATAAGACATGCATTATCGCTTGGTAATCAGAAAAGCCAAATTCTGATAATTCATATCGTTGAATCAGCAGGAGCCATGATACTTGGCCAAGATATTGGTGATTACGAGACCGTTTCAGATGACCTGTTATTAGCCAAATATCAAGCTTTCATTGAAGAAAAAGGTTACGAGACCATTGTTTATCTTGGATTTGGCAATCCTAAAAATGAAATTCCCGACAAAGTAAACGAATTCAATGCAGATCTGCTGGTAATGGGAGCACATGGGCATAAAATGCTAAAAGACATAATTTTCGGAACTACCGTAGACAAGGTAAGGCACAAAGTCAAAATTCCCGTGTTTATTGTAAAGAACATTTAA